>RHMC01000131.1 GCA_003719395.1 Streptomyces altiplanensis
GCGGCGGGGTCTGGACCGGGGCGGGGGCGGCCGCGCGTACCGTGATGTCGGCGGCGACCGGGCTCGGCAGCCAGTCCTCGGGGCGCGCATCACCGTCTCCGCAGTTGGCGGACTGGCAGATCCCGATGATCTCGGTGATCGACGGCCTGGCCCCGGGGTCCTTGGCCAGGCAGCGGGTGACCAGTTCCCGCAGCCGTTCCGGGACGCCGGTGAGGTCGGGCTCCTCGTGGACGACCTTAGAGCACCCCGTGCGAGGTGCCCTCGCCGAAGGCCGGGGTCCCCGTCGCCGCGTACGCCGCGCCCTGGCCGAGCGCGAAGATGTCGGTGGCCGGGGTCACCCGGCGGCCGGCGGCCTGCTCCGGGGCCATGAACGACGGGGTGCCGATGGTGACACCGGAACCGGTGAGCGAGGTCGCGTCGGCGGCGTACGCGATGCCGAAGTCGATGACGCGGGGGCCGTCGGCGGCGAGCAGCACGTTGGACGGCTTGAGGTCGCGGTGCACGATGCCCGCGCCGTGGATGACGTGCAGGGCCTCCGCCATGCCGGCGATCAGCAGCAGCACCGCCTCGACGGGCAGCGCCCCGTGCGCGACGACGGCGTCGGCGAGCGTGGGGCCCGGCACGTAGGCGGTGGCCAGCCAGGGCTGCGCGCCGTCGGTGTCGGCGTCGATGTCGGCGCGCGGTGAACAGGCCCTGCACGCGCTGCGCGGACTGCACCTCCTGGGCGAACCGGCGGCGGAACTCGGGGTCCTCGCCGAATTCGGGGCGGATCACCTTGATGGCGACGGGCCGGCCGCCGGGCGTGTACGAGAGGTACACCTTGCCCATGCCGCCCGCGCCGAGCTTGGCGGCCAGCCGGTACCCGGCGACGGTCTTCGGGTCGTCCCCCGCGAGAGGCTGGAACACCTGTGAGGCACTGCCCCGGTCCGGCTGCTGACCACTCATCAACTCATGTCTCCCCCGCTGAACACCGATACGGAACGGCACCCTATCCAAGGAGGGGCCGTCGGCGCCCGTCCCGATGAGGGAGGCAGAACCCATGGCACGTACACGAGACGACGGGGTCCCGGAGATCGCGGGGCTGCTGCTGGCGGCGGGCGGCGGGCGGCGGCTCGGCGGACGGCCGAAAGCGCTGCTGGAACACCGGGGGGCGGCCGCTGGTCGAGCACGCGGTACGGGTGCTGCGCGAGGGCGGCTGCGGTCCGGTGCACGTGGTGCTGGGCGCGGCGGCCGAGGAGGTGCGGGCCCGCGCGGACCTGAGCGGGTGCGTTCTGGTCGACAACCCCCGGTGGGACGAGGGGATGGGCTCGTCGCTGCGGGCCGGTCTGGCGTCCCTGGCCGGTACGGGGGCTTCGCCGCGATCGTCTCGCTGGTCGACCAGCCGGGGATCGGCGCGGCGGCGGTGGGCCGGGTGGCGGCGGCGTACCGCTCCCCTTCGAGCCTCGTGGCGGCGGCCTACGACGGCAGGCGCGGCTTCCGGTGCTCTTCGGCGCCGAGCGATGGGCGGACATCCGGACGACTGCGGTGGGCGACCGGGGGGCACGCGCCTATCTGAAGCAGCACGAGGACGCGGTCACGCTCGTCGAGTGCGGGGACGTGGCCGCGGCGTACGACATCGACACCGCGGAGGACCTGATCCACTTGGAGTGACCGGTGTGGCACTCAGCGACAGTTTCTGTCGACTCGGAGAATCTCGACATCAACAGACCGTTGAACTTCCACCATGAGGAAACTACTATCCACACGTCAGAAGCGCCCTGCACCACCGACGGCGCCCGCGACCGTATCTCGGAGCCATGGCACGCTGTGCCGTTCGCAGGCGACCCGGCGGCCGTCAGGCGTCGCCCGCCTAAGGAGTGACAGCTCATGTCCGCACCAGCGCCGTCCCCGCTGGCCATCGTCGATGCCGAGCCCCTGCCCCGGCAGGACGAGGTCCTGACCGACGCGGCCCTCGCCTTCGTGGCCGAGCTGCACCGGCTGTTCACGCCGCGCCGTGACGAGCTCCTCGCCCGCCGCGCCGAGCGCCGTGCCGAGATCGCCCGTACCTCCACGCTGGACTTCCTCCCGGACACCGCACAGGTCCGTGAGGGCGACTGGAAGGTCGCGCCGGCCCCGGCCGCGCTCAACGACCGCCGCGTGGAGATCACCGGTCCGACCGACCGCAAGATGACCATCAACGCCCTGAACTCGGGCGCGAAGGTCTGGCTCGCCGACTTCGAGGACGCGTCCGCCCCCACGTGGGAGAACGTCGTCCTCGGCCAGCGCAACCTGATCGACGCGTACGCGCGCCGGATCGACTTCACCGACCCCAGGTCCGGCAAGTCGTACGCCCTGAAGGCGAACGAGGAGCTGGCGACCGTGGTGATGCGGCCCCGCGGCTGGCACCTCGACGAGCGCCACCTCCGGTTCGACGGCCGTCCGGTGCCGGGCGCCCTCGTCGACTTCGGCCTGTACTTCTTCCACAACGCCAAGAAGCTCATCGAGCTCGGCAAGGGCCCGTACTTCTACCTGCCGAAGACCGAGTCGCACCTCGAGGCGCGCCTGTGGAACGAGATCTTCGTCTTCGCGCAGGACTACGTCGGCATCCCGCAGGGCACCGTCCGCGCGACCGTGCTGATCGAGACGATCACGGCGGCGTACGAGATGGAGGAGATCCTCTACGAGCTGCGCGACCACGCGGCCGGGCTCAACGCGGGCCGCTGGGACTACCTCTTCTCCATCGTCAAGAACTTCCGTGACGGCGGGGCGAAGTTCGTCCTCCCGGACCGCAACGCCGTGACGATGACGGCCCCGTTCATGCGGGCGTACACCGAGCTGCTCGTCCGCACGTGCCACAAGCGCGGCGCGCACGCCATCGGCGGCATGGCGGCCTTCATCCCGTCCCGCAAGGACGCCGAGGTCAACGAGGTCGCCTTCGAGAAGGTCAAGGCCGACAAGGACCGCGAGGCCGCCGACGGTTTCGACGGCTCGTGGGTCGCTCACCCGGACCTGGTGCCGATCGCCATGGCGTCCTTCGACGCGGTCCTGGGCGACAGGCCCAACCAGAAGGAGCGGCTGCGCGAGGACGTGTCGGTGGCGCCCGGCGACCTGATCGCCATCGACTCGCTGGACGCGGTCCCGACGTACGGCGGCCTGGTCTCGGCCGTCCAGGTCGGCATCCGTTACATCGAGGCGTGGCTGCGCGGCCTGGGCGCCGTCGCCATCTTCAACCTGATGGAGGACGCCGCCACCGCGGAGATCTCCCGCTCCCAGATCTGGCAGTGGATCAACGCGGGTGTCGTCTTCGAGGACGGCCGGAAGGCCACCCCGGAGCTGGCCCGCAAGATCGCCGCCGAGGAGCTCGCCGCGATCCGCGCCGAGATCGGCGAGGAGGCGTTCGCGGCCGGCAAGTGGCAGCAGGCGCACGACCTGCTGCTGACGGTCTCGCTCGACGAGGACTACGCGGACTTCCTCACGCTGCCCGCGTACGAGCAGCTGCGCGGCTGACCCCCTCCGCGCCTTCCGCTCTCCGCCCCCGGTACCGCACAGCACCGGGGGCGGAGCGTGCCGCCCCCGGCGGCGCCGGTCAGCGCGTCACCACCGTCCGCTGCGCCGAGAAGTCGCCCCATTTCCCGTCCGGGAGCTTCGCGCGGAGCTTGATGCTGTACCGGGTGCCGGGCGGCTCGCCGACCGTGAAGCGGTACGTCGCCGTGCCCGCCGGCGGGGCCGCGCCCCAGACGATCGTCGTGGCGAGCCTGCCGTTGAGGAACAGCTGGTGCTCGCGCACCTCGCCGTCGCCGGCCGTACGCGGCGGTGTCCAGCTGAGGTCGATGCCGCGCACACCCGCCTTCGTACGGGTGGCCGTCGCCTTCAGGGCGGTGGGCGCGGTGGACGGGCCGTCCCCGCGTCCCGAAGCGGTCGTCAGGTCAAGGGCGTTGCTGTCCCCGGAGGAGTTCTCGGCGGCGTCCCGCGCACGGACGGTGAAGGTGTAGACGGTTCCGGGCCGCAGGCCGGTGACCCGGGCCGTGGTGGCGCTTCCCCGCACGCTGTGGATGCGGGAGTCCTCCTCCCAGATGTCGTACGACGAGACGGCCATGTCGTCGGCGGCCCGCTCCCAGGACAGGCGCACCGCGCCGGTCCCCTCGGCCCGGCCGCGCAGCTTCGCGGGCGCGGACGCGCCTTCCGGTCGTCCGGCGTGGGGGCCGGGGTCGTGACGGGGACGGCCCCGCTGGGGGCGGACAGGTTGCCGGCGGCGTCACGGGCGCGGACGGTGAAGGTGTAGACGGTCGAGGGGGTCAGGCGGTCGATGTCGGTCATGCGGCGCGCGCCCGGCACGGTCTTGACCTTGGCGCCCTTCTCGTACACCTCGTAACCGGTGACGGCCTCGTCGTCCGTCGACCGCTCCCACATCACGTGGACCGATGTCGCGCTGCCCGCGCGGGCCGTCACGCCGTCCGGTCTGGAGGGGCTCTCGGTGTCCCGGTCCGGTTCGGTCGCGGTACAGGCGGTCGCCGACAGCAGGAGCAGGACAGAACAGGCCAACACGGCGCATACGGTGGGGCGTTGCACGGTCGGACCCTTCGTTCGAGAGCAATGGTCCAGACCTGTATGCCATGGAGGGCGCCGCCCGGCAAGAGTGCGCGCACGGTCCGCTATTAGGCTGACGCCCCGGAACTGACCAGAACAGACCGGATCACGGAACAGGGGGCCGCCGCATGGCGATCACGTACAGAATGTTCGACCCCCGCAGCCAGACTGCGCGCGGCCGCGACACCTCGCTCGGCGTCAAGCCCGGCACCCCGGTCATGATCGTCGCCGAGGACGGTACGTCGCAGGGGCCGCGCCCCGTGGCGTACCTGCTGCGCAACACCTCCGGCGGACCGAACGCGTACCTCCCCGGCGCCCGGGAGATCCTCCTGTTCGGCGACGACCGGGGCAGCGAGGCCCTCGCCTCGGTGACGACGGAACGCGGCACGGGCTTCGGGTTCGGCGGGCCGCGCTTCGCCTACCGGGTGCTGGACCCGGACGGCGCGCCGATCGGCCGCATCTGCCTGCGGCGCGGACGGATCTTCCGGATCGGCCGGTCGCACTGGACCGTGGAGCAGGAGGGCGCGCCCCCGGTGCGCGGCTCGGCCGGCCGCCTGATGTGGTGGGCGCTGTGGTGGACGGTGCTCCTGCCCCTCAACCTCGTGCTGGTCGTCGCCGCCTTCACCGGCATGGCGCAGGACCCGGTCGCGACCCCGCGCCGCATCGTCTGGCGTGACGGCGCGGGCCGGGCGGTGATGTCCTACCGGGGCCTGGCGGGCGACTACCGCGTCCTGCAGGACCACTGGGACCCCAGGCTCGTGGCCTCCCTGGTGGCGATCCATCAGACGTACGTCTCGATCGCCATCAGCGACAGCACGGACTGGTACCACCGGTAGGAAGAACCGAAGAATCGTTTCCCCCGGCGACCGGCGAAGACGCCCGGGGATCAGCTGGTCAGGAACTCGGTGACCTCCTGGGCGAACGGGCGGGGCTGCTCCTCGTGGATGCTGCGACCGGCCGGGATCGTGATCGTCCGGCAGTCGGGGATGAGCGCGGCCAGGTCCGGCATCCGGTCCCGGGACACGGAGCTGTCGGGGCCGCCCATGATGATCAGGGTGGGCGCGACGATCTCACCGAGGCCGTCGAGCCAGTCCGGGTCGGGGTCGGCGAGCTGGCGCGTGACGGCCGGCACGACGGGCCAGTCGTAGTCCAGCGGCTCGTCGGGGCGCACGTCCCGCACCGCCGTACCGCCGGGGAACGGAGGCGGAGCGTCCTCCAGGACGAGCCGCTCCACGCGGTCCGCGTGCTCCTGGGCCAGCAGGCGGGCGACGACGCCGCCCATGCCGTGGCCGACCAGACCGACCCGGTCCAGCTCCAGCTCGTCGAGGAAACCCAGTACGTCGTCCCGCATCAGCTCGACCGCGTACTCGTCGGGCCAGTCGCTCTCGCCGTGCCCGCGCAGGTCGATCGCGTAGACCCGCCATTCCTCGCCGAGCGCCTGCCCGGCCTCTTCCCAGCTCGCCGCCGAAGCGCCCAGCCCGTGCAGCAGCACGACCGGCGCTCCGTACGAATCGCCCCAGGTCCGATAGGCCAGGCGTACGTCGCCGACATCCACTACAGAGTGCTCACCCATGCCCCCGACGCTACAGGCCGGGGCGGGGCGCGCCGACCACGGCGACCACGGCCGCTCCTTACAGGCGGGCGGGCCCGCCCACAAGAGCGTGAGCGGCGCACTGTTCACCGGAGGAAGAGCTTCCGCACACCCGATGACGGTGCGTGCAGATGAAGATGCTTTCCGTGACGAGTCGACGGCGTGCGCGACTCACTTGCTCCACCGCTTGTCCCACCGCTCGTCACTGTGCTCGGGGAGGGCCTTCTTGTTGCTGGTGAAAGCGGCGCGCGGCGCACGCCGGTTCGTGGAATCCGTCAAGGGCGAGGACGGTTCGTACCGCCTCGGCCACTGGCCGCGCGTGCACAGGGCCCGCCGTCCGGGCCGCGGCCCCGGGCGCCGGGACGCCTGTGCCGTCGCGATGCGGCTGCGGGTTCGCGCAGCGTCTGACGATGGGGTTCCGGGACCCGGTGGACGACGCGCTCTACCTGGTGACGGGGTTGCGGCGGACGGGCATTCCCGCCTCCTTCCCCCTGGGTCGCGAGGTGGTGCCGGTCACGCCGCCCGCGGGTTTCTGCGCGTGGGTGCAGTGCGGGGAACGGTGGTGAGCACTTCACTGCCGGTACGGGAGACCTGTGCCGGGCTCCACCGATCGGGGCGGCACCGATGACAAGAACGAAGCTTGGAACGAAGACGGAAACGGAGCCGGGACCGGCCGGAGCTGCCCGAGCCGCACGCCGTCGTATTCAGTGGCCGGTGGTCAGTGGGCGGCCGCCGGGATCTGGTCCGGGATCTCCGGCTGGGTGACGTTCTCGCCCTCGCCGCCCTTCTTGCCGAAGTGGTTGAAGGCCAGGTTGAGGACGATGGCCACCACGCACCCGGTGCTGATGCCCGAGTCGAGCACCACCAGCAGGTCCTCGGGGAAGGCGTGGTAGAACGTCGGCGCCGCGATCGGGATCAGGCCGATGCCGAGGGCGGCGGCGACGATCAGGGCGTTCTCGCCCTTCTCCAGCGCGGCCGTGGCGAGGGTCTGGACGCCGCTGGCCGCGACCGTAGCCGAAGAGGACGATGCCCGCGCCGCCGAGTACCGGCAGCGGTACGAGCGCGATCACGGAGGCCAGGACCGGGCACAGGCCGAGCAGGATCAGGATGCCGCCGCCGGCGGCGACGACGAAGCGGCTGCGGACCTTCGTCATGGCGACCAGGCCGATGTTCTGTGCGAAGGCGCTGCACATGAAGCCGTTGAACAGCGGGCTGATCGCGCTGCCCAGGGTGTCGGCGCGCAGGCCGCCCTCGACGGTCTTCTCGTCGGCCGGGCCTCCGACGATCTTGCCGAGGGCGAGCATGTCGGCGGTCGACTCGGTCATGCACACCAGCATCACGATGCACATGGAGATGATCGCGGCGATCTCGAACTGCGGGGCGCCGAAGTAGAACGGGGTCGGGAAGCCGACGAGGCCGGCGCTCCTGATGGCGCCGAAGTCGGTGATGCCGACCGGGATGGCGATGAGGGTGCCGATGACGAGACCGAGCAGGATCGCGATCTGCTGGAGGAAACCGCGCAGGAGCTTGCGCAGGGCCAGGACGATCACGAAGGTCAGAGCGGCCATGCCGATGTTGGTCATCGAGCCGTAGTCGTCGGCCTGGGAGTTGCCGCCCTGCGACCAGTTGAAGGCGACGGGCAGCAGTGAGACACCGATCAGGGTGATGACGGTGCCGGTGACCACGGGAGGGAAGAAGCGCAGCAGTTTGCAGAAGTACGGGGCGAGTACGAAGCCGAGGATGCCGGCCACGATGATCGCGCCGAAGATGACGGCGATGCCGTCGTGGCCCCGGTCCTTGCCGATGGCGACCATGGGGGTCACACCGGCGAAGGACACGCCGTTGACGAAGGGGAGCTTCGCGCCGATCTTCCAGAACCCGAGGGTCTGGAGGAGGGTGGCTATGCCCGCGGTGAAGAGGCTGGCCCCCATGAGGAAGGCCGTCTCCTTGACGTCGAGGCCCACCGCGGGGCCGACGATCATGGGCGGGGCCACCACACCGGCGTACATCGCGGCCACGTGCTGGAGGCCGCTGGTGAACATCTTGACGGGCGGGAGCTTCTCGTCGACCGGATGGGTCAGGTCGGGGCCGGACGGGGATCCGGACTGGGGATCGGATTCGGCGACTGCGTCTTTGCGAAACCTGGGCTTGGCGGCCACGGCGGTTCCTCCGGTCGGTTACACGTCGGCGGAGACGTGGGTGTCTTGGAGGTGGTGCGGAGCGGAGCGTTGAAGCAGGTGGTGCAGACGTGCATGACGCATGGGGGGTTGGGGATGGAGCTGTGGGGTCTTGGAGGGGGTGCGGGAGGAGACGGTCGCGGTGGCGGTCCGTCACCGCCCCCGGGGGCGCGGGCGCTTGGGCGCGCGCCCCCGGGCACAGCTGCCGTGGACCCCGCTCGGGTCCGCGGCCGCGCTGAGGGCCGTCCCCCTCAGCCGGACTTCCGGGGGACTCTCAGCCCTGCGAGACGATCCGCGCGAGCCGCTGGGACTCGGTCCGCGCGGTGCGGGCGATGGCGTCCTCGTCCACCGTGATCAGGTGGTTGTCCTCGAGACGGGCTTGCCGTCGACGAGCGACAGGGTGACCGGGGCCGCGGCGCCGAAGACGATCGCGGTGACCGGGTCGGCGATGGTGGAGTGGCCGAGTCCGTCGATCTTCCACATCACCAGGTCGGCGAGCTTGCCGGCCTCCAGCGAACCGATCTGGTCGCCGCGGCCGAGCACCTGGGCTCCGCCGTACGTGCCCAGACGCAGCGCCTGGCGGGCATTCAGTGCCGCCTCGCGGTGCGCGCCGAGGCGGTTGATCAGCAGGGCGTTGCGCAGCTCGGTGTGCAGCTCGCCCGACTCGTTGGACGCCGTGCCGTCGACGCCGAGACCGACCGGGACGCCGGCCTTCAGCAGGTCGGGGACGCGGGCGATGCCGGCCGCGAGGCGGGCGTTGGAGGACGGGCAGTGGGCCACACCCGTGCCCGTACGGGCGAAGGCGGCGATGTCGGAGTCGTTCATGTGGACGCAGTGGGCCATCCACACGTCGCTGCCGAGCCAGCCGGTCGACTCGAAGTACTCGGTCGGGCCCATGCCGAACAGTTCCTTGCAGAACTGCTCCTCCTCGACCGTCTCGCTGCCGTGCGTGTGCAGCCGTACGCCCAGGCGGCGGGCCAGCTCGGCGCCCTGCCTCATCAGTTCGGTGGAGACCGAGAACGGCGAGCAGGGGGCGACTGCCACCTGCGTCATCGCGTCGAAGGAGGCGTCGTGGTGCTTCTTGACGGTCTCCTCGGTCGCGGCCAGCGCGCCCTCGAGGGTCTCGACGGCGAAGTCCGGGGGCAGGCCGCCGTCCTTCTCGCTGCGGTCCATGGACCCGCGGGCGAGGGTGAAGCGTACGCCCATCTCGGAGGCGGCCCCGATGATGGCGCCGGACAGGTCGCCCGAGCCCTTGGGGTAGACGTAGTGGTGGTCCATCGCGGTGGTGACGCCGCCGCGGGCCATCATCGCCAGCGAGCCCTGCGCACCGGCCCTCGCCATGGGCTCGTCGATGCGCGCCCAGGTCGGGTACAGCGCGACGAGCCAGTTGAAGAGGTTGTGGTCGGTGGCCAGGCCACGGGTCAGCCACTGGTAGAAGTGGTGGTGCGTGTTGACCAGGCCGGGGGTGACCAGGTGCCCGGTGCCGTCGATGCGGCGTACGACGTCCTCCAGGCCCTCCGGGGCCCTGCCCGCGCCGACCGACTCGATGCGGTTGCCGGCGACGACGACGTGGCCCGAGGCGTACTCGGTGTCGTTGGCGTCGACGGTGGCGATGGCACAGTTCTCGATGATGGTGCGCGCGGCTGCCGGTGATGCTGCCATGGTGCGTCCTTCTTCGCTCGGTGTTGTGGGCACGGCAGGACCCTAGGAGGATTTGAGTGCCGCAGCCGCGTGGCTCCGGGTGCCGAGATGGTGAAAGAAGAGGTTGAGCAGGACCGCGACCAGGGCGCCGGCGCTGATTCCGGAGCCGAGCACGGTCTGTGCCCAGGCGGGGAAGTCCACGTAGAAGGTGGGCGCGGCGAGCGGGATGATGCCCGCGCCGAGCGAGACCGCCACGAGGATGATGTTGGAGCTGTCGTCGAGTCCGGCCTCGGAGAGGGTGCGGATGCCGCTGACCGCGATCGAGCCGAAGAGGACGATGCCCGCGCCGCCGAGTACCGGCATCGGGACGGTGGAGACGACCGCGCCGAGCACCGGGAAGGCGCCGAGGACCAGGAGCGCTCCGCCGGCGACGGCGACGACGTACCGGCTGCGCACCCTGGTGAGGGTGACGACTCCGACGTTCTGGGCGAAGGCGCTGGTGGGGAAGCCGCCGAAGACCGGGCCGACGAGCGTGGCGATGCCGTCGGTGCGCAGACCGCGGGTGATGGTCCTGCCGTTGGTCCTGCGCTCGCAGATCTCGCCGAGGGCGAGCATGCCGGCCGACGACTCGGTCATCAGCACCAGCATCACGATGCACAGCGAGAGGATCGCGGCGGGCTGGAACTCGGGGACGCCGAAGGCGAAGGGCGTGGGCAGCGCCGCGACCGGCGCGGACTTCAGCGCGCTGAAGTCGGCCATACCGAACGGGATCGCGGCGAGCGTGCCCACCAGCATGCCCAGGAGGAGCGCGACCTGCTTGACGAAACCCTTGCCGAAGCGCTGGATCAGCAGGATGACCATGAGCGTGAAGGCGGCGAGCGCGAGGTACTTCATGGCGCCGAAGTCGGCGGCGGTCTTGTCGCCGCCCTGTGCCCAGGTGACCGGCACGGGCATCAGCGTGACGCCGATGAGGGTGATGACGACGCCGGTGACCAGGGGCGGGAAGAAGCGGAGCAGCCGGCCGAAGAAGGGACCGACGGTGAGGCAGAAGACTCCGGCGACCATCACGGCGCCGTAGATCGCGGGGAGCTGGTGCCCGGGGGCGGTGGTCTCCGCGATGGCGAGCATCGGGGCGATGCCGGCCGAGGACGCGGCGTTCACGAAGGGCAGCCGGTTTCCGGCGAAGCCGCCGATGCCGATGGTCTGCAGGATGGTGGCGAGGCCGGCGATGAGCAGGCTCGCGGCGATCAGCCGGGTCATTCCCGCGGCGTCCAGGCCGACGGCCTGGCCGATGATGAGCGGAGGGGTGACCACGCCCGCGTACATGGCGGCGATGTGCTGGAGGGCGGCGGGGACGAGCCGCGAAGTGGAGAGCTTTTCATCCACCGGGTGGACCATCGGTCCTGCCAGTGGGGCGGAACACGGGCCTTCTGCTGCTTCTGCCGGCTCCGTTGCAGGCTGTGCCATGGGATGTTCCCTCCGGTCCGGGGCGCCCCCGCCCGACTACGGGCGGGCGGGGGCGTACCGGTCCCGCGTCAGAGGTTGGTCATGTCGACCGGGATCTTCGGCTCGACGCCGTCCCGCAGAATGGTGGCCTCGATGAGGCCGTAGGGACGGTCGGCGGCGAAGTAGACCTCGTTGTCGTTCTTCAGCCCGAAGGGCTCGAGGTCGACCAGGAAGTGGTGGTTGTTCGGCAGCGAGAAGCGGATCTCGTCGATCTCGCTGCGGCTGTTGATGACCCGCGAACCCATCTGGTACAGGGTCTGCTGGAGCGAGAGGGAGTACGTCTCGGCGAAGGCCTGGAGGATGTGCTTCTTGGCCTGCTCGTACGACTTCTCCCAGTTGGGCATCCGCTCTTCGTCGCTGGTCCAGTTGTAGCGCCAGGCGGCGGAGACGTCGGTGCACAGGATGCGGTCGTACGCCTCCTTGAGCGTCGTGTACTTGTCCTTGACGTAGCCCCAGAACTCCGAGTTGGTGGAGTTCATGACCGTGAGGTCCTTGAGGCCGGAGATGATCTCCCACTTCTCACCGTCGAAGGTGATCTGCGTGGTGCGCAGCTCCTGGCCCTTGCGGACGAAGGAGTGGTTGACCTCGTCCGACCCGATGAACTTCGAGTTGTTGTCCGAGGTCGCGATGCGGTCCCAGGAGTACTCCTCGATCCGGATCCGGGCGACCTTGATCGGCTCCTGCGACGTCACGAAGTGCCGGGCGAGGTGGATGCCGAACTGCTCGGCGGACTCTATGCCGTACTCCTTGGCGAACGCGTACACCGTGTTCTTGGTGGTGTCCGTGGGCAGGACGTTCGCGTTGGATCCGGAGTAGTGGACGTCGTCCATGTCGCCGGAGAGGGCGACGGAGACGTTCAGGTCCTTGATGTGGTGGGTGTCGCCGTCCCGCGTGATCCTGACGACGCGGTTCTCTGCTTTGCCGTACTGGTTCTGGCCGAGAATCGTGGGCATGTCGGTGCTAGCTCCCTCGGTATACGGAGTAGCCGAACGGATTGAGCAGCAGCGGTACGTGGAAATGTTCGCCCGGTACGACGGCGAACGTGATCGCCACCTCCGGGAAGAACGCGCCGCTGTCCCTTGCGCGGGGGGCGTCCTGCTGTGCCTCGGCTTGCTTCTTCGTGCTGGACTTGTTCGAGAAGTACGCCTCGGTCTCGAAGTCGAGACGTACGTGGGTCGTGCCTTCCGGCAGGGCCGGCAGGTCCTTGCAGCGCCCGTCCGCGTCGGTGGCGGACCCGCCGAGCGCCACCCACTCGGCGTCACTGCCGCTGCGGGCGGTGAGCGAGACGGCGACACCCTCGGCGGGGCGTCCGATGCTGGTGTCCAGGATGTGCGTGGACACCGAAGCAGTGGTCGCGGTGCTCATCAGTCCTTGTCCTCTTCTACGAGACGGGTCAGCCGGATCCGGTTGATCTTCCCGAGTTCGGTGCGCACGATCTCGCGCTCCGCCTCGGCGGTGTTGCCGATCCGGTCCCGCATCGCGTCACGCATCTGCTCACCGGTCGCACCGGTGGCGCAGATCAGAAAGACATGCCCGAACTTCTCCTGGTAGGCCAGGTTCAGTTCGAGCATCTCGGCCTTGAGTTCCTCGGACGCTCCGGCCATCCCCCGCTGCTCGCGGGAGGAGGTCGGGTCTCCGGGCTTGGGCCGGCCGATCGGCGGGTGGCCCGCCATCGCTTCGGCCAGATCTTCGGTGGTCAGTTCGGCCGTGGCGGCGTCACTGGCGAGGAAGAGGGCTTCCGCGTTGGCGTACGGGCGCTGGGCGAGCAGTTTGCTTCCCCACGCCGAGCTGGCGCACACCTCGTGGAGCGTGGCCAGGGCCTCGCTGTCCGCCGAGGTGTTGAACCGGGCGAGGCCCGGCGTCGAACCTGAAGTCACGGGAGCCTCCGTGGCCTTGTGCTGGACGGGCTGGGCATAGCTAACGCCCTCAAGAACAGCGCGTCAACACTTTGTTGAAATCTTGCGAACGCAAAAGCCGCCGTCCTGGTGTGCGGACGGCGGCTCCTGGAAATGATCGATCAAATATGCCCAGTTGCTGGACAGCGCGCTACTCACCCTTGGAGCTGTTCTCCCTGTTCAAGTAGTTGTAGACGGTGAAGCGGCTGACCCCCAGGGCGCTCGCCACAGTCTCCACGCCGTGCCGCACCGAGAAGGCGCCGCGCGCCTCCAGGGCCCGTACGACCGACTGCTTCTCCTTGCGGTCGAGCTCGGCCAGCGGCATGCCGTGCCGGCGCTCCAGGGCGGCCAGGATGTGGTCGAGCGAGTCCGAGAGCTGCGGAAGCCGCACGGCGACGACGTCCCGGCCCTCCCAGGCCAGCACCACGTCGTCGGCCGCCGCCTGCTCCGGCACCATCATCTCGCCGCCCATGGCGTCGACCAGCGGCTTGACCGCGATGACGAGGGGGTGGTCGTCCGGCGCGCCGAGATCCGTCACTTCTCGCCCTCCCCGATCACGTTGACCTGCAACGAGACCCGGGTGGCGCCCGGCGGCAGCGACGTGCGCAGCAGCGCGTCGACCGCGGTCAGCACCGCGTCCGCACCCCCCTCGGCGGTGTTCCCGAACGGGCCGACGTCCACGGCGTCCAGTTCGGCCACCTGGATGACCTCGCGGGCCGCCAGCGCGTGCGCCGGCGCCTCGTCGAGGTCGAAGGGTTCGGTCGTGAACTCCACTCTCAATCGCACCATGCCCCCACGGTACTGGCGGGGATCCGGGGTCCGTCAGTCGGTCACGGGGGCCGCCGTCGACGGGGCGTGCACCCCCCGGCCTGGCCACACCCCCTTGACAGCCCTCCGCGCCACCATGCAACATTCCATCAAGCAGAAAATAACTTCCGCAATACGGAAGGAGCGCCGAAACCCTCATGGGCTACACGGACCAGCGCTTCGATGTGAACCTCTCGATCCTCTTCACGGAACTCCCGCTCCTGGAGCGCCCCGCGGCCGCGCCGCGGCGGGCTTCAAGGCGGTCGAGCTGTGGTGGCCCTGGATCGAGACCCCCACCCCCGACCAGGCCGAGCTCGACGGCAAGAAGGCGCTCGACGAGGCCGGCACCCAGCTGGTCGGCCTGAACTTCTACGCCGGGCAGCTGCCCGGTCCGGACCGCGGCGCGCTCTCCGTGCCCGGCGAGGAGTCGGACCGCTTCCGCGCCAACATCGACGTCGCGGCGGACTTCGCCGCCTCGGTGGGCTGCAAGGCGCTCAACGCGCTCTACGGCAACCGCGTGGAAGGGGCCGACCCGGACGTCCAGGACAAGCTCGCCCTGGAGAACCTGGTGGTGGCCGCCCGCGCCGCCGACCGGGTCGGCGCGATCCTCCTGATCGAGACCCTCAACAAGCCGGAGTCGCCGCTCTACCCGCTGGTGAGCGCACCGGCCGGCATCGCGGTCGTCGACAAGGTCAACGAGGCCACCGGACTCGGCAACGCCAAGTTCCTCCTGGACATCTACCACCTGTCGATGAACGGCGAGAACCTCCCCGAGGTGATCGCGGCGTACGCCGGGAAGACCGGCCACGTGCAGATCGCCGACAACCCGGGCCGCGGCGCGCCCGGCACGGGCTCGCTGCCGCTGGAAGAGCTGCTCGACCAGCTCAAGAAGGCCGGTTACGACGGCTGGGTGGGCCTGGAGTACAAGCCCGGCGACCGCCCGAGCGCCGAAGCCTTCGGCTGGCTCTCCCCCTGACCATTTCTACGCGTGTGCTGAACCGCGTGTGTTGAAAGAGGCACCCCTCATGAGCACTCTCCCCAAGATCGGCTTCATCGGACTCGGCATCATGGGCTCCCCCATGTCCGAGAACCTGCTGAAGGCGGGTTACGACGTCACCGGCTACACCCTGGAGCAGGCCAAGATCGACCGCCTCGTCGCCGCCGGCGGCAAGGGCGCGTCCTCGATCGCCGAGGCCGTCAGGGACGCCGACGTCATCATCACGATGGTGCCCGCCTCCCCGCAGGTCGAGGCGATCGCGTACGGCGAGGACGGCATCCTGGAGAACGCCAAGCAGGGCGCCCTCCTGATCGACATGTCCTCGATCACCCCGCAGACCTCCGTCGACCTGGGCAAGGCCGGCGCCGAGAAGGGCCTGCGCGTCCTGGACGCCCCCGTCTCCGGCGGCGAGGCCGGCGCGATCGAGGCCGTACTGTCGATCATGGTCGGCGGTTCGCAGGAGGACTTCGACGCCGCCAAGCCGGTCCTCGAAGCGCTCGGCAAGACCATCGTCCTGTGCGGTCCGCACGGCTCCGGCCAGACGGTGAAGGCCGCCAACCAGCTGATCGTCGCGGTCAACATCCAGGCGTGCGCCGAGGCCGTGGTCTTCCTGGAGAAGTCCGGCGTCGACCTCGAAGCGGCCCTCGACGTCCTCAACGGCGGACTGGCCGGCTCGACCGTCCTGACCCGCAAGAAGGCCAACTTCCTCAACCGGGACTTCGCCCCCGGCTTCCGGATCGACCTGCACCACAAGGACATGGGCATCGTCACCGACGCCGCCCGCAATGTCGGTGCGGCGCTCCCCGTCGGCGCGGTCGTCGCCCAGCTGGTCGCCTCGCTGCGCGCCCAGGGCGACGGCGGTCTGGACCACTCCGCCCTGCTGCGCTCGGTCGAGCGCCTCTCCGGTCAGCCCGTCCAGGGCTGACCGCCCCTGAACTCCGGGCTGCGGCAGCGCTGACACCTGTCCTGTCGCGCCCAGGCGCTGCCGCCGCCCGGATCCCTCTTCGCGCCGCCTCCGGCCGACCGTCCTCTTCCACTTCAACTTCAACAAACTGTTGACGTCGCGATCGATGCGTACTTACGCTCCTCACGCCGCCAGCAGATCCCGCAGGAAGGTCCCCATGTCGAAGCGTGTGCTCACGACCGAGTCAGGCGCCCCGGTCGCCGACAACCAGAATTCCGCCTCCGCCGGTGTCGGTGGCCCGCTCCTCCTCCAGGACCAGCACCTGCTGGAGAAGCTGGCCCGGTTCAACCGTGAGCGCATCCCGGAGCGCGTCGTCCACGCCCGCGGTTCCGGTGCGTACGGCTACTTCGAGGTGACGGACGACGTCACCGGCTTCACCCGCGCCGACTTCCTCGGCGAGGTGGGCAAGCGGACCGAGACGTTCGTCCGCTTCTCCACCGTCGCCGACAACCTCGGTGGCGCGGACGCGGTCCGCGACCCGCGCGGCTTCGCGGTGAAGTTCTACACCGAAGAGGGCAACTACGACCTCGTCGGCAACAACACCCCGGTGTTCTTCCTCAACGACCCGGTGAAGTTCCCCGACTTCATCCACTCCCAGAAGCGCGACCCCTTCACGGGCAAGCAGGAGCCGGACAACGTCTGGGACTTCTGGGCGCACTCCCCGCAGTCCACCCACCAGATCACCTGGCTGATGGGCGACCGCGGCATCCCCGCGTCGTACCGCCACATGAACGGCTTCGGCTCGCACACCTACCAGTGGACGAACGCCGAGGGCGGGGCCTTCTTCGTCAAGTACCACTTCAAGACGAACCAGGGCATCCGCTGCCTGTCGTCCGAGCAGGCCGCCGAGATCGCCGGCAAGGACCCCAACTCGCACCAGACGGACCTGCTCCAGGCCATCGAGCGGGGCGTCAACCCGTCCTGGACGCTGTACGTCCAGATCATGCCGGCGGCGGAGGCGGCCGACTACCGCTTCAACCCGTTCGACGTGACGAAGGTCTGGCCCCACGCGGACTACCCGCTCCAGCGGGTCGGCCGTCTGGTCCTCGACCGGAACCCGGACAACGTCTTCGCCGAGGTCGAGCAGGCCGCTTTCTCCCCGAACAACTTCGTTCCGGGCATCGGCCCCTCGCCCGACAAGATGCTCCAGGGCCGGCTGTTCGCCTACGCGGACGCCCACCGCTACCGCCTCGGCGTCAACCACACCCAGGTGCCGGTCAACGCCCCGAAGGCGACCAAGGCCGACAACTACGGCCGGGACGGCGTCATGGCGACGCGCTACGGCTCGCGCCACGACAAGAACTACGAGCCGAACTCCTACGACGGCCCGGCCCAGACGAACGAGGCGCTCTCCGCCCCGCTCGCGGTGTCCGGCTGGACCGGCACGCACGCCAACGCCCAGCACGTCAAGGACGACGACTTCTTCCAGGCCGGTGAGCTCTACCGTCTGATGTCGGACGAGGAGAAGTCCCGCCTGATCGCGAACATCGCCGGTGGCCTCTCGCAGGTCAGCCGCGACGACGTGATCGAGAAGAACCTCGCGCACTTCCACGCCGCGGACGCGGAGTACGGCAAGCGCGTGGAGGAAGCGGTCCGCGCTCTGCGCGACGAGTAACACCGAGACCGCGCGGAGGGCCTGACGGGAGGTCCGGCCCGCCGCGCAGTCCGTACCACCGGCCCTTATGAGGGGTGGCCGGTGTCACGGACGGAACGGGTGCCGCGGCGGCGAGCGAGCCAGTGCGGTGGTCAAGGCTCACGGAGTGCCCTCCTCGACCTGAGGGGAGGACACCCCGCGGCTCATCGCCACCCGTCGCGGGCCCCTTCTTCCCTCCTCATTCCTCTCCCCTCCCCGAACTCCGCCCGGGCGCGCGAACGTCCTGTCGCGGCCAGTCCCGTGCCGCCGGGCGGCATCAGCACCCCTGCCAGGGCGGGGGTGGGTACGGACGGTCCCGTACCCGCCCCGCCCTTCGGGCGTTCTCAGGCCTCCGGCCGCCCCAGCACCCGCGCCTCCTTCTCCGGGGCCAGGCCGACCACCGGCCGGTCGGGCCGCTGCGGGGCCACCCCGCCCAGCTCGCGCAGCCACTCCCAGGTGTCGGCCACCGTCTCGGCCACCGGCCGGCAGCGCAGCCCCGCGCCGAGCGCCTTGCCGACGCCGGTGTCGTGCAGCGCGACGTACAGCTCCCCCGGCGGAACCCACACCGGCAGCTCCGACCACGGTTCGACGCCGGCCGCCAGGATCACCTCCGGGTCGGTCCAGCGCAGCCGTGCGTCGGCCCCCGTCGCCCGTACGCACTCCTCCAGCAGCTCGCCCGTCGTGGCGTGCCCGCGCGGGCTGACGAGGTTGTACGGTCCCCCCAGACCGCCCGCGGCGGCGTCCAGCATCCATGCCGCCAGGTCACGCGCGTCGACGTACTGCAACGCCAGGTCGCGCGGCCCGGGAGCCAGTACCGGCCCGCCCCGGGCGATGCGCGTCAGCCACCACGGCAGCCGGCCGATGTTCTCGCCGGGGCCGAGGATGAGCCCGGCCCGCGCAGCAGCGCCCGGTCGCCGAACGCCCCGGCCGCGGCGAGTTCACCGCCCCGCTTGGCCTGCGGGTAGGCGACGTCCCCGCCCGCGTCGGCCGAGCCCGTCGACCAGCGGCCCGTCCTCGCCCTGCCCCGCCGGGGACGGGTACCGGTACACGGACGCGCTCGACACGTACGCGTAGTGCCCGGCCCGCCCGGCCAGCAGCCGCGCCGCGTCCCGTACGGCGGACGGCGCGCCCGACCACGTGTCGACGCGACGTCCCACTCCCCCTGCTCCAGCGCCGCGAGGCCGTCCTCGGCCGTGCGTCGCCGTCGCAGGGCGACGACGCGCTGGCGCGGGGCTGGGACGTGACGGTGTTCCACCGCGGACACCACGCGCCGCCTCCCGGCGTCGTCGCCCTGCACGGCGACCGCACGGCCGAGGACGGCCTCGCGGCGCTGGAGCAGGGGGAGTGGGACGTCGTCGTCGACACGTGGTCGGGCGCGCGTCCGCCGTACGGGACGCGGAGCGGCTGCTGGCCGGGCGGGCCGGGCACTACGCGT
>RHMC01000132.1 GCA_003719395.1 Streptomyces altiplanensis
AGCGGCGGGGGCTGGAAACGGAGCGGAAGCCACCGCGCCAGTCCCCGACCCTACTAGAGCCTGCTGAGTGCCCGCATCGCATCGTGTTCGATGTGCGAGAGCTCATGGAGGACGGAGCCGGCCTGCACGAGCTTCTCCGCGTCACCGGATTCGCCTGCTGCCGCGACGAGTGCGGCCACCTGTGTCCAGAGGGTGGCGGCCTCGGTGTACAGGCTGTGGCCAGTGCGCAGGTGGCTGTTGTCGATCAGCTGGACACTCTCGGCGAGGAAGTCCCGGTAGAGATTGCGGAACAGGGCGCCGCCGGTGCCGGCCTTCTCCATGAGGGCGGCTGCCCGCGGCAGGTCCTCCCGCGGATTGTCGCTGCGCTGCAGCCACTTCGGCACCTGCCTGGCAGTCTTCTCGATGCCCCGGTAACCCAGGTTCGCGATGGGCGGGTTCAGGAAGGCGTCGGCGCAGGTCTTGATCGCGGGGATGATCCGGTCCTGCGGTGACGTCAGGCTGCTGGGCGCGGTGATGGTGAAAGAGCGGTGCTTGGCGGTCATGGGGCCGCGCTCGGCCCGGGCCCTGGCCAGGCCGGCGAGGCTGGTCGAGACGGCTCCGCCCTGCGGGCCGGTGTCCACCAGGTAGGCGTCCTGTTCGTCGTAGCCGTACATGGCCACGACGTGCCCGCCGAAGTGCACCTTGGTGCTGAAGTAGTCCAGGTGGTAACTGTCGAGCTGAAGGCCGACCGGCCGGCGGCGTCGATGGGTGCCGTCACGTTCTGCCACGCCTTGCGCGGGGAGGCGGTCTCCCCGACCAGAAGCTCAAGTCCGAGTACGGCGGCCAGGTTCCTGGTGAGCTCGAACGGCTTGACCCGGCCTCCCAGGAAGGGAAAGCCCATGCCTTTGCTGTCCCAGTAGATGAAGGACAACCCGGAGCCCAGCCCGAACAGCATGGGTTCGGACAAGTCGATTCCCTCATGCCGCAGCAGCACGCCCAGCGCCGTCGTCTCACAGTGCTGCATCCCGCGGACATCGATGTCTTTCACCATGGCCATGCCGCTGATTCTCCTCCCTCACCAGACGACAACGCGCAGATGAGCGTGTCGGACCACCGCGTTCCAGGCATGATCCGCTGGACGGGCCCGACTTGATCTCCAACCTCAGGGCCCGGACGAGTCCTCCTACTTGATCACTCGGGCTGATGACTGCCGTACGTGCGGGCGGCCTTCGGCTGAGCATGTGATCCGACCAAGGAACACACAAGCTCAGTACGAAGGCCGTGAGGATGAATCTGCTGCATTACGCGGTCCGGCAGGATCCGTTTGCGGAACTGTCACGCTTCCGGGGTGAGTTCCACTTCTGTCTGTCCAGGCGTGCGGACGCGCTGTTCGAGCTCGCGGACGCGGTGTTGTGTGCCGACGGCCCGGTACGGTCGCTGGTGGAGCTGTCGCTGGTGGGTGAACACCGTCGCGGGCACGGTGGTCTCTACGGCGCTTTGGCCGCGGGCCGGGCCACATCGACCCGGCCGCGCCAAGCGTCCTGACGTGGTCCTTCACCGCGCCGGCCCCAGGTGGATGTGCGTCCCGATGTCGGCGTTCGACAGCCTCTCCGCCACCAGGACGAGGACGTCGCGCTCCCGTGCGGTCTTGACGACCGGGTCCGTGGTGACCCGGGTCTCCCCGAACCCGGTCGTGTCCACGACCAAGGTCAACGGGCCGTCGAAGCCGGGGCCCAAGCCTTCTGACAGCAGGTCGTAGGCATGGCGCTGGATGGTCTCCACCGACTTGGACTCGTCTCCGGGCGGCGCGGGGGTGAGCCGGGGGACCAGCACACCGGTGCGGGTACTGATGACCGCCTGCTGCCCGACGTCCGGTTCCACGTCGGTCAGAGGGCGGCACGTGATCACCCCGGGAGTCGTGGAGCGAGGTGTGGGGGTTGGGTGGCAAGGGCGTGTTCGGCGTACTGGACAGGCCACCTTGTGAGGCCCGCTTCGGGTCACCGGCCATGTTCAGTTCCGTGCTCACGGGCTCCCTTCCGAAGAGCGGTCGCGCCGCACATCCCCGGCGGCCGCGGGATTGGGCACAGTCGGCCCCAACGGTGCTGGCGCCGGTTGTACGAGGGCGTCTGCTGAAGGGGGAGGCGCAGGAGGCACGCCGGGCATCTGCATCAGGCCTCGCAGCGGGGAGCGGTAGAGGATCGCGAGGGGGACGACGAGGAGGCAGGTGCCGACGATCAGGGGGTCACGCCGATCCAGGTGCCGAGCCCGCCGGCGAGGAGTGCGGCCGCCGGCCGCGCACCGGAGGTGAGCCAGGTGCTCACGGCCTGCATGCGGGCTTGCATGCCGTCGGCGGTGATGACCTGGCGAATGGTGCGCTGGGTCGTTCCCGCGGCGGCGGCGCAGGCCAGCTGAAGGAACAGGGCAGCCCCGATGGCGAACTGCCAGGCGAGGCCCGGGGAGGCGAGCAGCAGAGGGATCTGGGTGAGCGGGGTGATCGCGAGCGCGGCGAGCATCAGCGGTCCGGGCCCGTACCGCTCCGCGAGTACCGGGGCGGCCAGAGCGCCGGCCGCCGCGCCCAGGGCTCCGAGTCCCAGGACCACGCCGAAGGCGGTCGCGCTCATCGCGAGGGACCGGAGCAGGTACAGCGTCCACAGGGTGTTGAGGAGTGCCAGGGCGGCCGACGTCGTGGCGTTGACCAGGGTCAGCGTGCGCAGCGGTGGTCGCGGTGCACGTAGCGCAGGCCCTCACCGATCTCGGTGTGCAGCCGGCGGCCCTCGGCTGGTGCCCGGGGGCTCTCGGGTGCCTGGATGCGGGCGGTGCACCAGGCGCTGATGAGGTAGGAGAGGACGTCCCCGAGGAGTGCCCGGGCCGGGCCGAGGAGCGCGGTCAGTGCGGCGCCGAGGTTGCTGCCCGCGGTGGCGGCGACGGCGAAGAGCCCGCCGATGCGGCTGTTGCTCCGCTGGATCAGCGACCGGTCGACCAGGCTGGGCAGGAGACTGAGCGCGGCGGCATCGTGCAGCACGCCCGCCGCGCCCTGCACCGCCGCGACCACCATCAGCTGGGCCAGGGACAGCTTGTCCAGTGCGGCCGCCACCGGCACGCCGGCCAGCGCGGCGGCGCTGATCAGATCGCCGATGATCATCTGCTTCCGCTTGGAGTGGCGGTCGGCGAGCGCCCCGGCGTGCAAGGCCAGCAGTGCGGGCGGCAGTTGGCCCAGGAACGACAGCCAGGCGACCTCGGCGGCGGTGGCGTCCAGTTCGAGTACCGCCAGCACGGGGATCACCATGGCGCTGATCGAGCTGCCGGTCACGCTGGCTGCCTGACCAGTCAGGTAACGGCGGAAGTTGCGGTGTCGCCACAACGATGCGGGCGCGGTGGAGGAGTCAGGACAGGCAGTCACGGAGCACCCCCTCGGCCTCCTCCGGGCGGACGGTGAACGCACGGTGGCCTCGCAGGGGCGTCTTCCCACCATCGGCAGCAGGGGTGGTGCGGGGACCGGGCAGGTTCACCACGGGTCCGCCGCCCCGCCGAGGCGGGCGTATGCGGAGCCTGCGGGTAAACCCTGACCCGGTATCCGACAGCCCGCCCGGCGGTCGGCTGCCGCGCCCGTTGCGCGCACCGATGCCCCCGTCGCATCTGCCCAGAGCGGCGTGGCCGAGCCCGAGCACATGGTCAGCACCACGCGTCACGCGGCACCTCCTCGGCCGGCAAGGTTGCGACGAGGGTGGTTTCGGTCTGTGGCTCCGCTTTCATGCGTGCTCCCCGGCCGGCTCGTCATCCACCGTCTTGTCGCGCTGAGCGGGGACTGTGTGGTCGTAGGCGCGCGATTGCAGCAGGTAGGCATCCCTGAACGCGCCCGTGCCCGTAACCGGGTCCATGAGCTCCTCGAATGTGCCGGCTTCGGCGATCCGCCCCTGGTCGAGGACGTAGATCAGGTCCGCATGACGCACCGAGTGCAGCCGGTGAGTGATCAGGACGATCGTCTGGCCCTCGGCCGCGAGGTTGCGGATCTGGTCGAACACCCGCTGCTCGGCGGCCGCGTCCAGGGCACTGGTCGGTTCGTCCACGATCAGCACCTGGGCACTGCGAAACCGCGCCCGCGCGATCCCGATCCTCTGCCACTGGCCGCCGGAGATCTGGTGCCCGCCCTTGTAGCCGCGGGCCAGCAGCGTGGACAGGCCCCGCGGCAGCTCCGCCAGGACCTCGTCCGCACCGGCGTAGGCGGCCGCCGCCTCGATCGCGGTGTCGCCCATCGGGCCGCTGGAGCGGCCGATGCCGATGTTGACCCGGGCGGTGAACGGCCACCGGTAGAAGTCCTGGGCCACCATGGCCACCCGCCCGAAGATCTGGTCCCGGTTCGCCGTGGCCGTGTCGACGCCGCCCCACAGGATGCGGCCGCACCCCGCGTTCCGGCCGGTACAGGCCGCACAACAGCTTCACCAGGGTCGACTTGCCGCTGCCGTTGTTGCCCACCAGGGCGACGATCTTTCCGGTGGGAATGGTGACGTCGACCTCGCGCAGGGAGGGCTCCGGCGTGGTGCTGCCGGGGTAGGTGAAGGTGACCTTCTCGAAGCGGATCTCGTCCACCTGCTCGGGCAGGTCGACTCCGGTGGCGGGGATGGCCCGCTCGGCGGCTTCCCGGCACAGCTTCTCGAAGTCGGCGACGAACAGGGCTTCCTGGTGCAGCTCGGTGATCTGCAGAACGAGCTGGTCGAGACTGCCCGAGCCGGTGCGGATGGCCAGCACCGCGGTGCCGGCCACCGCCAGGTCCATCCTCCCGGTCCACAGCAGCACACCCAGCACCCCGTAGGTGATGACCGTGGCCAGCCCGGTGGCGCCGTCGGCGATCAGCCCCTTGCGCGCAGCCTCGCTCGCCATACGGGTCTGTTCCCGCTCACTGGTCTGCGCCATGCCGCGAAAGTGGGTGAGCAGGAACGGGCCGACGTCGTGGACGCGGACCTCGGCGGCGGCCTGCTGGTCGATCAGCAGCCGGCCCAGCAACTGCCCGGCACGGGCATGCTGAACGAACTGATGAAAGGAGATGTAGCGCATCTTGGCGATCGTCAGCGAACTCCACGCGCTCGGCAGCGTCATCGCGATCAGCAACGGCAAAAGCGCGGGGTGCAGGACGGTCAGCACGCCGGCCGCGGCGACCAACGAGATCAGTGAGTTGAGAACCGAGGTGCAGTACTTGACCATCCGCCGGGCCGAATCCGCCCCGTAGCCGGCGGAGTCCAGCAGCCGGTGGAACTCGTCGTCCTCGATCGCCGACAGCTCCACCCGGGCGACGAGCGACAGGTACCGCTCCGTCGCCACCCGCTGCACCTTCGGCTCCAGTGCCCCGGTGGCCGACGTCGACGCCGACCGCAGGAGGGAGCAGCAGCGCGGTGACGGCGACGGTCATGAGCGCGGGCACCGCCCGCTCCAGCCGCTCGACCGTCGAACCGCCTGCCAGCAGATGTCCCAGGACCGAGTTGACCGCGACCAGCCCGACCGCCTGCGCGATGCCGCGGCCCAGCTCCGCGAGCCACACGATGCGCAGTGCCCGCGCGTCGGCCTGGTGTGCCAGCCGGACCGCGACACCCACCAGCTTCGGCAGCGTGCGGGCCATCGCCCACAGGTCCAGGGCCAGCCATGCCCCCTGGTGCCGGCTCCACCCGATGTCGTACGCCAGCTCGCCGCCGAACAGCAGCCGCTCGGACTGCGAAACCTCCTGCCCGGACTCCGCCTTCGCAGCGTTTTCCCCGCTCATGCCCCCCACCTCGTATCCGGGTGTGAGGAGCGGCCGGCACGGGCCACGGGGGCGTCAACACGGCGCCCGTACAGCATCCGGGGCGAGGCGGCGAGGCGCTGCTGCTCGAACACGGCAGGGCCGTTCACAGGAGCGGGCACAGGATTCATGGCGTCCTCCAGATGAGGGCGTGAGGGGGGCCGGACGTACTGGTGCTCTAAGAACGGCCCTGATTGGGACCCGTAACGGGTAAATCAGAGGCAGATCGTGAACGCATGTTCCAGTGACCGGTGAAGGCCAAGGGGCCACTGTGATGCGGGCGCTGTCGGACGTTCGACAGCCGGTGTCACTCCTTGGAGGTATTGCGGTCTTCGTATGCCGAACCGGCGCTGGGGCGGAGCCGGGCAGTGAAGCTTCCCCTCGGGACTGGACACCTGGAGACTGGGACATGAGGTCCCAGAGGAAGTAGTGCCAGGTGGATAGTCAGTACTCCCAGCGGTGTCCGGAGCAGTTCAAGCGGGACGCGATCGCGGTGGCCCGGTCCTGCGAGAAGACGATCACGGAGGTCGCCCGGGATCTGGGGGCGAATCGGGAGAGCCTGCGGGACTGGGGCAGGCGTGACCATATCGACCGCGGTGGGGGCACGTCGGGCGAGCTGACCGGCGCGGAGCGCGAGGAGCTCAAGCGGCTGCGCGGGCAGAGCGCCGAGCAGCGGAAGACGATCGGGATCCTGAAAAAGTGGCAGCCTTCTTCGCGAAGGACAGCGATCGGTGAGCGAGGTCTACCGGTTCATCGCTGCGGAGAGGGCCGTCTGCCCGGTGGCCCTGCTGCGCCGTGTCCTGGGCGTGGTCCGTGGTCCGTTCCCCGTTCTACGCCTGGCTGGAGGCGGAGCAGACCAGGCGGGCGAAGAAGCGGTCGGACGACGCGCTTGCCCAGGAGACCACCGTGATCCACCTGGCCTCGAAAGGTGCCCACGGTGTTCCGCGCGTGCATGCCGAGCTGCGCCGGCTGGGCCGGACGGTCAACCGCAAGCGGGTGGAGCGTGTCATGCGCGAACGCGGCATCGTAGGGGGAACGCGCCGAAGACGCCGGTCGCTGACCCGGCCCGGCAAGCAGGCACGGCCGGCCCCGGACCTGATCGGCCGGGACTTCACCGCCGCCCGGCCCGGCACCCGTCTGGTCGGCGACATCACGTACCTGCCCACGCAGGAGGGCTGGCTATATCTGGCCTGCCGACTGGACCTGGCCGCCCGCGAGGTCGTCGGCTACGCGATGGCCGGCCACCACCGCGCCGGGCTCGTGGTCGACGCGCTGCGGATGGCTCACGGCCGCCGCGGCCCTGCTCGACCATCCGCAGGCGGAGCTCTGCCTGCTCGGCGTCACCGGCGTGCACCCCGAGGCGGGACTGACCACCGGAGACGCCGAGGAGGCGGCGATGAAGCGCGCCCTGTCCGCGCGGGCCGTGGGCACCTACATCCTCGCCTCCTCCGGGAAGATCGGCACGGCCTCGCAGTTCCGTGTCCTGCCCTGGGAGAAAGTCAGCGGACTGATCACCGATGCCGATCCCCACGACACGGTCATCGGTCGGCTCAAGGCGCTCGGCGTGGAGGTCGTCGCAGCCAACTGACGGCCGACCACGGGGTCTCAGAGCGGCAGGAACGCCCTCTGGGGTGCGAACCCGACAGGGAACCGAACGGTCTCCACTCGCAGTGCTGAACCTTCCCCGACCCGCCCAGGGCTGATGAGACTGATGCGAAGCCTTCGCGGCAGCTCGCCGGCCGCGTTGCGGACGAAGCCTTCCAGGCCGGTGTTGACGAGAGCCCCCAGCGACCGCCGGCCAGCGGGGTGGCGAAGGCATCCCCGGCAGTACAAGGAGCACTCTTGCGGCAATCCACTAAACCGGTTACTTAACTGTCGTATCAGGATAGACAACGTTGTCTTCATCCGGCACAGTCGGCACCACGGCCGCACAGGCCACGGGAACGGGCACGCCGGGAGGCCGACGAACGGGTCGTCGGTGAGTGGTTCGCGTTCCGGCCCCGAGCCTGCGGCGAGAACCTCCCCTCATTGTGAGAGCCGGTCACGTCCAAGGAGACAGCCATGCACAACCCTGTCGTGAACCGCCGTTCGTTCGTCCTCCTCGGCGCCACGACCGCCATGGCGGCGGCGGGCGCCGGGATACCCATGGCCTCGGCGGCGACCCCCACCGTGGCGCCGGCCGGTGCGCCGATGCCCGTCCGGATCGTCGACGACAAGGCGACGAGTGCCACGCGCGCGCTGTTCGCGTATCTGATGCGGCAGCAGGGCAAAGGCACCCTCTTCGGCCACCAGCACGCCCTGTCCTACGGTTTCACCTTCACCACGCAGGACGGCAAGGCGTCCGACACCAAGGCGGCGGTGGGCGACCACCCCGCGCTGTTCGGCTGGGACACCCTGATCCTCGACGGTGACGAGCGCCCCGGCAGCAAGGACGCGACCGAGGCCGAGAACATCGCCGCGCTCAGCCGGTGCATCCAGCAGGCGGACGCCTGCGGTGGGATCAACACGCTCAGTGCGCACATGCCGAACTTCGTCACAGGCAAGGACTTCTACGACACATCGGGCCGTGTCGTCAGCCAGATCCTCCCCGGAGGCACGAAGCACGCGCAGTTCAACGCCTTCCTCGACCGCATCGCGAAGGCGGTCAAGGGCGCACGGCGGCCGGACGGCACCCCGATCCCGGTCATCTTCCGGCCCTTCCACGAGAACAACGGCGGCTGGTTCTGGTGGGGCGCGGGCCATACCACCTCGGCGGAGTACATCGAAATATTCCGCTACACGGTCGAGTACCTGCGGGACACCAAGGGCGTCCGCAACCTGCTCTACTCGTACTCGCCCAACTCCAGCTTCGGCGGCGACCCGACGGGTTACCTCAAGACCTACCCGGGCGACGGTTACGTCGACGTCCTCGGCTACGACGCCTACGACAACTCCGCCGGATCGGACGCCTGGCTGGAGAGCCTGGTGAAGGACCTGGCGATGGTGGTCCGTCTGGCCGAGGAGAAGGGCAAGGTCCCGGCCTACACCGAGTTCGGCGAGAGCGGGGAAGAGGGCCGAAACCCGCAGTGGTTCACCAAGCTGCTGGGTGCCATCAAGGCGGACCCGCTGGCCCGCCGGGTGACCTACATGCAGACCTGGGCAAACTTCGGGGGCAGCACCCGGTCCTACGTGCCGACCCCGGGCCACGCCTTGCACGCGGACTTCGTCCAGTACGCCCAGGACCCCTACACCGTGTTCGCCGGTGACCTGCGAGGCGTGTACGCCGCGCGCACCACCGCGGTCCGGAACGCCCCCTTCATGCACCTCGTGACCCCCACGGACCGGCAGCGCCTGACGAGCCCCGAGAGCACCGTCCGGGTGCGGGTCACGCACGCGAAGGCGAGCCGGGTCACCTACTCGGTGAACGGCGGACGCGCCCGACGGCTCCGGCTCGACGCCGACGGCTTCTACTCCGGTGACTGGTCGATCGACCGGCCTGGCTGGACAACCGGTCGGTGGCCCTCTCGGTGGACGCCCGGGTGAACGGCAGGACTCTCACCGACTCGGCCCTGGTCCTCCTCGGCGAGGTCGCCCCCCTGCCCGCCGGATGGATCGACGACTTCGAGGGGTACGCCGGGGACGACGCCACCCTCAGCGAGGCCTACAGCCACATCAACGCCAACACCACGGCCCTGTCGGCCGGCCACAAGGCCTCGGGCTCGTACGGGCTGGCCTACTCGTACGACTTCAGCAGCGCCGGGTACACCGGCATCGGCAAGTCGGTCGACGCGGACTGGACCGCCTTCTCGTCGCTGGTGCTGTGGCTGCAGGGCGACGGTTCGGCGAACGGCGCGACGCTCCAGATCGTGTCCGGGGGCGCCTACTTCGAGTACGCGATTCCGCTGTCCGACACCAACGGACGGGAGATCCGGGCGCCGTTCAGCGAGTTCAAGCCCGCCCCCTGGGACACCGGGCACGCCGGGGAGGTGCTGGATGCGGCCCACCTCGCCAAGGTGGCGACGTTCAACATGTACCTCGGCCACGGCAGCGGCGCCCCGGCCAAGGGTGTCGTGTACGTGGACAACATCAGGGCCGAATGACCGCCGCCTCCGCGACGCCCCGCCGCCGGGGGGCCGTCACGGACGGGGCGCCCGGCACGGCGGGCGCCGGCCGAGCAGACGGAGGTGTGCACAGGGTGCCGTCCCGATACTGAACCGGCTGTTCTCGACGTTCGGCGGCTGTCCCGTACGGGCGCGATTTCTCCCGTGAGTGCCAGGTCGTGGGGGCGGTGATGCCGAGCATGGCACGGGGAACGTCCGTTGCCCTTGAACCGGCGGTCCCGCAGAATGTACAGATCAAGAAGGGACCACAGGACGGTTCCGTCAGATGAGCGGGGGACGCATGAGCGTCATTGTTTCCGTGCTGGTTGTGTTCGCAGTTGTGATCGGGGCGTGCTTGGTTGCACTGTGGCGCAGGGGTGGCACGGGAGAGCGCGGGGCAGTGGAGCGTGGCGCTGCCGGCCAGGATTTCGCACGAGGGCTGGGCGCGGTGAGCAACTCGGGTCAGAACACCGGGCCCTTCGGGTCCTGAGCCCCAGCACCATGATCCACCGTCCGATGACCGTCGAAGACGGACCCTGGCAGGTGCGACAGGTGTGGTGGTTTCGCCGGTTCAGGTGAAGCCCCGGCGGCAGCCGGACCGCCGGGGCCGCTGCCGGGGCAGCCTCGGCAGGAGGTCGCTTCCGCGGATGACACAGGGGCAGTGCTGATTCCGGAGTCGACGAAGCGCCACTGCTGCCAGGCGCCGTCGTTGCGGGTGTACTGCTGCAGTCCGACGCCGTTGCCGGCGTTCCGGTTGGTGACGTCCAGTGCCTTGCCGCTGTTGCGGTGGACCAGCACGTATCAGGCACTGGTGTCGACCGAGGCCGCCGGTCCCGGCGTCGTCGTGAGGGCGAGGCACAGGCCGGCGAGCAGCGCCGTCACTGTGACCCCGACCGTGCTTCGACGCCAGCGCCACAGCACGCCTTCGCGTTTCTTCCTGCCTGCAGCCATGTGTCTTCTCCTGGATTCGCGGTTCTGCCGCCTCACGGCGCGAGGCGGGTGCGGGGAAACGTGCCGTCGGGCACCCGCCGTTCGAGCAGATGCGGACGCCCGGGCACGTCCGGTGGGTACGGGGACGAGAAGGCGGTCAGGGAGCGGTTACTTTGAACTGCGTGACCCGGATGGAGCCGCCGAGAGCCCCGGTGGTGAAGTTGAAGAGGGCATAGCGGTAGCCCATGAAGAACTGCCAGGCGTTGTTCAGGGTGAACGCGGGCCCGAACATGATGAAGTTGGTGCCGTCGGTGCTGTAGGAGAACCTGGCGGTACGGTTCGCGCCGGGGGTGATGTCGGCGTTCACACGAAGCCAGATCCGGCTGCCCGAGACGCTGGCGCTCGCCCGCACGGTGCCGGTGCCGGTGGTCTTCCAGTTGGTGTCCATGGTCAGACCGTCGACCATGACCACGCGGGTGCCGCTGCTGTCGCGCATGAGGCCGATGCAGGCGGAGGAGTCACGCAGCAGGGCCAGACCCGCCCGGTCCCCGTCCCGCATCCGCGCGTACTCCAGCAGCGCCGTCGCAGTGGAGGTGGGTCCTGGAATGCGGTGGGTGAGGGTGTTGCGGGCCCAGTACAGGTCGCTGGTGACGGTCGCGGTGCTCAGCGTAAGACCGTTGCCCACCGACCACTTGCTGTTGTCAGGGTTGTGGTTCCACTCCCATTTCGGAGACAGGGACGTCCGGGTGAAGTAGTCGACTCCCGTCATGGGTTCGACCGCGCGGGGCGGAGTGGGGACGGTGGGGCTCGGATACGAGCTGCCCCACGCGTTGTTGACGAGCTGGACGACGGGCCAGCCGTCGGAGGTCCAGGTGACCGGGGCCAGGACGGGGATGCGGCCGCCGGGGTAGGCGTCGACGAACGCCATGTAGTACCACGCCCCGTATGGGGTCTGGACGAGTCCGCCCTGGTGAGGAACCCCTCCGCCGCTGACCGGGCCGGGCAGGTCGAGCAGCACCTGCCGGAGCCTGTAGGGCCCGAAGGGTCCGCTCGTCGACTTCAGGATGTACTGGCCGTTGGCGGGGCGGGTCAGGAAGATGTAGTAACTGCCGTTGATCTTGTAGAAACGGGAACCTTCCAAGGTCCCGATGCTGGACGGGGTGCTGAACACCTGCTGGGTACGGACCTGGGTGCGGCCGTCCGCGGAGAGCTGCGCCACGTGGATGGTGGTGTTGCCGTACGCCACGTACAGGGTGTCGTCGGTGTCGACGAGCATGCCCGCGTCGTAGTAGGCGGTGCCGATCGTGGTCAGCCGGCTCCAGGGCCCTTCGACGGACGGGGCCGTGTACAGGTAGGTCTTGGCGAAATCGATCTGGCCCACCCAGTAGAACGTCCTGTTGGACGGGCGGTACGCCAGTGACGATGCCCAGACGCCCCGGACGTATCCGCAGGCGCCGTTGAGGTCGTACTTGGAGCCGAAGTCCAACACCGGCACCGAGTGGCCGGCCAACTCCCAGTTCACCAGGTCGTACGAGCGCAGGATCGGCGCGCCGGGCGAGTAGTGCATGCTCGAGGCCGAGCAGTAGTACGTGCCGTCCACGCGGATGACGTCAAGGTCCGCGAAGTCCTGCCAGCGGACCGGGGTTGGCGTAGGCGGTGGCCAGGGCCGAGGAAGGCGTCGCAAGCCGCGCGGCGGACGCCTGTCCGGCCGTCGCGGCGGGCAGCACGCCTCCCGCCAGCAGGCCGGTGCCCGTCGCTAGGACGGCACGGCGATTCACGAAATGACGAGTCCATGACATGCGTAATGCTCCTTGCGGCGTCGGGGGTCGGACAGGGGGACGGGTCTTTATGCCCACGTGTTCGTTATTTCGAACAATCTTCAGTTACTCGGACACTTAGGATCGTGGACAGCACCTGGGGCGCGTCAACCCCTCTGCATCATTCGGTCAGTGCATCGAAATTGTTTCACTCGCCGGGCGATGTCGATACGCCACCCATTCGGTCGCGCCCCATCTCGGGTGCTGAACTTTCCTCGCAGGTCAAGCGCATGTTGGCCGTACACGACAACCGCCGTCCGCAACGAACGGCGCGCTGTGCCTGCCGCAGAACCTCGACTTCGGCCTTATCGCTCACGCCGAATGCTGCGACATCACAGCGAAACATTCGGTTAATCCGGCGACTATTTCAGCCTGTTGTGAAGCACACCTGGCAAGACCGATGCTCGGTCCAGACGGTCCGGTGCGCGGCGAGGTTGTGGACGGGGTTCGTCGTTGACCGCTCTGTCAAGATCTTCGGGCGGGTCGGTTGCAGCAGGTGCAGGTCCCGGTGTCCTGGCTCAGACACCAGCCCCAGGACAGCGGGGATCACGTACTCACCGGTGCGGTCCCCGGCCCCCTCGGACGGCCGGGCGGTGCCGACGCAGGTCGAGCAGCGGCGCACTTCATCCGGTTGCGCTTCTCGCACGAGGTGTCGCGTGGAGGCGGACCGTCGGGGAAGCGCCCACGCCCTCAGACCCCGCACCGTCGTCACCTTCCCAGTTCCCAGCTTCGCGACCAGGGCGGGACCACGGCGCGGGTGACACACGTGAGCACCCCGGAAGGTCCGACGGCCCACCGGGCCCCAGGGTCTCAGCCGACGGGCACCAGGGCTGCGTCGTACTCCGGGCCGAGCCCGGAGGTCCACAGTTCAGGCAGCGTATGCCGCGGTGAACCGTTCGACGGTGTCCCAGAGCTCGCCTTCGCGCTGCGGGTCGTAGGACTCCTCGGACGACCGGGCCGCACGGGCGCGGTCTACGCAGGACCCGGCCGCGCCGGCCTCACCGCGACGGCCGGCCGTCGCGCCCCGGGCCTGCGCCGCGAGGAGCTCGCGCAGCTGGCCGGGCTCTCGGGCGACCGCGTCCTGCGCCTGGGAGCAGTCATGCGCGAAGAACCCCTCGGCCCAGGTCGTCGGCGCCCTGCCCCGAGCCCTTCAGCTCTCCCGGACCGAGCGCGACCAGCCTGTACCGCAGCGACGGGCTCCTTCCGCCGCAGGACGGGACGGTCAGCACCCATGTGTCCCCGGGCATCCAGCGGCTCACCGCGCGCCTGGGCGACGTCCCGGTCGGGGCTGTTCACCGCCGACTGGACCCTGGTGTGGTGGAACACCACGTGGGGTCGCCCTGCACGGCGACCCCACTGCCCTCCCGAAAGCCGAACGGAACCTCGCGCGCGCCCTTTTCGGCAACGGCGCCGCTCACGCCTCAATGCTTCCCGTCCCGTTCAGTCCGAGCGCGGACAGGACACCTTCGAGGCGTCAATCGTCGCCGACCTCAAGGACGTCGCCCCCCCCGCTGCCCCGCGCCGACGCCCAGCTCGATCGTCTCGTGCACGACCTCCGGGAAGAATCCGATGCCTTCACTCATCGCTGGATCACGCAGACAGCCGCCGCCCAGCACACCACCGACCGCAAGACGATCGGGCATCCCGAGATCGGTGACATGCTGCTCGACTGCGACGTCCTGGTCGTTCCGGGCGCGGACCTGCGCATGGTCACCTGCCCGGCACCGGCCGGAAGCAGCGATGGGAGAAAGCTCGGCCTCCTGCGCGTCACAGGCGGCCGCTCAGCGCACCCTGATGCGTATTGAGGACGGCCGGCCACGGGATGCGCATCGGAGCGGGCCGGGCTGGATCAGGCTGCCGGAGAAGTCGCCAGCAGGTCCGCAGGGATACCGCCCTTGTCAGGGGCGTAGAAGTTCTTGATCTCGGCTTCCCAGACGTCCACCCGGACCCGGTCGTCATCATCGGGCTCGAAGGCGTCGAAGAGTGCATGGATGTTCGGCAGGTCGAAGCCGACCCCTCTCATCATGCCGATGAACACCGGTCGGGTGACCGTACCGCTGCCGTCCAGGTCACCGAGGCGCGCGAAGCCGGCCGCGAACTCGTCGATCGCTCCGCCGAAGCGCTCCGGCGACAGGACGCAGGCCTGGTACTCGTCGTAAGTGATCCGGCCGTCGTGATTGGTGTCGAGTTCACCGGCCAGCGTGTTCCAGTAGCGCGTGAAGCCGGCGCGCATGGCCTGCTTCCGTGCCTCGTCGGCTTCAGGGACGGCTGCGGCGACCCGACTGCTCATCAGATCGAAGTCGTCGGATTCCAGAACCTCGTTTCCGTCGGCGTCGAACAGGGTGAACACGAGCTTGACCCGGTTGATCGCTTCGTTCCGCATGGGCTCTTGCCTTTCGTCAGACCAGGAGACGGGACGGCCGTGCACGACGGCCCGGCGGTGCACCGGTGAGCCGCCGGCAGGGGCGGCGAACACCGGCGCGGGGCGGGGGAGCCCGTGGCCGGCCGGCGGTCGTACGGCCGTCGCGCTGTCACTATGCGGGCTGCGGAATCCGGTGCTCCGGGGAAGACGGGCTGTTCAACAGAAAGAATGAAAACGGCGCCGCTCCGGCATGAAACATGCACCGGTCCTGTCGCCGCCCAGTCGGCGTCGCGTTCCACGGCCTCCTCGTCGGCGGTGCGGCCTGCCATGTCGCCGGGCGGGCCGCTGGTGACCACTGCACGTGTCCGGCCCTGCCTTCGCCGTGCTCCAGCACCTTGAGGCCCCCGCAGCGGGCCGCCGGGAGAAGCGATCTCCCGCCCTTGCGTCTTCCGCGCGTCCCGGCCGCGCTGGAGCAACCGCTCCCGGAACCTGCGGATCGGGCGGGAGCTGGTTCGAACCGGCGCGCGCGGCGCACTGGGCACGCCGGCAATACCCCGTTCAGTCTCCGCGCGCCCTACCGGCGGTCATGGGCCGCCCTAATGATTGAGCGGGCCGCAAGAAATCCAAGCGACTCCGCACCCCTGCTTCCTGGCCGGCGGATGTGTGGTGGAAGGAGCCCGCGATGTTACTTCTCATCTCCCCGGACAGCGTCGAGGAGGCTCTCGACTGCGCGAAGGCGGCGGAACACCTTGACATCGTCGATGTCAAGAAGCCCGATGAGGGCTCGCTCGGCGCGAACTTCCCGTGGGTCATCAGGGAGATCCGCGACGTGGTCCCGGCGGACAAACCGGTGTCCGCCACCGTGGGCGACGTGCCGTACAAGCCCGGCACGGTGGCCCAGGCGGCGCTCGGTGCAGCGGTCTCCGGAGCCACCTATATCAAGGTCGGCCTCTACGGATGCACGACGCCCGACCAGGCCACCGATGTCATGCGGGGGGTCGTCCGGGCAGTGAAGGACTATCGGCCGGACGCGTTCGTCGTCGCCTCGGGCTACGCCGACGCCCACCGGATCGGCTGCGTCAACCCGCTCGCTCTGCCCGACATCGCCCGCCGCTCCGGCTCCGACGCGGCCATGCTCGACACCGCGGTCAAGGACGGGACACGGCTGTTCGACCACGTTCCGCCCGACGTCTGCGCGAAGTTCGTCCGGCTGGCCCACGAGGCCGATCTGCTCGCCGCCCTCGCGGGCAGCGTCAAGGTGGGGGACCTCGGCGCGCTGACCCGCATCGGCACGGACATCGTGGGGGTGCGCGGCGCGGTCTGCGAAGGGGGAGACCGCAGCACTGGAAGGATTCAGCCGCATCTGGTGGCCGCCTTCCGGGCGGAGATGGACCGGCATGCCCGGGAGTACGCAGCTGCCGTCGCCGCGAGCTGACCGCGGCATGCCGACAAGTCAGCCCCGTCGCGCGCCCGGACCCCGTGGTGAGCGCTTCGCAGTCCTCGATCCGGCAACGGGCGAGGCCTTCGACGAGGCTCCCGCCCAGCAGCCGGACGAGCTGGACGCCGTCGTCGGCCGTGCCCACGAAGCCTGGCGCAGCTGGCGGGCCGACCCCGTCGCCCGCACCACCGCGTTGCTCGCGGCAGCCGACGCCGTGGAGGCTGCCGGGGCCGACCTCGCGCCGCTGCTCACCCGTGAACAGGGCAAACCCCTGGTTGAGTCGTACGCGGAGATCGCCCGTACGGCGGCCCGCCTGCGCTACTTCGCCGAGCTGGACCCCGGGTCCCAGCCGATCACGGACGGTCGGCCGGTACGCAGTGAGATCCGCTGGCGACCGCTCGGGCCCGTCGCTGCGATCGTCCCGTGGAACTTTCCCCTCCAGCTCGCGTCGGCAAAGTTCGCGCCCGCGCTCGCCGCAGGCAACACGGTGGTGCTCAAGCCCTCCCCGTTCACGCCCCTCGCCACACGGCTGCTGGGGTCCGTCATCTCCACCGCCCTCCCGAGGACGTACTGACGACCGTCACCGGTCATGAACCCCTCGGCGCCCGGCTCGCGTCCCATCCGGGGGTCCGCCACGTGACCTTCACCGGTTCGGTTACCACCGGACGGGCCGTCGCGCAGGGCGCGGCGGCCTCGCTCGCCCGCGTCACCCTGGAGCTGGGCGGCAACGACGCCGCCATCCTGCTGGACGACGTGGACGTGGAAAAGATCGCGGACCGGCTGTTCTGGGCGGCGTTCCGCAACTGCGGGCAGGTCTGCATGGCGGTCAAGCGTGTCTACGCCCCGGCCCGGCTCTGCTCCCAGGTGGCCGAGGTCCTCGCGCAGCTCGCGCAGACCGCCGTCGTCGGAGCCGGCCTCGACCCGGCCACGCAACTGGGCCCGGTCAACAACGCCGCCCAGCTGGCCCGGGTCGAGCGCTGCACGGCCCGGGCCCTGGCAGACGGTGCCAGAGCCGTGGCCGGTGGCCACCGGCTGGACCGACCAGGCTACTTCTTCGCCCCGACGATCCTGGCCGATGTCCCGTCCGGCAGCCCGGTGGTGGCGGAGGAGCAGTTCGGCCCGGTCCTGCCGGTGCTGCCGTACGGGAGCCTCGACGAAGCCGTCGCGGCCGGCCAACGACACCGGCTTCGGGCTGGGCGGCTCGGTATGGGGGACCGACCTCGACCGGGCCGAGGCGGTGGCCGACCGGCTGGAGTGCGGGACAGCGTGGATCAACCACCACGCCGACCTGTCCCTCGCCCAACCCTTCGCGGGCATCAAGGAAAGCGGTCTCGGCGTCGCGGGCGGGCCGTGGGGGCTCTACGGGAACCTCAGGCCGTTCGTCGTGCACCGACCGGAGGAGGCGTGACGATGAGGTTCGGTGCGGCGGTACTGCGCTCGTACGAGAGCCGATTCGGCGTCGAGGAGGTGATCCTGAACGCGGGGCCGGCCGACGGCGAGATCCTGGTCAGGATCGCGGGCTGCGGGATGTGCCGGACCGATCTCGCGGTCCGGCGTTCGGCGGGCCGCTCACCGCTGCCGGCGGTGCTCGGTCACGAGGGGGCCGGAGTCGTGGTGGAGACGGGCGGCCCGGACACCGGCCTGCGCGTCGGCGACCATGTCGTACTGAGCTTCGACTCCTGCGGACACTGCCGGAACTGCATGAGTGCGGCCCCCGCCTACTGTGTCTCCTTCGCCTCGCTCAACCTCTTCGGAGGGCGCAAGGAGAACGCGGCGCGGTTCACCGACGTGGCCGGGGACGAACTGGCCCCCCGGTGGTTCGGCCAGTCCTCGTTCGCCGAGTACGCGATGGTGCCGGCCCGCAACGCCGTCCGGGTCGATCCTCGCTGCCCATCGAACTGCTCGGACCGCTCGGATGCGGCTTCCTCACCGGCGCCGGAGCGGTCTTCAACTCCTTCGGCGCCGGGCCCGGCGACGCCGTCGCGGTCTTCGGCGCGGGAGCGGTGGGCCTGGCCGCGGTGATGGCGGCCACGGCTGCCGGGGCGGTGACCGTGGCCGTCGACCGGCACCCCGAACGGCTGGCCCTCGCCGAGCGGCTCCGCGCGATCCCGCTGCACGCCGCATCGGCCGGCCTGCCCGGCCGTATCCGGCAACTGACCGACGGCGGCGCGCAGTACGCACTGGACACCACGGGCTCCGCCCGGCTGATCAACGACGCGCTCCGGGCCCTGCGCCCGACCGGCCACCTCGGCCTGGTGGCACGGCTCCACACCACGCTGCCACTCGAACCGGGGGCACTGGACCGGGGCAGGAGGATCTCCCACATCTGCGAAGGCGACGCGGTGCCGGGACTGCTGATTCCGCGGCTGATCAGGCTGTGGCAGGCCGAGCGGTTTCCCTTCGACCAGCTGATCCGTACGTACCCGCTCGCCGACATCAACGAGGCCGAACGCGACTGCGAAACGGGCCGCGTGGTCAAACCCGTCCTGATTCCGGAGGGGAGGAAGCGATGAGTGCGGCATTCGACGCACCCTGTCTGCTGACAGCCCCTCACAGCCCGCCGTCTGATCGGCCGCCGCCTGACGGCATACCCAGGTCACCGCTTCCCGGTGGCCGGCCCGCCTGAGGAACCGCGCGCCGCACTGCAGTTCTGTGCGCCGATAGGCGCCCCTCGGGGGGGGGTACCTCTATGTCTTCCGTCAAGGCACTCCTGTCGGGTTTGGGGTGGTT
>RHMC01000133.1 GCA_003719395.1 Streptomyces altiplanensis
AAAACGGTGCACGAACCGCTCGTGCACCTCCTCCAGCCCCGCCACCCACCGCCACACGTCACCAGCTTCGAGATCCCCACCCATGACAGGAATAACGACCACGACGACACACCGTCACGCCAAACGCAGTTGCAGTACTAGGGCCGGCCTGGACCCGGCGGCCGTGGTCGCGGCCGGTGCCGCCCTCGCCGACGAGGTGGGCCTGGGCAACCTGACGATGGGTTTGCTGGCCGAGCGGGTGGGCGTGCGTACCCCGTCCCTGCACAAGCACGCGGGCGGCCGGGAAGACCTCAAGCGGCGCATCACGGCCCTGGCGTTGCGCGAGGCCGCCGACGCCGTCGGCGGTGCGGCCCAGGGGTACGCGGGCCGCGACGCCCTGGCGGCCGTGGCGCGCGCCTTCCGTACCTTCGTGCTGGAGCACCCCGGCCGGTACGCCGCGACGATCGACGTGGAACCGTCCGGCCCGGAAGATCCCCTGGCCACCGCGGGTCAGCAGCTGCTCGGCGCGTTCACGGCGGTCCTGCGCGGCTACGAGATCGCAGAGTCCGACGTGGACCACGCCCTGCGTATGCTCCGCAGCCTCTGCCACGGCTTCGCCACATTGCAGGCGGCCAACGGCTTCCAGTGGAGCGCCAACATCGACGAGAGCTTCGAATGGCTGATCGCCTTTGCCGACCGGGGCCTACGCGCCCTGTGAGAATGCCGTCGCCGTCGACCGCTTCGACATCACCGGCGCCTTGGTCTGCCTCGTCTGCATGGTCCGGCAGGGTTCGTACGGAGTCCGCGTAGCGCATCGCGGTTGTCGTGTGGAGCCCGCTTCCGTTACCTGCAGTGAGACGGTCAGGCCGTGTGCTGGTACGTCGGGTAGGTGATGTACCCGGCGTCGCCGCCCTGGTAGAAGGTGTTCTCGTCGGCGGGCGCGACGGGCAGGCCTGAGCGCAGGCGTTCGACCAGGTCGGGGTTGGCGAGGAAGCCGCGGCCGAAGGCGATCAGGTCGGCGCCCAGGCCCAGCCAGCGGTCGGCCTCCGCCGGCCCGGTCTGCTTCGGGCCGCCGGGCATGGTCGGGTTGACGATGAGGGTGCCCGGCCAGGTCTTGCGCAGTTGGAGGAGAACCTCTTCGCCGGTGGTGGCTTCCAGGTGCACGTAGGCGAGGTCGAGGCGGGCCAGCTCCGTCAGCAGAGCGGTGTTCAGCTCGGCCGCGTCGTCCTCGGTCACACCCCAGATACCGCCGCCGGGCGACAGACGGATGCCGGTACGGGCGGCGCCCACGGCCTCGACGGTGGCGGCGGCTGCCTCGACGGCGAAACGGATCCGGTTGGTGATCGAGCCGCCGTAGCGGTCGTCGCGCAGGTTGGCGTTGGATGACAGGAACTGGGAGATCAGATAGCCGTTGGCGCCGTGCAGTTCGACCCCGTCGAAGCCCGCGTCAACAGCGCGGCGGGCGGCGTGTGCGTAGGACCGGGCGTGCTCGGGGACCTCGTCGGTCTCCAGGGCCCGCGGCACGGGCATCGGCTGCGGGCCGCTCGGGGTGAACACGCTGTCCTCGCCGGACACGGCCGACGGGCCGACCGGCTGAAGGCCCGTCGTCTCGTGGTGCGAGACCCGGCCGCCGTGCATGATCTGGGCGAAGATGCGTCCGCCACCGACGTGGACCGCGTCGGTCACCTGCCGCCAGGAATCCGTCTGCTCGTCGGTGTGCAGACCGGGTGTGCCCGGGTTGGACTGCCCGACACGGCTGGGCTGGACGCCCTCCGTGACGATCAGTCCGGCCGTGGCGCGCTGCGCGTAGTAGGTGGCCATTGAGGGGGTGGCCAGACCGCCGGTCGTGGCCCGGACGCGGCTCATGGGGGCCATAACGGTCCGGTTGGGCAGTGTGAGCTCGCCGAGGCGGTAACTGCTGAACAGGGACGGCATGTTGGTTCTCCTCGCGTACCTATGTGCTCCGGCTGCCGAAGCACATGGGTACGCTAAAACCTGACACCAGTGTCAGAGGCAACCGGAAGAACACCGCGGATCCGTGTGGGGTGCACCACAGGGCCCGCGGTGCTGTGGACCACCGCGGGAGGCAGTCATGCGGATCGGAGAACTCGCGGCACGCGCCGGAGTGAGTGTGCGGTCATTGCGCTACTACGAACAGCGGGGACTGCTCACCAGCACCCGCACGCCGAGCGGACAACGGCAGTACACGGAATACGACGTGGACCGCGTCCACTTCATCCAGGGGCTGTACGCGGCCAATCTCTCCAGCAGCACCATCGCCGAACTCATGCCGTGCCGCGACACCCCCAGCAAGCACAACTCCGACGCCACGCTGGAGCGGATGGCCCGCGAACGCGAGCGGATCACCGCGCAGATCGACGATCTCCTGCGGGCCCGGGACACCCTCGACAAGATGGTGGCCACGGCCCGGGCCCACCGCGAGTCCCTGCTGCACCCGGTCCCTGCCGCGGACGAATCGGCGGTGACCCAGACCTCCACGCCGCTTTCGTCTGTGGCGCCTCCGTGTGAGCCGACGCGGCCGCGAAGAGGTCCCGGAGCGAAGGCGAACGCCCTGGCCGCGCGGCGTGCCCAAGCAAGCAGCCCCGGCCTTCGGCTTCTCCCGGATCTGCGCGAGGCGCAGCTGGCGTTGCACCGGGCCCGCGCCGACTTCGAGGAGTTCGCCAAGACGCTGCCGTGGTCGGCGGAGCCGATGCCCGGGTGGGAGAGCGACGAGTAACCGCACAGCGGCTACCGCTCTTCCAGGCCCGACCACCCCGGCTACACCCAAGAGCAGCGCGCCGAAGCCAAACGGCTGCACGCCCTGCTGCTGGAGCTGAGCGCCACCGTCGGCACGCACCCCTTCTGGGCCACGGTGGACAAGGAGAAGGTGGTGGAGGCGCGGATGGCGCTCCAGCACGCCCACGAAACCCCGACGACAGCGCGGCCTCGTGGCCACCGGCGCCGTATACGGGCCGGCTAGGGAAACTCTGCCCGTTGCTGCCCCTTTCTTTCACACCACGAGGTATGGTCCGCCCTCTGTCTGCGCTGGGCGAGAGCGGTGTATTTGCAGACTGAGCGGCCGGCCCGGAACGGAGGAGCTCTCATCGTGAAATGAACATGCAAAGAAGGTCGAAGGAACCCGTGGTTGAGAGAGATGGGGCCGCTTACCGACTTGGTCGCGTGTCACTGGTGCGGCAGCCGAAGGAGCAGCGGTAGGCGGCGGGCGTGGTGTGCACCATGGCGTGGAAGCGTCTGCGCAGGTTGGCAGCCGAGGACAGGCCGACTCCGGTGGTGATCGCCTCCACGGGAAGGTCTGTCTCTTCCAGGAGGGCTTGGGCCGCCATGACACGCTGCTGGAGCAGCCATCCGCCAGGGCCGATGCCGAGTTGGCCGGCAAATCTGCGGGCGAGCGTTCGCGGGGAGATCCTGGCCTGTGCGGCAAGGCCGTCGACGGTGAGCGGCTCGCACAGCCGCTCAATGGCCCAGTCAAGGAGGGGAGCCAGGGACTCCGGCAGGCGCTCGGCGGGGGCCGCAGCGGCGTACTGCAATCGCCCGCCCTCGCGATACGGTGGCATGACCATGTGCCGGGCGACCCGTGCGGCGTGGGCGTGCCGTGGTCAGCCCGAGCCATGTGCAGGCACAGGTCGATGCCTGCGGCGGTGCCGGCACTGGTGGCGATGTCGCCCAGGTCGATGTACGGCGTGTCGGGCTCTATCTGGACGTCGGGGAAACGAACGGCGAGTTCGGCGGCCATCCGCCCGTGGGTGGTCGCTCTGCGGTGATCCAGCAACCCTGCTTGAGCGAGGAGGAAGGCACCGGAGCAGATCGCGACGATGCGAGCGCCGCGACGGTGGGCATGTCGTACCGCGTCGATCACGGCGGTCGAAGCGGCCCTTTCGCGGTGTCGCCCCCCGGGGATCACCACCGTGTCCGCTGCATAGAGCGCGGGCAGTCCCTGATTTGCCATCATGTCGTAGCCCGCCAGGATGAACACGGTGCCCGGACGCTCCGTGCACACGCCGAACTCGTAACGGGCGGGCGGGCCGGGGCGGCTCATGCCGAAAAACCTCGGCGCGCAGGCCAACTCGAACGTGGACTGCGGCGGCAGGCTCCGTATGACGATGGCGTGGTGGTACGAGGACAGGCTGATTCTCCCGTGGGGGAGACATCAAACCGGGTTTCCCTGGCCTGCGGACAAGCTCTGATCAAGAGCGGCGCCGAGCTCCTCATTCAATGAGCCAGGGGCGGGGCGGTCGAAGCTTTCAGGACGCGGCTGGCGGGAGCACACCGTGGCCGCCCGCCTCAGCCCTCAGCGGGGTGGATTCCGGCGGCTTCGTCCTGCCAGCCTCCGCTGCCGGTCCTCGCACCCTGATGGGACCTGGCGAGGTCGTTTCACCGCAGAGGGGACATGACGGAGCTGGTGTGGTCCGACGCCATCTCTCCGGGTGGCCGGCTCGTCGGTGCCGGGGTGCGGGGCCAGGATTCCGTTCCGGTCCCGGGCCGCTCGCCGAACGCGGAGAACGCCCTCCTCCCCCAGCTCTCCAACGGTGGGGAGTCCGTGCCGGCGAAGTCCAGGACCTGACTCGCCCGTAACTGCGTCTGCTCGGTCGCCTCACGCGAGGCGGCCAGGACGTCCCCGAACTCCTTCACCAGATCCTGGTAGATCGGCGGATCCTGGTAGACCGGCGGATCCTGGTAGACCGGCGGATCCTCAACTGTCCCTAAAGTGTTCATGATTCAGATCCTCTCCCACCCACCCGTGATCTGTCAGCAGAAGTTCTCGTCCGCGACCTGGTGACCACACCGGCCCGGCGCGTTCAGGGCGAGGCGGGAAACAGCTCCGCGAGCCGCTCACGTTGGCGAGGCCCGAGTCCCGCGACACGGCGCCCCTCGGGTATCTCCAGTTCCTCCATGAGCTGTCCGGCCCGGACGGCGCCAATGCCCGGAAGACTCTTCAGCAGCCTCTTCACCGGCGTCCGGGCGGTCACGGTGCCCTCACGGGCCAGCACGTCCTCCAAGGAGACCTTCCCGTCCTTGAGTTCAGCCATGAGGGCAGAGCGTTCCTTGCGGACCGCGGCCGCCTTCTGCAGAGCCTCAGCTCGCTGGGCCGGGGACAGTTCAGGCAGAGCCATAGGTAGCGCACCTCTCGTGTCACCGCGCACGGATCGCCCGTACGCGACCTGTCCCCTACCCCGGCATCACCTCTCGACCCACTCCGCAGGAGATTTGTCGGCTCTCGGTGGCCGACCGTTGCGTTGCCGGTCACGGTGGCCGCTGCCTCCCGCACAGTCCACACCCATAGGGGCCCGTCCGGTCAGTTCTTCTTGAAGTCGGTCACCGCCAGGCTCCCGGCGGTGTTGCCTGTGGCGCTGACCGCCCCGGTGGTATCGAGCACCATGGTCCAAGAGCCGGCCGGTAGGCTCACGTCGTACGTGGAGCCGGTGGGGTGGTGGACCACAACGGTGTCGTAGTCGGCGGTTTTTCCGCCGCAGCGCGGCCGGCTCCTGACGTTCGCTGCTGGTCAGCCCGTCGCGCTCGCCCGCGCCGACCTCAGCCTGCTTGACCCAGTCCCGCACCGCGGTCGCGGTCAGGTCGAAGTCCTTGAGCGTGGGGCGTACTCACGGAAGCCGCCGGTGCCTTCCCGCCCCGCATGCGGATGTTGCGCCCCGAATGCGCCCTATGCCCCCGGTTCACTCCATCCGGGCCGGCTAGGCCATTTCGCTGCCCATTGGCTCTCCCCCTCTCGCAGGATCGGTCTGCGGCAGGTACGACGGGCGGCATCTTCTTTCCGCTTCGTGGTGCTTGCCGCGCGGATGAAGCGACGAACAGGAGAGGGGGATCGGCGTGCATCTGACTCCGCATGAGCAGGAGCGTCTGTTGATCCACGTGGCGGCCGATGTCGCCCAGCGGCGGCGTGAGCGCGGCCTGCTGCTGAACTATCCCGAGGTCATGGCGCTGTTGACCGCGCATGTCTATGAGGAGGCGCGGGCCGGGGCGACGGTCGACGCGGTGATGGAGTCCGGGCGCCATGTGCTGCAGCGCGGCGAGGTCATGGACGGCGTGCCGGAGATGATCGACCACGTCCAGGTCGAGGCGACGTTCCCGGACGGCACGAAGCTGGTGACCATCAGTGATCCGTTCGACGAGGCGTCCACCGAGGTGGACGTCCATCCCGGCAAGCCGGAACTGCTGCCGGACGAGGACGAATGCCGGGTGGCCTTCAACGAAGGTGCGACGCCTGTGCCGCTGGTTGTGCGCAACCCCAAGGACCGTCCGATCCAGGTGGGATCCCACTTCCACTTCGCCGAGGCCAATGAGGGACTCAAGTTCCGCCGTGAGGCGGCCCACGGCATGCGGCTGCATATCCCATCCGGTACCTCCGAACGGTTCGAGCCCGGCGACAAGCGCACCGTGATGCTGGTGCCGATCGCCGGCGAGCGGATCGTCCATGGGCTCCAGGCCGACAAGAGCGAAGAGGAGAAGCACCTCGATGCCGGACAAGGCTAAGAAGGACAAGCCGTGGGACCCGCTGCTGCGTTCCCGCTACGCCGACCTGTACGGGCCGACCGCCGGCGACCGGGTCCGGCTCGCCGACACCAATCTCGTCCTGCGCATCGACGAGGACTGGTGCGGCGGCCCGGGGCGCAGCGGGGATGAGATGGTCTTCGGCGGCGGCAAGGTGATCCGCGAGTCGATGGGCCAGTCGCACATTCCCCGCGACGACCCCCGCGAACCGGTGGACACCGTGATCACCGGTGCGCTGATCCTGGACCACGTGGGGGGTGGTCAAGGCCGACGGTCGGCGCAGCGCGACGGCCGCATCCGGGCCATCGGCAAGGCGCACAACCCGGAGACCATGACGCCCCGCCCCAACGACGACCCGCGTGCCTCGGACTTCGTCGTGGGTCCCGAGACGGAGGTGATCTCCGGAAAGGGCCGCATTCTGACCGCGGGCGGCGTCGACACCCACGTGCACTTCCTGTGCCCGGAGCAGATCCATGAGGCGGTGGCGTCGGGTGTGACGACGCTGATCGGCGGCGGTACCGGCCCGGCCGAGGGCAGCACGGCCACCACCGTCACGCCCGGCAAGTGGCACATGCAGCGGACCTTCGAGGCGCTGGACGCCTTTCCGGTGAACATCGGCCTGCTCGCCAAGGGCAGCACCGTCTCGAAGAAGGCGCTGCACGACCAGGTCGCGGCCGGCGCTCTCGGGTTCAAGATCCACGAGGACTGGGGTGCCACCCCGGCGGTGATCGACGCCGCGCTGACCGTGTGCGAGGAGACCGGTGTCCAGGTCGCGCTGCACGCCGACTCGCTGAACGAGTCCGGCTTCGTCCAGAGCACCTTCGCCGCGACCAAGAAGGACCGCAAGGCCAAGAAGGCCAAGTACCGCAGCCTGCACATCTTCCACATCGAGGGCGCCGGCGGCGGTCACGCCCCCGACATGATCAGCCTCGCCGGCAAACCCAACGTGCTGCCCGCCTCGACGAACCCGACCCGGCCCTTCACGGTCAACACCGTCAAGGAACACGTCGACATGATGATCGTGTGCCATCACCTCAATCCGGAGGTCGACGCGGACATGGCGTTCGCCGACTCCCGGATCCGGCCCTCCACCATGGCCGCCGAGGACCTGCTGCACGACATGGGCGCCATCTCGATGATGTCCTCCGATGCCCAGGCCATGGGCCGCATCGGCGAGATGATCATGCGGACCTGGCAGACGGCGCACGTCATGAAGTCCCGTTACGGCCACCTGCGCGAGGACGACGCGCACGCGGACAACTTCCGTGCCCGCCGCTACGTCGCCAAGTACACGATCAACCCGGCCATCACCCACGGCATCGACCACGAGGTCGGCTCAGTGGAAACCGGGAAACTCGCCGACCTGGTGCTGTGGGAACCGAAGTTCTTCGGCGTCAAGCCGCACATGGTCATCAAGGGCGGCCAGATCTCCTACGCCCAGATCGGCGACGCCAACGCCTCCATCCCCACCCCACAGCCCTACCTCCCTCGCCCCGTCTGGGGCTTCCAGGGCCGCGCCCCGGCGGCGAACTCCTTCAACTTCGTGGCCGAGGCCGCCCTCGACGGCGAACTCTCCCGGACCGGGCTGCTCAAACCCCTGCGCGCGATCCGATCCACCCGGAAGGTCACCAAGGCCGACATGGTCCACAACAACGGTGTCCCGAAGATCGACATCGACCCCGACACCTTCGACGTCACCATCGGCGGCGCCACCACCTCCGACGTCCGCACCACGGTCGACGGGCAGGAAGTCGGACGCAACTACGCCACCGAGCTGCCCCTGGCGCAGCGGTACTTCCTGTTCTGACCATCTCGGCCGGGTCGTGGCACGCCCGCGCGGCCGACCCCGGCGCCTCCTCGCGAAAGACGGTTCCGCCACCCATGACCCGCACTGCCCTGCTCGTCCTGGCCGACGGCCGCTTCCCCGCCGGCGGGCACGCCCATTCCGGCGGGATGGAGGCCGCCGTCGCCTCCGGCCGGGTCCATGACACCGCGAGCCTGGAGGCATTCTGCCGGGGGCGGCTGCACACCGCCGGGCTGGTCGCGGCCGGCCTCGCGCAGGCGGCCGCCGGAGGGTACGACGCCCCTCGCCCTGGACGAGGCTGCCGACACCCGCACCCCGGTGCCGGCGTTGCGCCGCGTCGCACGCCGCCTGGGCCGGCAACTGATGCGCGCGGCCCGGGCCACCTGGCCCAGCGCCGACCTCGACCACCTCGCCCGCCACCGGCCCCAGGGCGCCCACCAGCCGGTCGTGCGCGGCGTCACCGCCCGCGCCGCCGGACTCACTGTGCTCGACGCCGCCCAGGCGCCGCCTACGAGAGCGTCTGGCGGTCCGGCGACCGCCGCGGTGCGTCTGCTGAGCCTGGACCCGTTCGACGCGACCGCCGTCCTGGCGCGGCTCGCCGACGAACTCGACACCGTCGCCGACACCGCGGCCGACGCGGCGCGGCGCGTCACTGCCGAGGGTACCGACGTCCTGCCCGCCGCCTCCGCGCCCCTGCTGGACATCACCGGTGAACAGCACGCCGCCTGGACCGTCCGGCTCTTCGCCTCCTGACCAGCCCTGACCGACGCCTGGAGCATCCCTGTGCATCTTGACCACCCCGTGACCATGCCGCACCGTCACACCCACAGCGCCGATGCGCAGCGCCCGGACGGCAGCCGCCGCGCCCTGCGCATCGGCTTCGGCGGGCCCGTCGGCTCGGGCAAGACCGCGACCGTGGCCGCACTGTGCCGCACCCTGCGCGACCGGCTCTCCATCGCCGTGGTCACCAACGACATCTACACCCAGGAGGACGCCGCCTTCCTCCGCCGCGAGGCCGTCCTGCCACCCGAGCGGATCACCGCCGTGGAGACCGGAGCCTGCCCGCACACCGCCATCCGCGACGACATCTCCGCCAACCTCGAAGCGGTCGAGCACCTCGAACAGACCCTGCACCCGCTCGACCTGATCCTCATCGAGTCCGGCGGAGACAACCTCACCGCGACCTTCTCCCGCGGACTCGTCGACACCCAGGTCTTCGTCATCGACGTGGCCAGCGGCGACGACATCCCCCGCAAGGGCGGCCCCGGCATCACCACCGCCGACCTCCTCGTCGTCAACAAGACCGACCTCGCCCCCTACGTCGGCGTCGACCTGGACACCATGAGGGCCGACACCCGCAAACAGCGCAAGAACCTGCCGTACGCCTTCACCAGCCTCACCACACCCGACGGCGTCCAACCGGTCGCCGACTGGGTCACCGGCTGCCTCGCCGCCTGGCACGCCACCGGATCCACCCGGTGAACGTCACCACCGCGCAGACCGCCGCCCGCGACCCCGGCACCGGCCGACGAACCCCTCCGAGCCGGCGGTGGACCACACGGCCGGCGCTTTGCCGAACCCGCCCCGGCGCACCCGTCCGGAGTCACCGCCACCGCCCGAATCCGGGCCACCCACAACGGCCGCACCACAACGGTTCCGCTCCTGCACAACGACGGCCCCTTCCACCTGCGCCGGCTACGGGCCCGCGGAGAACAGGCACGCGTCTGCGTACTCGGCGCGATGAGCGCGCCGCTCGGCGGAGACCGGCTCGCCCTCGACATCACCGCCGCGACACGCGCCCGGCTGGAAGTGACCACCGCAGCCGCCACCATCGCCCTGCGCGGCCCCACCACCGCCCCAGCCACGTACGACGTACGGATCAGGGTGGGCGACCACGCGACCCTGCACTGGCTGCCCGAGCCCTTGATCAGTACCCGGGGCAGCACCCTGCACCAGACGTTCGCGGTGGAACTCGCCCCCACCTCCCACCTGCTCCATGCGAGAGAACAGCTCCTGGGCCGCTCGGGCGAACCGCCGGGCCACCTCACCACCCGCCTGACCGTCCGCCGCGGCGGAGACCGCTCCTCGACCAGCACACCGCCTACGGCGACCCGGCACCGGCATGGGACGGCCCCGCCGTCCTCGGAACCCACCGCGCCACCGGGCAATTCCTTCTGGTCGACCCGAAGCTGGACACGCCCCCAGAGCCGCATGTCATCGGCGACGACCCGGCAGAGGGACACGCGGTACTGACCCCCCTCGCCGCCCCCCGGGCCCTCATCGCCACCGCCGTCGCCCCGACACCGGCCCAACTGCGCCACCTCCTGGACACCGCCCTCGCGTGCGTCTATAAGACGCCGAGGCCAGAGGCCCGGGGCGAGCAGTAAATCCGTGAACGACGTGAACGCCGAACCGAAGGACAGGAACATGGGACGAGCACTGATCGTGGTGGATGTGCAGAACGACTTCTGCGAGGGCGGCAGTGTCGCTGTGGCAGGCGGAGCCGAAATCGCCGTGAAAGCGCGCGACCTGGTCGGACGCGCGGCGGAGGCCGGGTACCAGCACGTCGTGGCAACCCGCGATCACCACATCGACCCCGGGGACCATTTCTCCGACACCCCCGACTTCAAGACCTCCTGGCCAGTGCACTGCGTGGCCGGCACGCAGGGCTCCGACTTCCACCCGAACTTCCTCCCCGCCGTACACGCCGGAGCCATCGACGCCATCTTCTACAAGGGGGCCTACGAGGCCGCCTACAGCGGTTTCGAAGGCGCCGACGAAGACGGGACGGGGATGACCACGTGGCTGCGCGAGCACGGCGTCACCGCCGTGGACGTCGTCGGTATCGCCACCGATCACTGTGTGAAGGCCACCGCCCTGGACGCCGCCGCAGCGGGATTCACCACGCGAGTCCTGCTGGACCTGACCGCCGGCGTGAACCACGACACGATCCAGCAGGCCCGCGACGAACTCCGGCAAGCGGGCGTGGAACTGTCCGGCACACCGGTCGTCGCGGAGGTTTAGAAGCCTCCTCTCAACGCCCGGCCAGGGGGAAACACCCACCTGCTTCCGAGCAAAACACAGCGGTCCCGAATCCACCGAACCGGATTCGGGACCGCTGAAAGACCAAGCCGCTGTTCCGCCCCGAGCCGCGGGTTTTTGTCCAGCCAGTCGCGGATTTCCTGTTCGAGTGCGTCTTGCATCTCGACGCCGAGCAGGATGCAGCGGGCCTTGTAGGGGCGCCGGAGGCCGGGGGCAGGCAGCTGCCGAAGGGAACGCTGGTGCGGGGACGACACCCTCGTGCTCGCCGCCGTCGTCCGCGCCCTGACCGCCACCGTCCTCACCGCCGTCCAAGCCGGAGAACCGGCCCCACGGCCGGCACCGGAGATACTGCGTGCAGCCTGCTGGCGCGCGGCACGCGACGGACTGGCCGGCCACGGCATCGACCCGCTCACCGGCCGCCTGGTGGCCCAGACCACTCTGGTCGAACAGCTGCTGCGCACCATCGCGCCAGCACTCCGGCAGCACGAAGACCTCGACCTGGTACGCGAGCAGTGGCAGCGCCTACGCGCCGAAGGAACCGGCGCCGACCGCCGACGCGCCGCCTACCGGCAACGCTCCAGTACGCACGACGTCGTCGACTACGTCATCTCCGCCACCTGCGCCCAGCAAGGCAGCGGCGATGAAAGACCCCGCGCGTCCACGGGCCCGGCACCAGGCAAACCCCAGCCGCTCCACCCGGTCCGGCGACAGTGGCTTTGTTCACGACTTCCGACAGCGATTGTTCAGCTCGTCGGGAGGCGGTCTTTGCAGAGGTGTCCTGGGGATCGAACATCGCTGGCCTGCCGTGACACGGCGCAACCGCCATCGCGGGCCGGTCCCGTGGTGGCGGTTGCGCCGTGCCTCAGTTCAGCCTGGTGGTGGCGTAGGCCTCGATGGCGTTGCGCTGGTACGCGGCCAGCCCCGGGGCGATCGCCTCGTAGGCGGTGCGCCAGGCGTCGTTGTCCACGCAGGAGCGTCCGATGACCCGGTACTCCTCGGCCGAGACGGCACGCAGCTGGGCCAGCGCCCGGTACTGGGCGTCGATCTCGGCCTGCACGGGATCGGCGTCTGCCGGGTGGCCCGCGGCCATGAGTTCGGCCAGCCGGATCATCTGCGCGGTGCGTACACGGTGCCCGGCGTCGGCGTCGGCCTGGCTCATCGCGGCAGCGCGCCGACCGACCTCCTCGGCGAGTTCGGGGAAGTCGGACATGTTCTCCTCGTAGTGGGAGGGCTGGACGCCCTCGAAGAGGTTCTCCGGTCGGTTGATGGTCATGGGGGTGCCGTCCTTCCTGGACTGCTCCAGTTCGGCGATCGTGCGGGAGACGGTGCCGGCCAGGGCATCGAGTCGGTCCCGCTCCGCAAGCAGCCGGCGGTGGTGGCCCCGCAGGGCATCAACCTCGTCGACCTGCTCGGACAGGATCCGGCCGATCTCCGGCAGTCCGACGCCCAGCGCCCGCAGCACGAGGATCTGCTGCAGCAGCAGAAGCTGGTGCTCCTCGTAGTAGCGGTGGCCGTTGGCGCCGATCCGGGCCGGCGGCAGCAGGCCGGTCTCGTCGTAGTGGCGCAGTGTCCGGGCGGTCACGCCCGACATCCGGGCCACCTCTGAGATCGGCCAGTCCATCACGACTCCCGCACATGTGTGTCGCCAGGCCGGTCTCTCCGGCCCTGGTCACGACCGTAGGAGCTGCCGCAGCGGCAACTTCAACCCCGAGACCCAAGTTCCTCGCAGTCGAACAGACACGGTCTGCAACCGGGGGGTACGAACTCCGTCCGCTGCCGAAACTCGTGAAGATTTGAACCCTGCCCAGGGGCCCCGGTGCCCCTCGAGTCCCCCGTGGAAACGCTGTCGTCTCTCGTGAACAGAGCCAGATGTGGCTGTCGACCGGAGGAGGCGACACATGGCCGACGTCATGGATCTGATCTGCTACCCCCTCAAGGGATGCGCAGGCACGTCGATGAGCGATGCGCTCCTCACGCCGGCGCGCCTCGCGCACGACCGCAGCTTCATGGTCATCAGCGAGGACGGGGTCTACCGCACCCAGCGCCGCCACCCCCGTCCCGCCCTGATCCGGCCCGCCGTCAGCGCCGACGGCACCCGACTGACGCTCGACTCGGCCGGCAGCACGGGCCGTTACGCACGGTGCGTCTCGACGTGACCACGTCCGCGCCGCGCCGCGCCGTCGATCTGTTCGGCGCCGTCTTCCCGAAGAGACCGGGTCTCTTCCAGACGCGCACGAAGGGCGTCCGACCTGGGCATGTGCCCGCCAGACGCCCTTCATGAGATGCGCTCAGCGGATCGGCGTCACCCCGCAGGGCAGGCCGTTCAGCCTGAAGACTCGGGGGTCGTTCACCTGGCCGGCCGACTTCCCGTTGAAGCCGAAGCGCGCGGTTCCACCGGGAGGCAGGCTCGCATTCCAGCTCAGCGACTTGGCCACGACCTGAGGGCCGGTCTGGGAAACGGTGACCCCCCAGGTGTCGGTCACCCGCTGCGTGTCGGCGAACGACCACGTGAGCTGCCAGGGGCTGAGCGCCCGGGGGCCAGTGTTCTTCAGCACGACCTGGGTGGTGAAGCCACCGTCCCACCGCTGTGAGGTGTACGCGACCTCGCAGGCCGCCGCCCGGTTCTCGCCGCCGCCCAGGTCGTCGGCGTAACCGGCGATCCAGGCCAGCGGGGCGTTCCAGTTGATGGTGACCTCGTTCGTCGCCCACGATTCGATGTGGTCGATGTAGCACATCGCCGGGGCGCACCCCTTCAGCTTGCTCTGCGCCACCGGGTCCTGGATCGCGTCGTTCGGTCCGCCGGCGAGGGAGCCGGGCGCGGGGTTCGGCAGGGACGGATCGAGCTGGTGGGCCCAGAACCGGTGGTGCTGGTTGCGCGCGTCCCGTTCGCCGTAGCCGGTGACGTACGACGTGTTGAGCGGGTTGCGACCCAGGAGGTAGTCCAGCCCGCGCAGCACGGCGTCCCGGTAGGCGGCCTTGCCGGTCAGGTCGTGCGCTGTGCCCAGGACCACCATGTTGTTGGCGACCTGGCCGTTCGAGCCCCACACATAGTGGCCGTCGGAGGGGGCGTACGGAATGCCGTACGCGGCCTTGCCGGAGTCGGCCGCGTAACCGTCCGCCGCTCGCGTAACCGTGCTGCGCACCGCCTTGAGCTGGTCGGCGGAGAGCCGGTTGGGCACGGTCGCCAGGTCCAGGGCGCCCAGGCCCGCCGTCGATCCCCACGACATACCGCCACGCGGGAAGACGGCGTCGGTGACGCCGTGCAGCGGTGAGCCGAGAACTTCCTGACGGTAGACGTCCTGCCCGGTGGTGATGAACAGCTCCGCCGCCGCCCAGTAGAACTCGTCCCGTACATCGGTGTCGGGGTATGCGCCGCCGCCCGTGCCGTCGTCGGGGTCGGCCAGGATGTCCGGGTGGGCCTTCGCCGCGTTCCAGGCGGTACGGGCGGCCTGGCCGCAGCGGGACGCGAAAGCGGCGTCGTACGGGGCGAAGAGGCGGGCGCACTGGGCGGCTGTGGCCGCCAGGTTGAGGGTGGCCGCGGTGGACGGCGGATGCAGTTCGCGGGGCTGGGGGTCACGGTCAGGCCGGGTCGGCAGCCCGGTCCATGCCTTGTCATGGAGCTTGTGGTGCGCCATGCCGGCCAGCGGCTCGCCCGCCGGGACCTGCATGCGCATGAGGAAGTCCATCTCCCAGCGGGCCTCGTCGAGGATGTCGGGGGTGGCATTGCCGTGCTCCGGCAGCGGAAGTTCGCCGTCGCCCAGCGGTGCGGCGTCGGCGCTCTCCTCGGTCAGGGTCCGTTCGAAGGCGGACATCAACTGGGCTACGGAGATGCCTCCGTTGACGACGTACTTGCCGTGGTCACCGGCGTCGTACCAGCCGCCGGCCGCGTCGAGGCGGTAGTCGCACACGCCGGGCTGGCACGGCACGTCGTTGTCACCCTGGTTGGGGCTCACATTGACGTGGCCGGCCGGGCGGGCATACTCCTCCCCGACAAGGTCCGCGTCGATCTCGATGCCGCTGCGGTTGTGGTAGAAGTACGCGAGCGCGTCGGTGCGCAGCGACGCGTAGAGGTCGTCGCCGATGGCGAACGGCTCGCTCCTGTCCCCCGCGATCGTGACGGTGTAGCCCTGTCCGGCGGTGCTGAATGCGCCGAAGTCGAAGGTGTGGACGTTCTGCCGTGAGGTGGTGTCGATGCCCGCCGGGGTGGTCGTGCCACTGGCCCGCCGGGTCCCGTCGACGGCGTTGAGCGTCCAGGGAAGTGGCTCGGTTGCCTCGGTGACGTACGTGCCGTTCTTCGGGCCGTGGGTCAGGTAGCCGACTTGGTTGACGCGGACGGGGGAACCGGTGTCCGGTTCGTACGGGGGCGGTGCGGTGCCGCCGCGCAGCGAAACCTCGTCGACGCAGAAGGTGAACGCCTTGTCACTTCCGCCGAGTTGGAAGGCGAGCTGGGCGGCGTCGTGGTCGGCCGCCGCCGTGAAGGTATGGCTGACGCGCTCGGCGCTCTCCCCGACCTGCTGCGTCGCGGAGAGCTCCGTGGTCCAGGGGTCGGCCCCCAGCTGCACGTTGGTACGGATGGTGAGTGGCACCGTCGAGGTCGCCGTGTAGCTGAGCGTGTACCCCTCACCGGCGGCGAGAGCGAGCGCGTTCTGCCCGATGATGGCGTCCCACGGGTTCGCTGTGCCTGCCGGGACATCCGCGCACAGCGCCCGTCCACGACCGCGGCGGGACTGTTGTCGGTCCACCACCAGGGGGCGGTGCCTTCGGAGAAGTCGCCGTTGGTAATGAGTTCGGGCGCTTCGTCGGCCGGTTCGACGGCGGCGGCGGGTGAGGTGACCACCGTGCCGGCCAGCAGGCCGGCGAGAGCGGCCAGGGCGGCGGCTCCCGACGCCAAGCGTATGCGACGCCGAGACCGTACGGGAATGGGGAGGCTGGTGATGCGACACGCCGGGTCCTCCAGCGGGGAGTAGGGAGGTGCGCGGGGCCTAGGACATGGGGAGTTGCGCGTGCGGTGGGAGTAGATTTGGGAGCGCTCCCAATGTCCGAGGTCACAGATGCCGCGTCAAGACGTCGGACGAGAACCGTCGTTTTCACCTACAGCCACGCGACGGATCGTGCGCTCGGCCTCATGAATGGTTCGGTCCAGGCCATTCCCGACTCACCAGTAACAGGCTACGTTGCGTGCCCAGTTGTCACTTCCGGCCGCAGCCATCGCGTTGATTTGCCCTGGGCAAAACCCCGCGTCTGGCTCAATCTCCCTGCACAGCGTTTCCAAGACCGCGATCTCTCGGTTTGGTGTCAGTAGTGGAGTTCTCCTTGCCTTGTTCGGATGCCCTGGTCAGCGAACTAGAGGTTGGCGAGTTCAAGCGGTCAGCGCATCACCGCTGTTCAGAAGGTCAGCGTAGACCTCTGCCGGCGTGCGGTATCCGTGGGTCTTGCGCGGACGGTGATTGAGCTCGTGGGCGATGGCGTCCAGGTCGGCCTGGCTGAACATGCGGAGGTCCGCGCCCTTGGGGAGGTACTGCCGTAGCAGCCGGTCGGTGTTCTCGTTGGTGCCGCGCTGCCACGGGCTCCGTGGCTTGCAGAGGTAGACCGGCATCCCGGTCTCGGCGGTGATGGCCTGGTGCTCGGCCATCTCCCGGCCCCGGTCCCAGGTGAGCGTTCGTCGTAGCCGGGGCGGGATGCCGAGGAGACTCCTGGTGAGGGGCGGAGTGACCTGCTCGGCCTTGATGCCGTCCGGCAGCGCGACGACGGCCGTGTAGCGGCTGGTGCGCTCGACGAGTGTGGCGATGGCCGAGGGCCGGGTGCCCATCACGAGGTCGCCCTCCCCATGTCCAGGAACCTTGCGGTCCTCGGCCTCGGCGGGGCGGGCGGTGATGGACACCATGCCGCGGATGATGCCCCGCCCGGTGGGCCGGCGGGCGATCTTCGGACGACCGACGCATGGGCCTGGCTGACCGCAGTCGCTGGGTGGGGCTGCGGTCGATCGCCTGGCACAGGCGAGGGTCGTAGAGCGAGAGGTAGATCGCTTCGTGCGAGATCTGCATGGAGGCATCACCGGGAAACTGGCGTCGCAGCCATCCTGCGATCTGTTCGGGCGACCAGCACACTGCCAGCTTGGCTTCCACCAGGGCGCGCAGAGCGGGCCGTAGGACGAGCTTCACCTGCTTGGGCCGGCGCCCGCGCTCATAGGCGGCCGCATCGGCGGACGCGGCTCGGTAGCGGTCCCGGCCGCCGTTGCGGGCAATCTCGCGGGAGACGGCCGAAGGGGATCTGCCCAGCCGCTTGGCCAACTGCCGGGCTGATTCTCCGGCGGCGATGCCGCGGGGTATCTCCTCGCGCTCGCTGCCGGTCAGATGCCGCTCGGAGCGCCGCTGCGGGGGGAGGCGGACGCCGCCGCTCTGGTACAGGAACCGGCGGACGTGGTGCATCGGTGTGCCGAGCACCCGCCCGATCAAGCTGAACGACTGCCCCTCGCGCCAGCGTCTCCAAACCTCGTCCTGCTCAGCCGACGAGAACCCGTAGTCACGCACCTGTGCCTCCACGATCACCTGATCACCCGTGGGCGGTGCGTTGATCACTTGAGGGTGCCACTGTTTGCAGACATCATTGGCGGACGACGAAGACACGTTCGAGCCGAACCGCAGTGAGATCGGCTGCCGAGCTCCGCAGGCGGGATCACCCGGTGGTGGGCATCGCGCGACCGGAGCGCTCGGCTTTCGCGTACTGGTCCAGCAGCTTGTTGTACGTGGTGGACGGGAGTGCCGAGCCACTTTGGCGCAGGGCCTCCCGGAAGGCTCGGGTGGCCTCGGTGACGTGGTGGCCGGGGCCCAGGACGCGCAGGCAGTCATCGAGGAGCGCGGCGAAGGCGACGAGGCCGTCGACCGAGGCGCGGTCGCGCCGGGCCCGCGCCTCGGCCAGGCAGCCGCGGATCATCAGCGAGCCGAAGTGGTCGGGGCCCCAGATCCGCAGGGCCACCGGCAGCAGGTCCTCATACGCAGTGACCGACCCGGCGAAGTCTTCGCTGTCCGCGAGCAACTCGGCGTAGGTGGCGCGGACGGGAAGGGTCTCGACATGGTCGGGCGGCATGAGCCGCTGGTAGTCACGGAGCAGTTCACGGCACTCCGCGGCCGCCCCGGCTGGGTCGCCCGCCTCCGCCCGGCATTCGAGCAGGCTGCGGCGCATGTCGAGCGTACGGGGATGGTCGGGGCCCAGGGCGCGCGTATAGTCCGCGATCAGCTCTTGATAGACCCGGATCATCGTGTCCGCCTCCGCGTCGTCGGAGCGGCAATCGGCGAGGGCACTGCGCAGCTGGAGGGTGTCCGGGTGGTCCAGGCCCAGCACTTGGCCGTGCACGGCGATCAGGTCCTCGTATGTCGTGAGGGCCGCGGCCGTGTCGCCCGCTGCGTACAGCTTCTGGGCAAGCAGCCTGCGGGTGCGCAGGGTCTCCGGATGGTGCGGGCCCAGTACTCGGGCCATGTCTTCCTGCAGTTCGCGGAGGTCGGCGACTGCCTTGGAGTGGTCGCCTGCCTCGCCGCGCCAGTCGGCCAGCTCCGTGCGGGTTGCCAGGGTGAGGGGATGCTCGGGGCCCAGGGCCCGTCGCAGTCGGCGAGCAGCGCGGCGAACGCCTCGGCTGTCTGGCCCGGGTCACCGATCACGCCCTCGACGCCTAGTGTGCTGCGCCAGAAATCTTGAGGGTTACTTGATACCTTATTTTCATGGT
>RHMC01000134.1 GCA_003719395.1 Streptomyces altiplanensis
GTGGGACGCGGGCACGGCGGCGGGCCGGCCCGCGCGGCCGGCCCGCCCGGGCTCCCGCCCGGACGGCTCCGGCCGTTCCCGCTGTTCCGATGCCTGCGGCTGCTCCGACGTCCGGTCCGGCTTCGGTGCCGGCTTCGGTGCCGGTGCCGGTGTCCGGCTGACGAGAGCGAGCGCCTCGTCGATCTCGCGATCCTCCTGGTTCACCCCGCGCCGTCTTCCCTGCGGTCTCCCATGGCGGCCCCCGAGGCCTCCCCCTTCGCCTCTTCCTCGGCCTCCTGCGCCCAACGGGCGGCGAGAGCCGCGGCCTTGCGAGCCGCTTCGGCAACGGCCTGTGGCCCGTCCCCGCCCGCCTTCGCCGCCGCATAACCGACCAGGAAGGTGGTGAGCGGCGCGGCGGGCCGGGCGACACCGTGCGCGGCGTCGCGGGCGAGGTCGAGCAGGAGGCCGGTGTCGACATCGAGTTCGATGCCGAGCTCGTCCTTGACTGCGGTCATCCATTCATCCAGCACGTGTCCATGCTCCCTGATCCGCGACCGGGCTGCGGCAATGTTTTCCCAGGTGTCGCAGTCGAAGGAGTCCAGGGGACCTGCGGCGACGCGCGTCAGGCCGAGCTCGCCCGTGAGCAGCCGGAGCGGCAGGCCGAAGAGACTGCCGTGCTCGGTGGCGAGGAGCGCCAGCTCGCGGCGGAGCGGTTCGGCGCGGTAGGCGGCGACGAGGGGCTGGTCCCGCCCTCCCGCGTCCACCAGCAGGGCGGCTTCCCGCCCGCTCTCCTCCAGAGCCCCCAGGAGCCGCTGAACCGTACCGCTCCCGATGAACGGCAGATCGGCGGAGAGCACGAGAACGCTGTCCGCGGTGGTACGCCGCACTCCGGCGTCGAGCGCGGCCAGCGGCCCGCCCCCGGCCGGTTCCTCCCGCGCCCACTCGACGGGGCGCACGGTGGCCCGCCGCCCGCCGACGACGACGGTCGTACCGGCTCCGCGGCAGGCCCCCAGCACCCGGTCGAGCAGGGTTCGTCCGCCCACACGCACCCCGGGCTTGTCCACCCCGCCCAGCCTCTTCGCGGCGCCTCCGGCCAGCACGATGGCGTCATACGCGGTCGTGGTCATTCCCCGAGTATGCGGCCCTCCGGGAAGAGACGGGTAGGGGCGGCGCCCCGCGCAGCGGTCCGAGCGGTCTAAAGCGTGCGCAGCAACAGTGCCGGCTGCTCCACGCAGTCCGCCACGTACCGCAGGAAGCCGCCCGCCGTGCCGCCGTCGCACACCCGGTGGTCGAAGGTCAGGGACAGCTGAACGACCTTGCGGACCGCCAGCTCGCCCTCGTGCACCCACGGCTTGGGGACGATCCGGCCGACCCCGAGCATCGCCGCCTCCGGATGGTTGATGATCGGCGTGGAGCCGTCGACACCGAACACCCCGTAGTTGTTCAGCGTGAACGTGCCGCCGGTCAGGTCCGCCGGGGCCAGCGTCCCCTTCCTGGCCGACTCCGTCAGCCGGGCGATCTCCGCACCGAGTTGCTCCACGTTGCGGGCATGGGCGTCCCGTACGACCGGGACGACCAGCCCCCGCTCCGTCTGCGCGGCGAACCCGAGGTGCACACCGGGAAGACGCACGATCTCGCGGGAGGCCATGTCCACGGTGGAGTTGAGCTCCGGGAAGCGGGCCAGGGCAGCCGTACAGATCCGGGCGAGGAGCGCGAGTACCGAGACCGGTGGCCCGGCCGACCGGTTCATCGCCGCACGGGCCGCCATGAGTTCCGTCGCGTCCGCGTCCACCCAGCAGGTGGCGTCCGGAATCTCGCGACGGCTGCGCGAGAGCTTGTCGGCGACGGCCCCGCGCATCCCCCTCAGCGGGACACGCTCTCCGGCGGCGACGGAAACCCCCGCAGACATCGGAACAGACGCCGGCACAGACGCCGGTGCCGTCACAGGCTCCTGCTCCTTGCTGCGGATCGCGCTCTCCACATCGGACCGCAGGATCAGACCGTCGGGCCCCGTGCCCTTCAGTTCCCGCAGGTCCAGGCCGTTCTCGCGCGCCAGCCGCCGCACCAGCGGCGAGATCACCGGCACCGGCCCGGCCGTCTTGGCCGTCTTGGCCGTCTTGGCCACCGCGGCCTCAGCGACCGGCACCGCCACCGGCCCGGCAGCCGTGACCGGCCGGATGCGCCGCCGCCGGGCCACCGCCGCCCCCGTGCCGTACCCCACCAGCACGTTCCCCGAGGACTCCGCCTCCGCGGGAGAGACGGCAGCCACCGCGGTGCCGGAGGCCGCCGCGACGTCAGGGGCCGCCGCCCCCACCGCGACCGTCAACAGCGGGGAGCCCACCGGCAGCTCGGTCCCCTCCTCGCCGAAGCGGGCGGTCACCACGCCTCCGTACGGGCACGGCACCTCCACCATCGCCTTGGCCGTCTCGACCTCGACCACCGGCTGGTCGACGGCGACGACATCGCCCACCTCCACCAGCCAGCGCACGATCTCCGCCTCGGTGAGGCCCTCACCGAGATCGGGCAGCTTGAATTCCAGACTCGCCATCTCAAAAGCGTGTGGCATCAGCTGCCCGCCTCCCACTGAAGCCGCGCGACCGCGTCGAGAACCCGGTCCACTCCCGGCAGATGGTGCCGCTCCAGCATCGGCGGCGGATACGGGATGTCGAATCCGGCGACCCGCAGCACCGGCGCCTCCAGGTGGTGGAAGCAGCGCTCCGTCACCCTGGCGGCGATCTCCCCGCCGGGTCCGCCGAAGCCGGTGGACTCGTGGACGACGACCGCGCGCCCGGTCCGCCGTACCGAAGCAGCCACCGTGGTGTCGTCGAAGGGCACGAGCGAGCGCAGGTCCACGACTTCGAGGTCCCAGCCCTCCGCCCCGGCCGCCTCCGCCGCCTCCATGCACACCGGCAGGGACGGCCCGTACGTGATGAGCGTCGCGCTGCGCCCGGAGCGCCGCACCACCGCCCGGCCGATCGGCTCGACGGCGGCCGGCGCGTCCGGCGACCATGCCGCCTTCGACCAGTAGAGCCGCTTCGGCTCCAGGAAGACCACCGGGTCGTCGGAGGCGATCGCGGCCCTCATCAGCCCGTACGCGTCCTCGACCGTGGCCGGCGTGACGACATGGAGCCCCGGAGTCGCCATGTAGTACGCCTCGGACGAGTCGCTGTGGTGCTCGACGCCGCCGATCCCGCCGCCGTACGGCACCCGGATCACCATCGGCATCGGCATCGCGCCGCGCGTGCGGTTGCGCATCCGTGCGACATGGCTGAAGAGCTGCTCGAACGCCGGGTAGGCGAACGCGTCGAACTGCATCTCGACGACCGGCCGCAGCCCGTACATCGCCATGCCGACGGCCGTTCCCAGGATCCCCGCCTCCGCGAGCGGTGTGTCCGTGACCCGGTCCTCGCCGAACTCCTTCACGAGCCCGTCGGTGACCCGGAAGACACCGCCGAGCGCGCCGACGTCCTCACCCATCACATGGACGGCCGGGTCCTCGGCCATCGCGTCGCGCAGCGCCCGCCCGAGGGCCTGTGCCATCGTCGCGGGCTTCGCGGCTTTCGCGGCGGCCGCCGTAACCGCCGCCCCCGTCTTCGCTGCCGTCGTCATCGCTCGCCCTCCGCGTCGAGTTCGGCCCGCAACAGGGCCTCCTGCTCCCTCAACTGCGCGGTCTTCTCGGCGTAGACGTGCGTGAAGAGGTCCATGGGGTCGAGCACCGGATCCGCGTTCATGCGCTCACGCAGGTCCGCCGCCATCGTCTCGGCCTCCTCACGTGCCTGCCGTACGGCGTCCGCGTCCAGGATCGCCCGCTGGGTGAGTTCCCGCTCCAGCAGCTGGACCGGGTCGTGCGTACGCCACGCCTCCACCTCGGCCTCGCCCCGGTAACGAGTCGCGTCGTCGGCGTTCGTGTGGGCATCGATGCGGTACGTGACCGCCTCGACCAGCGTCGGACCGCCGCCCCGCCGGGCGCGCTCCACCGCCTCGGCGAGCACCTCGTGCACGGCGGCGGCGTCGTTGCCGTCGACCAGCCGGCCCGGCATGCCGTACCCGACAGCCTTGTGGGCCAGGGAGGGCGCCGCGGTCTGCTTGGCGAGCGGCACGGAGATCGCGAAGCCGTTGTTCTGCACGAGGAAGACGACCGGTGCCTGCCAGACCGCGGCGAAGTTGAGCGCCTCGTGGAAGTCGCCCTCACTGGTGCCGCCGTCACCGACCATGGCGAGCGCGACCACGTCGTCGCCCTTGAGGCGCGCGGCGTGTGCCAGGCCCACCGCGTGCGGCAGCTGGGTCGCGAGGGGAGTGCACAGCGGCGCGATGCGGTGCTCCCGCGGGTCGTACCCGGTGTGCCAGTCGCCGCGCAGCAGCGTCAGCGCCTGTACGGGGTCGAGCCCGCGCGCCACGGCGGCCAGGGTGTCCCGGTAGCTGGGGAAGAGCCAGTCCTGCTCCTGGAGGACGAGCGCGGCGGCGACCTCACAGGCTTCCTGGCCGGTGCTGGACGGGTAGACGGCGAGGCGGCCCTGCTTGGTGAGGGCGGTGGCCTGCGTGTTGTACCTGCGGCCGCGGACCAGTTCCGCGTACAGCCGCCGCATCAGGGCGGCGTCGAGCCGGCCGGCGGCGTCGGTGCCGAGCACGCGGTACGGCTCGCTGTCCGGGAGCAGCGGTGCGGGGTCCGTGCGGGGCTTCCAGGCCGGGGGAGGCGTGGGCCTGTATGCGGCGGCACCCGGCATTTCCTGGACCGTCATGGTGCTCTTCTTCATCGCGTGCACCTCCTCGTGGGAGCGGTGAGAACGGCACAGGAATGTGGTGTGCCTCACCTACCGATTGTTCGGTCGTGGACGCAATTTGGCTACAGGCGGCTCCAGCCTGTGGACAAACGGTTCTCCACAGCCTGGGATGGACGCAGGTCGTCCATGAGAGGAAGGCGGGGGGACATGGCAGCTGAACAAATGGCCGACGCGGGAGCGGGGCCTCCCGCGCGCCCGCTCGACGCCATCGACCGCGACATCCTGCGCATGCTCCAAACGGACGGCCGCGCGTCGATACGGTCCGTGGCCGAGCGCGTGCACGTGTCGCGCGCCAACGCGTACGCGCGCATCAACCGCCTCATCGACGACGGCGTGATCCGCGGTTTCAGCGCGCGCGTGGACCACGAACGCGCGGGGCAGGGAGCATCGGCGTACATCACGCTCAAGATCGTGCAGAACTCCTGGCGGACGGTGCGCGAGCGGCTTCAGAAACTGCCCGGCGCCGCGCACATCGCACTGGTCAGCGGGGACTTCGACGTACTGCTGCTGGTGCACACGGCGGACAACAGAGCGCTGCGCGAGCTCGTACTGACGAAGATCCAGTCGATCCCGGAGGTGCTCAGCACGCGCACTCTGCTGGTCTTCGAGGAGACGGACCTCGACTCGGCCGCCTCGCCGCAGACTTCCCAGCCTCCTCAGCCGCCCCAGGAGCTGTGAAAAGGCTCAGCGACTGGTGCGCAGCCCGTCGAAGGCCAGCCGCACCACGGTCTCGGCGAGCTGTTCCCCGTCCGTCCCGCCGCCCCCCTGGGCCGTCTGCGGCCGATACCACTCCACCAGCGAGTTGACCATTCCGAAGAGCAGTCGCGTCGCCAGGCGTATGTCCACGTCGGTGCGCAGGTCCCCGTCGGCCGCCGCCGCCTTCATCAGATCGGCCACCCGCTGGTCGAACTCGCGGCGCCGCTCCAGGGCCCAGCGCTCGGCCTTCGTGTTGCCGCGTACGCGAAGGAGCAGCGTGACGTACGGCAGCTCGGCCATCAGCACCTCCACGGTGCGGCGGGTGACGTACTCCACCTGCTCGATCGCCCGCCCGCGCACCGCGCCCGGTTCGTCGAGGATCCCGAAGAGCCCGTCGAGCGCGCGGCTGACGGCGCGCCGGAGCAGCTCCTCCTTGCCCGTCACATGGTGGTAGATCGAGGACTTCGAGATGCCGGCGGCCTTGGAGAGGTGCTCCATGGACGTGCCGTCGTAGCCGCGCTCGTTGAAGACCCGGACGGCCACCGTCAGGAGGCTTTCGGGGGTGTACGTGTCCCGCTTGGCGGTGGCCATCAGGCGCTCTCCCCCTTGGTGGCGAACGCCTGCCGGTGAAGCGCCAGGGACGGGGCGTAGCGCCCGGTCGGGCAGCACTCGTGCAGGTTCTTCAGCAGGTCGTACGCCCAGTCCTGGCCGAGCGCGTCGCTCCATTCGACCGGTCCCAGCGGGTAGTTCACGCCGAGGCGCATCGCCGTGTCGATGTCCTCGGGCGAGGCGACACCGCGCGCGACGGCGTCGGCGGCCAGGTCGATGAGCATCGCGACCGTGCGGGCGACGATCATGCCGGGGACGTCGCCGATGACGCTGACGTCCTTGCCGAGCCTCTGGAAGAGCCCGGTGGCCTCCGCGACCGCCCGCGCGGACGTGTCCTCGGAGGCGGAGAGCGCGATACGGGTGGCGCCGCGGTAGTCGAGGGCGAGGTCGAAGTAGACGACGTCCGCGTACTCGACGGAGGTGCGCCCGTCGGCCGGTACGAGCTGCCCTTCGCCCGGCAGCTCGATGTACGGGCCGCCCGTCCCGACCCGCTCCACGGCGATGCCCGCCTCCTCCATCATCGCGACGAGGACATCGGCGTGGCCGAGGCCCCCGACGACGGTGACGGCTTCGGGAGCGTCCTCCGGCCCCGCGGTGAGCGGGGCCGGTCCCGCCGCCCCCGCGTCCCCGTACGGGAACCATCCGTGTCCGGACTTGCGCCCGAGCCTTCCCGACTCGACGAGACGGCGCTGCGCCAGCGAGGGCACGAACTTGGGGCTCTGGAAGAACGACTCCCACACCGACCGGCTGACGGCTTCGTTGACGTCCTGCCCGATCAGGTCGGTCAGCTCGAAGGGGCCCATCCTGAAGCCGCCCGACTCGCGCAGTACGGCGTCGATGGTGGCCGGGTCCGCTCCTTGCTCCTCGTACACCGCGAACGCCTCGGCGTAGAAGGGGCGGGCGATGCGGTTGACGATGAAACCGGGGGTGTCCGCGCAGCGGACCGGGGTCTTGCCCCAGGCGGCCGCGGTCGCCCACGCGCGCGTGGCGCTCGTTTCGTCGGTCGCGAAGCCGCTGACGACCTCCACGAGGGGCAGGAGGGGCGCCGGGTTGAAGAAGTGCAGCCCGACGAAACGGCCGGGGTTCTTCAAGGCGCCCGCGATGGCCGTGACGGAGAGGGAGGAGGTGTTGGTGGCGAGGAGACAGTCGTCGGCGACGATCGATTCGAGCGTGGTGAAGAGCTGCTGCTTGACCGGCAGGTGCTCGACGACCGCTTCGACGACCAGCGCGGCGTCGGCGAGCTCGGCGAGATCGTCCACGGCGTACAGCCGGGCGCGGGCCTCGTCCGCCGCGCTCCGCTCCAGCCGGCCCTTCTCGACGAGCCGGTCCAGGCGCGCTCCGACGGTCTCGGCGGCCTCCTGGGCACGTCCGGCCGCGGCGTCGTGGAGACGCACCGGGTGGCCGGCGAGGAGGGCGACCTGGGCGATGCCCTGCCCCATGGTGCCGGTGCCCACGACGGCGACGGTGCGGGCTCGATCGATAGCTGTCATGACCCCGATCCTCCCGTACGAGTTGTCCACAGGTTTTACCGGGCCCTCTTGTCCCGACCGATCGTTCGGTTACTGTATCTCGTGTCCGCCTGTCCCTGCCCAGCTCGACGAGGAGTTGGTCCGCCGTGGCCGCCGAACTCACCACTTCCCAGCTGTCCGAGACCCACCGGACCACGCTCGACCAGGCGCTCGACGTGATCCGCACGCGAGCGTACTGGTCCCCGCACCCCGAGCACCCCAAGGCGTACGGCGAGAACGGCAGCCTGAGCGCCGCCGAGGGCCTCGCGGCCTTCCAGGCCCTTCAGGGCAGCCGCTTCGAGCTCGACCAGCCGGGCACCGACGGCTGGACGGGCGCCGAGGTCTCGCCGTACGGACCGCACCTGGGCATCGAGTACCCGCACGCGGACATCGACGTCCTGCTGCCGGCGATGCGGGCCGGCATGGGCGCGTGGCGGGACGCGGGCCCGGAGAGCCGCGCCCTGGTCTGCCTCGAAATCCTGTCGCGCATCAGCGCCCGCACGCACGAGTTCGCCCATGCGGTCATGCACACCAGCGGCCAGGCCTTCATGATGGCGTTCCAGGCGGGCGGCCCGCACGCGCAGGACCGCGGCCTGGAGGCCGTGGCGTACGCGTACGCCGAGCAGACCCGCACCCCCGCCGCGGCCGACTGGTCCAAGCCGCAGGGCAAGCGCGACCCGCTCAGCCTGAACAAGACCTTCACCACGGTCCCGCGCGGCATCGCGCTGCTGATCGGCTGCAACACCTTCCCCACCTGGAACGGCTACCCGGGCCTCTTCGCCTCCCTCGCCACCGGAAACCCGGTCCTGGTCAAGCCGCACCCCCGCGCGGTCCTCCCCCTGGCCCTCACGGTGCGGGTCGCCCGCGAGGTCCTCGCCGAAGCCGGTTTCGACCCGAACCTGGTGGCGCTGGCGGCCGAGCGGCCCGGCGAGGGCATCGCCAAGACCCTCGCGACCCGCCCCGAGATCCGGATCATCGACTACACGGGATCCACCGCCTTCGGCGACTGGCTGGAGGCGAACGCCCGCCAGGCACAGGTCTACACGGAGAAGGCCGGCGTCAACACGGTCGTCATCGACTCCACCGACGACTACAAGGGAATGCTGTCCAACCTGGCGTTCTCCCTGTCCCTCTACAGCGGCCAGATGTGCACGACCCCGCAGAACCTGCTCATCCCCAGGGACGGCATCGCGACGGACGCCGGACCGAAGTCGTACGACGAGGTGGTCACCGACCTCGCGGCCTCGGTCGCGGGCCTCCTCGGTGACGACGCCCGCGCGAACGCGCTGCTGGGCGCGCTGGTCAACCCGGACGTGAAGGCCCGCCTCGAAGCGGCCTCCGACCTGGGCGAAGTGGCCCTCCCCTCGAAGGAGATCACCCACCCGGACTTCCCGGACGCGACCGTCCGCACGCCGCTCATGGTCAAGCTCGACGGTGCGAAGCCGGACGCGGAAGCGGCGTACATGTCCGAGTGCTTCGGCCCGGTCTCCTTCGCGGTCGCGGTCGGCTCCACCGCGGACGCCCTGGAACTGCTGCGCCGTACGGTCCGCGAGAAGGGCGCGATGACGGTGGGCGCGTACACGACGTCGCAGGAGACCGAAAGCGCCGTCGAAGAGGTCTGTCTGGAGGAGTCCGCCCAGCTGTCCCTGAACCTGACGGGCGGCGTCTACGTCAACCAGACCGCGGCCTTCTCCGACTTCCACGGCTCGGGCGGCAACCCCGCGGCCAACGCGGCCCTGTGCGACGCGGCGTTCGTGGCCAACCGCTTCCGGACGGTCGAGGTGCGCCGCCAGGCGTAGCCCCCTGCGGCTTTCCGCCGGCCCCGGGCCTGCCGTTTCGTGCTCGCTTACGCGGGGCGCGGCGGGCCGCCCCAGTGGAACAGCGCCATGGCCACACTGGTCGCCAGGTTGTAGCTGGAGACCTGCGGCCTCATGGGAAGGGCCACCAGCCTGGTCGCCCGGGCGCGCAACTCCGGTGAGATCCCGTGGCGCTCCGAGCCGAACGCGACGAGCGCGTCGTCAGGGATCTTGACCGACCTGATGTCCTCGCCCTCCGGGTCCAGTACGTACAGCGGCCCCGGAGGCAAGGCGTCAAGACTCCTGCGCTCGACGGCCGTGGCGTAGTGGAGCCCGGCGCCCGCCCGCACGACGTTGGGGTGCCAGGGGTCCATGTCACCGGTCGTGACGACGCCCGTGGCACCGAATCCGGCAGCCAGCCGGACCACCGCTCCGACGTTGCCGAGGTTACGGGGGTTGTCCAGCACGACGACCGGGGCCGGCCGGGGCAGCCGGACCAGCCTGTCCGCGTTCGCGCGAGCGCCGCGCCGCACCGCCAGCGCGGCCACCGCTGTCGTGTGGGCCCTGGGAACCAGCTCGCGCAGGGCGTGCGCCGGAATTTCGACGACGGACTCGGCGAGCACGTCCGACAGGTCGTCGGCGAGCTCCCGCGCGAGCGCCAGCACGGCCTTCCGGTCGCTCGCGACCGTCAGCCGTACCTCCGCGCCGAAGCGGAGCGCGTGCTTCAGAGCATGGAACCCGTCGAGCAGAACAGCGCTCGGGGCAGCCTCACGCCACTGCCGCACCACGGCCTCGGCCACGTCCTCAGTCATGGCCTCAGCCTACGGGGGACCCGCGGCCGGGACCGTCACTCGACGAGGCGTACGGTCCTGCTCCTCGTGCCGCGGACGCTCCTGCGGCGTCGCCCGCGCTTCCGGGCGCCGCCGCACCCTGGCGCGCACCCGGTCACGCCCGCGCGCCGCCCACCGGCCGGTGCGCCGCAGGAAGCCGGTCGGCAGGAAGACCGCGTCGGCGGCGATCATCGCGAGCGAGAAGAAGGGCAGGCCGAGCACCACGGCGATCGCCGCATGCTCAGCGATCATGACGGCGAGCAGGACGTTCTTGACCCGCCGGTTCAGGAGCGTGAAGGGGAAGGCGACCTGCACGGCCACCGTCCCGTACGTCAGCAGCATCACGATCACGCCATGGGAGGCGAGCAGCTCCGAAAGCGCGGGCCAGGGCGAGAAGTAGTCCAGGTGCAGCGGGTAGTAGAGCGCGGTGCCGTCCTGCCAGCGCGAGCCTTGGATCTTGTACCAGCCGGCGGTGGCGTAGACGAGACAGACCTCCGCCATGATCACGAGGAGGCCCGCGTTGTGCGTGAGGTTGGCGATGACGTCCAGCAGTGCGCGCGGCTGCCCGGGCGCGTAGCGGCCTGCGGCCCACCACAGCGCGTGCACCGCCCACAGGCCCCAGAAGATCAGCAGCCAGCCGCCGCCGAGCCGGCCCATGAACGTCAGCGCGGTGAGGCAGGCGCCGAGCGCACCCCACAGGGCGGGCCCCACCTGGTCGGCGCGCGAGGGGTCGCGCCGCGCGTCCAGCGACCACACCTGCCCGCACCGCGTCAGCACCAGGTAGATCGCCATCAGGTGAATGACGTTGTCGCCGCCGTCGCCCATGAAGATGCTGCGGTTCTGCAGCGACAGCACGCCGATCATGAAAAGGACGGACATGGTCCGGGTCCGCCAGCCCAGCATCAGCAGTGCCGCGGACACGACCGCGAGCCCGTAGACGATCTCGAACCAGACCGGGTTCTGCGACCACATCAGCGCGGTGAACGCGTGGTTGTCCGCTATCAGCTGCCGGGCCATGCCCCAGCTCCACGGCCCGCCGGGCCCGTACAGCTCGTGACGGTGCGGGTATTCGCAGAGCAGGAAGAACAGCCAGGTCAGCGAGAACCCGATCCGGACGACGGCACTCTGGTACGGCCCGAGGGCGGTGGAGGTGACGCGCTGGACGGCGCGGGCGAGCCCACGGACGGGAGCGCGGCCGGAGAAACGGCCCGGGGTGCGGGCAGGAGTGCGGGCCGAAGTACGGGCAGGGCTGCCGGCGGGGGCGTCGGCGGAAGGGGGAACGGACGAGCTCACCGGGCCGCCCCCGATGCGTGCCGCACGCCCTCGGGGAGATCCGCCCCGGTCACCGGCCACCACGGCAGGACCCGGTGGGCCGGCCGCGTGTTCGTCTTCTCCTCGCTCCACGGCGGGGCCTTCACCCACACCGTCTCCGACCTGACCTGTATCCGCTCGACCTCGCCGCCCAGGTCCTGCCCGTCGAGGCGCAGCATGACGGTGCGGCGGACGTAGCGCTCGGAGAGGGCACCGCGCAGACCGTTCGGCTTGTTCGCGTTGTCGTGCGTGGCGGTGTAGAAGTCCCAGCTGCGCCGCAGCGCGTTCTGGACCGTGTGGCTCGGCAGCAGGTTGCCGCGGATCGCTTCGCCGTCCTGGGCGGTGAGGTCGATCCAGTCGCTGGTCTTCCCCTGCCCGTCTGCCGTACGGACCTGCGCCCGCACCTGCACGGAGATGTTCTGCTGGAGCGGATTGGGCGCGAACAGCTTCCAGTTCTGCTCGAACTCGGGGTAGACCCAGTCGTCGACCGCCTCGCCGTTCTGCTTGGTGAGGGTGTTGGACGGCGCGACGTGCAGGAAAACCATCCCCAGGTGCACACAGGCGACCACTCCGACCACGGCGAGCGCGAGAGCGGCCACGAGCTGGTACGGGAGGGAGAGCGCCGCGATACCGCCCGCCGCACCGGGGCCCGAGGCACCGGGGCCCGAGGCACCGGGGCCCGAGGCACCGGGGCCCGAGGCGTCGAGGCTACGAGTGCCTTCCGGAGCTCCCGCGAGATCCGGCGGCGTCACGCCCTCCGAGGCCGTCGCGGCCCCGGGAACGTCCGGGGCGCCCGGGGCGGAGGCCGCGTCCCGCCCGGCGATCACACCCCTGTCGTCGTACGAATCCATCCCGCCCCGATCCCCATCGGCCCACAGCAGTTATCCACAGGGTTGACACCCTACGGGCCGTCGACTCACCATTGAAGTCATCGAACCGAACGATCGGTCGGTCGGCTGGTCGTCCTTCGGAAGACCGGCCGGGACCCGGCAGGGACGGCAGGGGGCTCGGATGGCTACAGCAGCTGCGCACCGTACGACGACTGGGACGCAGGCCGGACAGGCGGAGCGGACAGCGGCGTACGAAGCGGCGTTCGACACCGCGGTGGCCGCGGACGAGCGCATCGAGCCGCGGGACTGGATGCCCGACTCCTACCGGGCCTCGCTGGTCCGGCAGATGGCGCAGCACGCCCACTCGGAAATCATCGGCATGCAGCCGGAAGCCAACTGGATCACCCGCGCCCCCTCGCTGCGCCGCAAAGCCATCCTGATGGCCAAGGTGCAGGACGAGGCAGGACACGGGCTCTACCTCTACAGCGCCGCCGAGACCCTGGGCACCAGCCGCGAAGAGCTGCTCGACAAGCTCCACTCCGGTCGCCAGAAATACTCGTCGATCTTCAACTACCCCACCCTGACCTGGGCCGACGTCGGTGCGATCGGCTGGCTGGTGGACGGCGCCGCGATCACCAACCAGGTGCCGCTGTGCCGCTGCTCGTACGGTCCGTACGCCCGCGCGATGATCCGGATCTGCAAGGAGGAGTCCTTCCACCAGCGACAGGGGTACGAGCTGCTGCTCACCCTCAGCCGGGGGACGCCGGAGCAGCACGCGATGGCGCAGGACGCGGTGGACCGCTGGTGGTGGCCGTCGCTGATGATGTTCGGCCCGCCGGACGACGAGTCGGCGCACTCGGCGCAGTCCATGGCCTGGAAGATCAAGCGGCACTCGAACGACGAGCTGCGCCAGCGCTTCGTCGACATCGCCGCCCCGCAGGCCGAGGCGCTCGGCCTCACCCTCCCCGACCCGGACCTGCGGTGGAACGAGGAGCGTGGGCAGTACGACTTCGGCGCGATCGACTGGGACGAGTTCTGGGACGTACTGAAGGGCAACGGTCCGTGCAACGAGCAGCGGATCACGCAGCGGCGCCAGGCACACGAAGAGGGTGCCTGGGTCAGGGACGCGGCGAGCGCGTACGCCGCGAAGCACGGGGAGGCAGCAGCATGACGAGTTCCGACTGGCCGCTGTGGGAGGTGTTCGTGCGCTCGCGCCGCGGACTGTCCCACACCCACGCCGGCAGCCTGCACGCACCGGACGCGGAGATGGCGCTGCGCAATGCCCGCGACCTCTACACCCGCAGGTCGGAAGGTGTCTCGCTGTGGGTCGTGCCGTCGTCGGCGATCACCGCGTCCTCACCCGACGAGAAGGACCCCTTTTTCGAACCGGCCGCGGACAAGCCCTACCGGCACCCGACGTTCTACGAGATCCCGGAAGGGGTGCGGCATCTGTGAACCGAGCATCTGTGACCGCCGCGCTCGCACCCGCGGCTCTCGCCCTGGGCGACGACGCGCTGGTGCTCTCGCACCGGCTGGGGGAGTGGGCGGGACACGCCCCCGTACTGGAAGAGGAGGTGGCCCTCGCGAACATCGCGCTGGACCTCCTGGGGCAGGCCCGGTTCTTGCTCTCCCTCGTCGGTGACGAGGACGAGCTGGCGTACCTCCGCGAGGAACGGGCCTTCCGCAACCTCCAGCTCGTCGAACAGCCCAACGGCGACTTCGCGCAGACCATCGCCCGCCAGCTCTACTTCTCCACCTGCCAGGAGCTGCTGTACGGGCAGCTGGCGTCCGGGGACGGCGAGTTCGCGCCGCTGGCGGCGAAGGCCGTCAAGGAGGTCGCCTACCACCGGGACCACGCCGAGCACTGGACGCTGCGCCTGGGCGACGGCACCGACGAGAGCCACAAGCGGATGCAGCGGGGCTGCGACGCGCTGTGGCGGTTCACCGGCGAGATGTTCCAGCCCGTCGAGGGCGTCGACGCCGACTGGCAGAAGCTGGAGGACGACTGGCGGGAGTCGGTCGGCGCCGTGCTGGGGCAGGCGACGCTGACCGTGCCCGACGGACCGCGCAGCGCGCCTGGGCGGCGGGAGCGGGACGGCAGGGGCTGCACACCGAGCCGTTCGGGCGGATGCTCGCCGAGATGCAGCACCTGCACCGCAGCCACCCGGGGGCGACATGGTGACCGAGACGCTCCTGGAAGCCGAGCTGCGCCGGCTCGCGGGCTCGGTCCCCGACCCGGAGCTTCCGGTGCTCACCCTGGAGGAGCTGGGCGTCCTGCGCGCCGTCCACGTCTTCGGGCCGGCCGGGTCGAGGTCGAGCTGACCCCGACGTACACCGGCTGCCCCGCGATCGAGGCGATGTCCTCGGACATCGAGCGCGTGCTGCACGAGCACGGCATACCGGAGGTCTCGGTCCGCACGGTCCTGTCCCCGGCCTGGTCGACGGACGACATCAGCGCGGAGGGCCGGCGCAAGCTCGCGGAGTTCGGCATAGCCCCGCCGCGCCCGCAGCCCACCGGCGGCGGGCCCGTTCCGCTCACCCTGTCGGTGCGCTGCCCGCACTGCGGCTCCACGGACACCGAGCTGCTCAGCCGGTTCTCCTCCACCGCGTGCAAGGCACTGCGCCGCTGCGTGTCCTGCCGCGAACCGTTCGACCACTTCAAGGAGTTGTAGATGTTGTCCTCAGACGCCGGACGGGCTGGGTTCCATCCGCTCCGGGTCCGCGAGGTCGAGCGGCTCACCGACGACTCCGTGGCCGTCACCCTCGACGTGCCGCCCGAGCTCCGCGAGACCTTCCGGCACACACCGGGCCAGCACATCGCGCTGCGCCGCGTGGTGGCCGGGGAGGAGATCCGGCGTACGTACTCGATCTGCGCCCCGGCCACCGAAGAGCCGCTGGCTCCGGTCCTCCGGGTGGGCATCCGGCTGGTCGACGGCGGCGACTTCTCGACGTACGCCCTCAAGGAACTGGCCGTCGGCGACACGGTCGAGGCCATGGCCCCCACGGGCCGGTTCGTCCTGAAGCCCCGCCCGGGCCGCTTCGCGGCGATCGTGGGCGGCAGCGGCATCACGCCGGTGCTGTCGATCGCGGCGACACTGCTGGCACGGGAGCCCGGCGCCCGTTTCTGTCTGATCCGCAGCGACCGCACCGCGGCTTCGACGATGTTCCTGGACGAAGTGGCCGACCTCAAGGACCGCTACCCCGACCGTTTCCAGCTGGTCACCGCGCTCTCCCGGGAGGAGCAGCAGGCGGGGCTGGGGCCGGGCCGCCTCGACGAGGACCGGCTGTCAGGGCTGCTGCCCGCGCTGCTGCCGGTGGCGGATGTGGACGGCTGGTTCCTGTGCGGACCCTTCGGTCTCGTCCAGAGCTCCGAGCGCGCACTGCGCGGCCTGGGGGTGGCCAGGAACCGCATCCACGAAGAGATCTTCCACGTCGACGCCGAGGGCGGGACGGAGACGGTCGCGAGCAGTACGTCACCAGCCGCGTCCACGAGCAGCGCCCTCACCGCCACCCTCACCGCCACCCTCGACGGCCGGTCGGGCAACTGGCCGGTGCGGGACGGCGAATCGCTGCTGGAGACGGTGTTGCGCAGCCGCGCGGACGCGCCGTACGCCTGCAAGGGCGGCGTCTGCGGGACGTGCCGGGCCTTCCTGGTCTCCGGCGAGGTGCGGATGGACCGCAACTACGCGCTGGAGCCGGAGGAGACCGAAGCGGGCTACGTGCTGGCCTGCCAGTCGCACCCGGCGTCACCGGAAGTGGAACTGGACTTCGACCGCTGAGGCGCGACTGAGCCGGCTGCGAAGGGAGGACTGCGACGGCCGAGGGGCGACGTCAGAGGACGAAGGCCGGGCTTCCGTTGTCGGTGACCATCGGACGTCCGGCACCGTCCCAGGCGAGCATCCCGCCGTCGATGTTCACCGCGTCCACACCCTGCTGCACCAGATACTGCGTGACCTGTGCGGAACGGCCGCCGACCCGGCACATCACATGCACCCGCCGGCCGTCCTCCGCCGCTTCGGTGAGCTCACCGAAGCGGCTCACGAAGTCACTCATCGGAATGTGCAGCGCGCCCTCGACATGACCGGCTGCCCACTCGTCGTTCTCCCGTACGTCCAGCACGAGACCGTCGGCCGGCACCGACGCCACGTCGACGGAGGGGAGCGGGGCGAAGTTCATGAGTCATGCCTTCTCTCGTACGTACACAGTGTTCTCGTCGTGCTCGTCGTGCTCGTCACTCAGCGGGGAGCGGAGCTCGCCCGGCAGTGCAACCTACTACTGCACCAGTTTCGCAAGGTCCGTCTCGCGTTCGGCGACCCGCGCGAGCAGCTGTTCCGCGATCTCCTCCAGCAGCCGGTCCGGATCGTCGGGCGCCATCCGCAGCATCGAACCGATGGCGCTGTCCTCCAGCTCCTTGGCGATCACGGACAGCAGCTCCTTGCGCCGCGAGAGCCACTCCAGCCGGGCGTAGAGCTCATCGCGCTCCGGCTGCTGCTCCACGGGCACCGGGCCCGCGGCCCACTCGTCGGCGAGCACCCGCAGCTGGTCCACGTCCCCACGCCCGTACGCCGCGTTGACCCGCGCGATGAACTCGTCCCTGCGGCTCCGCTCCGCCTCGTCCTGCGCCAGGTCCGGGTGCGCCTTGCGGGCCAGCTCGCGGTAGAGCCTGCGCGCCTCTTCGCTCGGCCTGACCCGCTTGGGAGGCTGCACGGTCTGCTCGGTGAGCATCGCCGACGCCTCCGGCGAGAGGCCGTCCGAGTCCATCCAGTCGTGGAACAGCTCGTCGACGCCGGGCATCGGCATGACCATGGCCCGCGCCTCTTCCGCCCTGCGGCGGTCTTCCGGATCGCCGGTACGGGCGGCCGTGGCCTCCGCGATCCGGGCGTCCAGCTCGTCGAGGCGCGCGTACATCGGGCCGAGCTTCTGGTGGTGGAGGCGGGAGAAGTTCTCCACCTCGACCCGGAAGGTCTCCACCGCGATCTCGAACTCGATCAGTGCCTGCTCGGCAACGCGCACGGCCTTCTCCAGCCGCGCCTCCGGCCGCTCCGAGGCCTGGTCCTGGTCCTGGCCCGGCCCCGTGTTCTGATCAGCGCCCTCGCCGCCGGCCTGCCCAGCGGCCTCCTCACCGCCCGCCGGCCCGGCGGCCTCCTGACCGGCGGCCTCGTGCCCGGCCGCCTGCGGGTCCTGCGCGTCGTCGTTCCGGGGCGTCGGCTCCCCGGGAGCTTCCTGAGTCACCTGCCCAGCGTACGGGCGGCCGGGGCGCGCGGTCACACCCCCGCGGTCACACCCCCGGCTCGGCGGCTATTCGCCCGCTCTTGACCGCCGCCACCAGGTCACCGTGATCCGCTTCCGTACGGTCCGCGTACGTCACCGCGAAGCGCGCCACCGCCTCGTCGAACTCCTCGTTCTTCCCGCAGTACCCGGCGAGCAGCCGCGGGTCGACGCTGTGCGCGTGGGCCCGCGCCAGCAGCGCCCCGGTCATCCGCCCGTAGTCGTCCAGCTGGCCGGGCTCGAGCGCCGTCGGGTCGACGCTGCCCTTGCGGTTCCTGAACTGCCGCACCTGGAAGGGCCGGCCGTCCACTTCGGCCCAGCCCAGCAGAGTGTCGCTGACCACTTGCATCCGCTTCTGCCCGAGCACCACCCGCCTTCCTTCGTGCCCGGCCTCCGGCGCCCGGAACCCGGCCGCCGGCAGAGAGGGCGCCAGCGCCGAAGCACGCGCCTCCTTCACCTGGAGCACCAGCGGCTGGCTCCGGTGGTCGAGGAGCAGCACCACATACGACCGCGTACCGACGCTGCCGGTGCCGACCACCCGGAACGCCACATCGTGGATCGCGTACCGCGCGAGCAACGGCAACCGGTCCTCCGGAAGCGTCTCCAGGTACCCGCCGAGCGCCGAAGCGACCGCGGCGGCCTCCGCGTCCGCCACCCGCCGCAGCACCGGCAGCGCGTCCACGAAGCGCCGCATCCCGCCGGGCCGCTCGGCCGTCGCCTTGGCGGCGAAGCGCGCACTGGTGTTGTTACGGGCCTTCTGAGCGACCCGCTCCAGAGTGCCGGCCAGGTCCCGCGCGTCCGCGTGCGAGACGAGCTCCTCGTCCGCGATCGCGTTCCACGCGTCCAGCACCGGCATCCTGGCCAGCAGCCGCATCGTCCGCCGATACGCCCCGACCGAGTCGAACGCCGCTTGCCGGCAGACGTCCTCGCCGGCTCCGGCCTGGCGTCCCGCCAGTACCAGCGAGGCCGCGAGCCGCTTGACGTCCCACTCCCACGGACCGACGACGGTCTCGTCGAAGTCGTTCAGGTCCATGACCAGACGGCCGCGCACATCGCCGTAGAGGCCGAAGTTCGCCGCATGCGCGTCGCCACAGATCTGCGCGCCCACTCCGGTGACGGGCGTACCCACCAAGTCGTGCGCCATCAGCCCGGCCGCGCCCCGCAGGAAGGCGAAGGGCGACGCGGCCATACGGCCGACCCGTATCGGGGCCAGCTCGGGCACCCGGCCGCGGCTCGACTCCTCGACCGCCCGCACCGCGTCGGGCCGCCCCACCGAGAGCACCAGCGAATCGTGCGAGGCCCTGGGCACCCGGGACCGCGAGCGCCTTGCCCTCGCCCTTCGGCGATTCCCGGGCGAGTCCTCCGCCATGCACCACGCGAAACCGCGAACCTCCGGGATCCGTTCCCCGGCGCCCCCGCCCCGGCCTCTCGCCCGCTCCCCCACCGGACCCCTCGCCGGAC
>RHMC01000135.1 GCA_003719395.1 Streptomyces altiplanensis
GACATCACCTGGGTCGCCGGTTACGCGTACGAGGGCGAGGGCGCCGCGTACGAGGCCCCGGCGCAGCGGTTCGCCGCTGGTGTCCAGGAGCACGGGGACGCCGGCGGTGCGGGCACGCCGGATCAGCTCGGCGTACGCGCCGACGTGGACGCCGGGGGGCAGGCTGCCGCAGAGGGCCACCGCCCGGGCGCCGCGCAGGAGTTCGCCGTACGAGGAGAGGAAAGCGGCCCACTCCCCGGGGGTGATGACCGGGCCCGGCTCGTTGAGCTGGGTCGTGTCGCCGGTGGCGGTGTCGACGACGGCGACGGTGCGGGCTAGCCGCCGGCGGTGGGGACGAGCGCGTCGACGGGGGCGAGGGGGGCCGAGCAGGTCGCGCAGCACGGCGCCGGAGGAGCCGCCGGCGAAGCCCGTCACGACCGTGTCGTGGCCGAGGGCCGCCAGTACGCGCGCCACGTTGATCCCCTTGCCGCCGGGGCGTTCGGCGACGTCGCTCACGCGGTGGGAGGCGTGCGGAATGAGCGCGGGGACGCGGTAGGTGATGTCGAGCGCGGTGTTCAGCGTGACCGTCAGGATCATCCGCGTCACCCCCTGTGCCCCGTGGAAAACGCTTACCGTGTGCGTGGCGTCGGGGTGATCATGCCAAAAAGAAAGCGGTTGGCCCAGGGTCCGGGGCCAACCGCTCCATGTCGCTTTGATATCAACTGGGGTAGAAATCAACCCAGTTGGGGCGGCTTGGGACTTACGGCTCAATCACCCAGGCGCCCTTGCGCATCACGCCCCTGAGCGTGAAGTCCGCGTCCAGCACCACCAGGTCCGCGTCCTTGCCCGGCTCCAGCGAGCCGACCCTGTCGTCGACGCCGAGCAGGCGGGCGGGGTTGGCGGAGACGGACCGCACGACGTCCTCGACGGGCAGCCGGTCGACGGTCACCGCGCGCTTGAAGGCGGTGTCGAGGGTGAGCGTGGAGCCGGCGATCGAGCCGCCTTCCGCCAGGCGCGCGACACCGTCCCTGACCTCGACCTCCAGCGGGCCGAGCAGGTACGTGCCGTCGCCGAAGCCCGCCGCGTCCATCGCGTCGGTGATGAACGCGACCCGGTCCGCGCCCGCCCGGTGGTACGCCAGCTCCAGCGCGGCCGGGTGCAGGTGCGTGCCGTCGTTGATCAGCTCGATCGTGACCCGCTCGTCCTCCAGGAGCGCGGCGATCGGGCCGGGCACGCGGTGGCCGAGGGCGGGCATCGCGTTGTAGAGGTGCGTGGCGACGGTGGCGCCCGCGTCGATGGCCTCGGCGGTCTGCTCGTACGTCGCGTCCGTGTGGCCGATCGCGGCGATGACGCCGTGTTCGGCGAGCAGCCGCACCGAGTCGATGCCGCCGGGCAGCTCGGTCGCCAGCGTGACCATCTTCGCCGTGCGCGTGCGCGGCGTCGATCAGCTTGCGGACCTCCGCCGGGTCGGCGTCACGCAGCAGGTCCTCGCTGTGCGCGCCCTTGCGGCACGGCGAGATGAACGGGCCCTCGAAGTGGAGGCCGGCCAGGTCGCCCTGCTCGACCAGCTCGGAGAGCAGCGCGGCCTGCCGGGCGAGTACGTCCATCTCGCCGGTCACCAGGGACGCGGCGATGGTCGTCGTGCCGTGCTCGCGGTGCGTCCGTACGCCCTTGAGCACCTCGTCGGCGGTGCCGGAGGTGAAGGACGCGCCGCCGCCGCCGTGCACGTGCATGTCGACGAAGCCGGGCACGATCCAGTGGCCGGAGAGGTCCAGGGAGGGGGCGTCCGCCGGGGCGGAGCCGGCGATGCGGCCGCCCTCGACGATGACCCGGCCGTTCTCGACGGTTCCGGTCGGCAGCACCACCCGGGCGCCGGAGAGAACCTTGGTTGCAGCGCGTCCGGCCATCAGGCGGATACCTCCGTGGCTTCTGTGATTGCTGGGGCTTCCGTGGCGAGAAGGTCCCAGGCGAGGAGCCCCGCGCCCAGGCACCCGGCGGTGTCCCCGAGGGCCGCCGGAACGATCAGGGGCAGCTTCTGGAACGTGACGCGTTCCGCGACGGCCGCCCGTAGTGGTGTGAACAAGGTTTCCCCGGCCTCGGCCAGTCCGCCACCGATGATCAGCGTGCGGGGGTCCAGGAGGGTGAGCGCGGTGACCAGTCCGTCGGCGAGCGCGCCGACGGCTTCGAGCCACACCTCCCGGGCCCGCGGGTCGCCCGACTCGACGGCCTTCGCGCAGTCCGCGGCGTCGGCGTCCGCGTCGCCGGAGGCGGCGGCCCAGGCGGCGGACACGGCGGAGGCGGAGGCCAGGCGCTCCAGGCAGCCGCGCTGGCCGCAGCCGCACGGGGGGCCGCCGGGGCGTACGACGATGTGGCCGATCTCGCCGGCGCAGCCGTGGGCTCCGGCCTCGATGACGCCGTTGATGCCGATGGCGCCGGCGATCCCGGTGCCGAGCGGCACGAACAGGAAGCGGTCCGCGTCCCGGCCCGCCCCGATGCGCCCTTCGGCGAGGCCGCCGGTGCGGACGTCGTGGCCGAGGGCGACCGGCACCCCGCGCAGCTTCTCGCCGAGGAGCTCGCGCAGGGGGACGTCGCGCCAGCCGAGGTTGGCGGCGTACACCGCGACCCCGTTCTCGGCGTCGACGATGCCGGGCACGGCCACGCCGGCGGCCGAGGCGCTCTCCCCGTACCGCTCCTCGCCGTACGCGCGCAGCACGCGGCGAAGCCGGTGATCGACTCGACGACGGCCTCGGGCCCCCGCTCCCTGCCGGTGGCCCGGCGGGCCTCGTGCAACAGCGTGCCGTCCGCGCCGACCAGTGCGGCCTTCATCCCGGTGCCGCCCACATCGAGGGCGATGACGTGTTTCACGGACACAGTCTCGCGCGTCAACCGTGGAAAGGTCTAGTCCACTTGCATTCGTTCTGCCGTCCGCCGTGCGCGCAGGTGTTGCAGAAGCGATATCCGGGTGGTGTAGACCTCCCGGCGCGGAATAGGAGAAAATCGCAGCTCACACGCATGTCGGACAACAAATTGATGAATCAGGGTGGGACAGGGCTGTGCACCGGCGCTTCTTGGGTTTGACCGCGACAGTCGCCGCACTCGGCATGACAGTGGCTCTGTCGGGGTGCGGGAGCAGCGGCTCCGAGGGTGAGGTCACCCTCAAGCTCGTCGCGGCGGACTACGACCCGGAAGGCGGCGACAGCACCAAGCGGTACTGGGACGGCGTCGCCACCGCTTTCGAGGCCAAGAACCAGGGCGTCAAGATCGACGTCACGGTCTACGACTGGAAGGACGTCGACCGGAAGGTCGCCGAGATGGTCGCGGCGGGCAAGGCCCCCGACATCGCCCAGATCGGTGCGTACGCCGACTACGCGGCCCAGGACCAGCTCTACTCCGTCGACGACCTGCTCTCCATCCCCGTACAGGCCAACTTCCTCGCCCCGCTCGCCGACGCGGGCGAGGTCAACCGCGTGCCGTACGGCCTGCCGTTCGTGGCCAGCACCCGCCTGCTCTTCTACAACGAGACGCTCTTCACCCGGGCCGGCCTGGAGCCCCCGAAGACGTGGGGCGAGATCGAGAGCGCGGCCGCCGCGCTCAAGCAGCGCGGTGTGAAGTACCCGTTCGCGCTGCCGCTCGGCAACGAGGAGGCCCAGGCCGAGACCATGATGTGGATGCTCAGCGCCGGTGGTGGTTACACCGACGCGGTCGGGACGTACCAGATCGACTCCGAGCAGAACGTCAAGGCCTTCGACTGGCTGAAGGACGATCTCGTCGGGAAGGGGCTGACCGGCCCCGTCGCCCCCGCCAAGCTCAACAGGAAGCCCGCCTTCACCGCGTTCGCGGACGGTGAGGTCGGCATGCTCAACGGCCACCCCTCCCTTCTCCAGCAGGCCGAGAAGAAGGGCGTCAAGGTCGGCATGGTGCCGCTGCCCGGACCGAACGGCAAGCCGGATTCCAGCATGGGCGTCGCCGACTGGATGATGGGCTTCAAGCAGAACGGCCACCGCAAGCAGATCGGCGACTTCCTCGACTTCGCGTACAGCGACGAGAACGTCCTCGAGTTCGCCGACCAGTACGACCTGCTGCCGGTCACCGTCTCCGCCTCCGAGACGATGAGCGAGGACCCCGAGCACAAGAAGCTGTGGCCGTTCCTCGAAGCGCTGCCGGAGTCGACGCTCTACCCGGTGGACAAGACGTCGTGGGCGAAGGTCAGCGAGAGCGTCAAGAAGCAGATCGGCTCCGTGGTCGGTCCCAACGGCGATCCGGCCGGGACCCTCGGTTCCATCGGCCGTGAGGCGATGGCGACGGAGAACGCCGAGTAACGCAAAGCAGCGCCGGGCGCGCCGGGCGGCGCAGAGCAGCGCAGAGCGGCACAGAGGAACTCAGAGGAACCCAGAGGAATGCAGAGCACCGCAGAGCAGGGCGTTTTCGACCCGTTCTAGACTGCTCATATGCCTTACGACTCCGACGAAGAGGACGCGCACGGTCCCGAGCTCTCCGAGCGGGACCGTGCCCTCCTCGCCGTGGAGCGGCGCTCCTGGGCCGGGCCCGGGGCCAAGGAACGGGCCATGCGCGAGCAGCTCGGCATCTCGCCGACCCGCTACTACCAGCTCCTCAACGCCCTGATCGACGACCCGCGCGCGCTCACCACGACCCCGTCACCGTCAACCGCCTCCGCCGGGTGCGGGACGCCCGCCGCGAGCGCCGCTGAGCCGGTGCCGGACCGGTACCTGGCCGGTGCCCGGCCGGGCGTGCGCCGGTAGGGTCGGGGGGGCATGGGCAGCCAACCGCAACCGCAACCGCATCCCCTGCCGACCGACCTCACGCCGGCGACCCCCGCCGGCCGCGACGGCCTCGCCGCGCTGCTGGACGCGCCGGACCGGGCGCTGATCGCCCTCGACTCGACGGCACGCTCGCCGACATCGTCCCCGACCCCGAGCAGGCCCGCGCCCACCCCGGGCGCGCTGGAGGCGCTCGCCGCCCTCGCGCCCCACACCGGCGCCCTCGCCGTGATCACCGGCCGCCCGGCCGCCGTCGCGGTCCGCAACGGCGGCTTCGCGGGCGTCCCCGGCCTCGAACACCTCGTCGTGCTCGGCTCATACGGCGCCGAACGCTGGGACGCCGTCACCGGTACCGTCCGCCGCCCCCGCCGCCCACCCCGGCGTGGAGGCGGTCCGCGCCGAACTCCCCGGCTTCCTCGACGGCATCGAAGCCTGGCGCGGCTCATGGGTCGAGGAGAAGGGCCGGGCCGTCGCCGTGCACACGCGCCGCGCCGCCGACCCGGTGACGGCGTTCGAGTCCCTGCGCGTCCCCCTGGCCGAGCTCGCCGCCCGCCACGGCCTGATCGTCGAACCCGGCCGTCTGGTACTGGAGCTGCGCCCGCCCGGCATCGACAAGGGCGTGGCGCTGACCGAGCACGTGCGCGAGACCGGTGCGAGCTGTGTCCTGTACGCCGGGGACGACCTGGGCGACGTGGCCGCGTACGCGGCCGTGGAGAAGCTGCGCACGGAGGGCGTTCCGGGCCTGCTGGTGTGCAGCGGCAGCGAAGTCCCCGCACTCGCGGACCGGGCGGACCTGGTGGTCGAAGGCCCGTCGGGAGTGGTCCGGCTGCTCACCGCTCTGGCCTCGATCGCCGGAGGGGCCTGATTCCGGGCCGGACCCGCTTGCCGCGCGCGTCCGCGGCTTTCCGCGCCGCGGCGGCTTCCCGGTCGGCCCGCCCCGGCTACTCCGAGGCCAGCGCCGCGAGCTGGTCCAGGAACCAGGCCGTCGGCGGCAGCGCCGTCGCCGCCGCGGCCAGCCGCTTCGTACGCTCGGCCCGCTCCTGCGGATCCATCACCAGCGCCTCGTGCAGCGCGTCCGCCGTCGCCATGACGTCGTAGGGGTTGACGGCGATCGCGTCCTCGCCCAGCTCCTCGTACGCCCCCGCCTCCCGCGAGAGCACCAGCGCGCACCCCTCGTCGGAGACGACGGGCACCTCCTTGGCCACGAGGTTCATGCCGTCCCTGACCGGGTTGACCAGCGCCACGTCGGCCATCCGGTACGCCGCCAGGGACCGCGCGAAGTCGTCGTCCAGCTCCAGCAGCACCGGCTGCCAGTCGTCCGTCCCGTACTCGGCGTTGATCTCCTCGGCGAGGCGTCGTACGGACGCCATGTAGTCGCGGTACACCGCCAGGTCCTGCCGCGACGGATACGCGAACGCGATGTGCACCACCTGCCCGCGCCACTCGGGCCGGTCCGTGAGCAGCCGCCGGTAGGCGAGCAGTCCGCGCACGATGTTCTTGGAGAGTTCCGTCCGGTCCACCCGGACGACGGTCCTGCGCCCGGCCCCGACCCGCTCCCGCAGCCTGACCAGCCACTCCTCCACGTCCTGCCGCTGCGAGCGGGCCCGCAGGAAGTCCGCGTCCGCGCCCAGGCCGTGCACCCCGACCGCCGTGCCCTCCAGCGCGCCGGCGCCCAGCACGTCACCGCGCACGCCGCGAAGGTGTCCGCCCAGCGCCGGGTCAGGAACGCCACCCGGTCCGCGCCCAGCAGTCCGCGCAGCAGCTGCCGCGCCGATGTCGTCGGGCAGCAGCGGAAGTAGTCGACGGCGCGCCCACGGGGTGTGCGAGAAGTGGCCGATCCGCAGGTCCGGGCGCAGCTCGCGCAGCATGCCGGGCACCAGGCACAGGTGGTAGTCCTGCACCATCACCACGGCGCCCGGCGCCGCCTCGGCCGCCAGGGCGTCGGCGAAGGCGCGGTTGTACGTCTCGTACGCCGCCCACTGCCGCCGGAACTCCGCGTCGAAGGCCGGCTCCAGCGGGGTCTGGTAGAGCATGTGGTGGACGAACCACAGCACGGAGTTCGCGATGCCGTTGTACGCGTCCGCGTGCACCCCGGCGTCGATGTCGAGCATCCGCACGCCCGGCTCGCCGGCCCCGCGCCGCACCGCCTCCCGGTCACCGTCCCCGAGCGCCGCGCACACCCACAGCGAGGAAGCTCCGTCTCCGTCCCGCCCGATCGCCGACAGACCGGAGACCAGACCGCCCCCGCCGCGCCTGGCGTCGAGTGAACCGTCCTCGCGGAGTGTGTACGAGACCGGGCCGCGATTGGACGCGACGAGTACCTGTGCAGCGTGCTCGGAGACCATGTGCCGAACCTAGCCAGTCCTGGCTGCCCTCAAACGTGCGTACGGTCCGGAGCCTCCGGCGTCACGCCGCGCGAGTGACGCGTACTCGTCGATCTCGCACATCGGCGGCCGCTCCTCCGTGTCCACCGCGTAGGTCCGCGGCACGAACCCGAACCCGCCGTCCTCGTCCCGCTCGAACTGCGTCAGCACGGGCCGCACCAGAGCGCCGCGCGAAAGCCGCTGCTGAGCCGTCCGGTAGATGGTGGCGGCCATCCGTCCGAGCGCCTGCCCGTCCTGGTGGCGGTGTTTGCGTACGCCCACGTCGACCTGGGCCAGCGCGTCCAGGCCCACCGTGTGGAGCGAGTCCACGAGCAGGGCCAACTCCACTCCGTAACCGACGGGGAAGGGCAGCCGCTCCAGGAGCGAGCGGCGCACGGCGTACTCGCCGCCCAGCGGCTGGACGAATCCGGCCAGCTGCGGCCAGTGCAGATTGAGCAGCGGGCGGGCCACCAGCTCGGTCACCCGGCCGCCCTGACCTGTGGCTTCGCCGAGCGGGCGGTCGTACATCGCCTTCACGAAGTGCACGTCGGGCTCGGTGAGCAGGGGCCCGACGATGCCCGAGACGAACGAGGCGGAGAAGTCCTTCAGGTCCGAGTCGATGAAGCAGACGATGTCGCCACTGGTCACCAGGAGTGACCGCCACAGCACCTCTCCCTTGCCGCGCAGGGCCGGTATGCGCGGCAGCACGGCGTCACGGTGGACGACCCGTGCCCCCGCCGCCGTCGCCACCTGCGCCGTGCGGTCCTTCGAGCCGGAGTCGACGACGACGAGCTCGTCGACGAGCGGCACGGCCTCCATCAGCTCATGGCGTATCGCCGCGACGATGTCACCCACCGTCGACTCCTCGTCGAGGGCGGGCAGCACGACGCTGACGGTGTGGCCACGTCCGGTCTTGGCCGCGACCAGCCGGTCCAGCGACCGGTCGGCCGTGGTCCAGGACCGCAGTTCCAGCCAGCGCTCCACCTCTTCGAGCACGTGCTTCTCCCTTGCGTGCCATGCCGCAAAAGCGACATATCAATACAGTCATCTCGCGGTGCGGACGACTGTCTCCGCCGCCCGGGGCTTCGGTTACAGTCTTGAACAACGCGGACCGCCCTCGCATCTCGGGGGGTCTCGCGGACACAAATGCGGCGGGTCCAGACCCGCCGCCACAGCGCTCATCCAGAGGGACAGAGGGAACGGCCCGTTGAAGTCCCGGCAACCATCCTGCCGACCGCGAGGTCGTGGTGGGGACGGTGCCAATTCCGTCTCACGGCGAAACGCGCCGTGGGGAAGATGAGGAGAAAGGGCCTCGCCACCATGGCTGTGCAGACCGTCGAAACCGATGCAAGCGCCACCGACTCGCATTCCCTGCCCGTAGACCTGGGCCCCGCCACCGCGCTTTCCTGCCGCGAGTGCGGAGAGCGATTCGAACTCGGCCCGATCTTCGCCTGTTCTTCCTGTTTCGGTCCCCTTGAGGTCGCCTACGACCTCCCGCTCGGTGACGCCGAGGCACTGCGCAAGCAGATCGAGGCCGGACCGGACAACATCTGGCGTTACGCGCCGCTGCTGCCCGTGCCCGCCGACGTGGCGTCCAAGCCCAGCCTGAACCCGGGCTTCACCAAGCTCGTCAAGGCCGACAACCTGGCCCGCGAGCTGGGTGTCACCGGTGGTCTGTACGTCAAGGACGACTCCGGCAACCCGACGCACTCCTTCAAGGACCGTGTCGTCGCCATCGCCGTCGAGGCCGCACGCGCGTTCGGCTTCACCACGCTCTCCTGCTCCTCCACCGGCAACCTCGCCGGCGCGGTCGGCGCCGCCGCCGCGCGGGCCGGCTTCCGCTCCTGCGTGTTCATCCCGCACGATCTGGAGCAGGGCAAGGTCGTCATGGCCTCCGTCTACGGTGGCGACCTGGTCGGCATCGAGGGAAACTACGACGACGTCAACCGTTTCTGCTCCGAGCTCATCGGCGACCCGCTGGGCGAGGGCTGGGGATTCGTCAACGTCAACCTGCGCCCGTACTACGGCGAGGGCTCCAAGACCCTGGCGTACGAGATCTGCGAGCAGCTGGGCTGGGAGATCCCGGACCAGCTCGTCATCCCGATCGCCTCGGGCTCGCAGCTCACGAAGATCGACAAGGGGCTCAAGGAGCTCATCGCCCTGGGCCTGGTCGAGGACAAGCCGTACAAGATCTTCGGCGCCCAGGCGGAGGGCTGCTCCCCGGTGTCGACGGCCTTCAAGGCCGGGCACGACGTCGTACGGCCGCAGAAGCCGAACACGATCGCCAAGTCGCTGGCGATCGGCAACCCGGCCGACGGCCCGTACGTCCTGGACATCGCCCGCCGCACGGGCGGCGCGGTCGAGGACGTCGACGACGAGCAGGTCGTCGAGTCGATCAAGCTGCTGGCCGAGACGGAGGGCATCTTCGCGGAGACCGCGGGCGGCGTGACCGTCGGCGTCACCAGGAAGCTCATCGAGGCCGGCCTGCTGGACCCGGCCCTCACGACCGTCGTGCTCAACACGGGCGACGGCCTGAAGACCCTTGAGGCGGTGGCCCCGACCACGGGCCAGTCCGCCGTCATCCGCCCCAACCTGGACTCTTTCCGAGAGGCTGGCCTCGCATGAGTGTCAATGTCCGCATCCCGACGATTCTCCGTACGTACACGGACGGCAGGGCCGAGGTCGCGGCCGAGGGTGCGACCCTCGCCGAGGTCATCGCCGACCTGGAGAAGAACCACGCGGGCATCGCGGCCCGTGTCCTGGACGACCAGGGCAGGCTGCGCCGCTTCGTGAACGTGTACGTGAACGACGACGACGTGCGCTTCGAGCAGGGCCTGGAGACGGCCACGCCGGACGGCGCCGGCGTCTCGATCATCCCGGCCGTCGCCGGAGGCTGATCCGCCGCCGCACCGCCCTCGTCACGCGCCTTGCCCCCTCCGCCACAGAAGCGGAGGGGGCAATTCTGCAGGGTTGAGCGGGGTAGAGTTGGGGAAACCCCCTCCGCTGCCTTTGCCGGGCGCATATGAGAATGCGTCCCCGTGCGACAAGAAGCAGCCAAAGTGTTCGAGCCGATTGCCGCCAATGCGCGCCTTGTCCGGCCCGACTTGCCCTGGAAACCAGGGAATTCCTCATATTCGAGTGTTCGGCCGCGCCCAGATTTCTCGCCCGATTGACCTGTTGCAGAGGGCAGTTGGGCGGATACATTCAGCCGCGGTCGACGCGTTCCGGCGCACGTCCTCTCCTGTCGGAGGGCGGAGATCTGACCCGGGTCCGCGAAGTGCGGTCCCGTGCAAGGGCCAGTAATAGGGGAGTTAGGCATGGCTCAGGGCACCGTCAAGTGGTTCAACGCGGAGAAGGGGTACGGCTTCATCGCGGTCGACGGTGGTGCGGATGTTTTCGTCCACTACAGCGCGATCCAGATGGACGGGTACCGCACCCTTGAAGAAGGTCAGCGAGTCGAATTCGAGATCTCGCAGGGCCAGAAGGGTCCGCAGGCGGACATGGTCAAGCTCGCCGTCTGATCCCGGCGCGATCGGCCACCGACGCACTCACGCAGGAAGGGCCTGCACCCACACCGGGTGCAGGCCCTTCCTGCGTGCCGCGCGCCCCGAGGCCGTCTGTCCACATCGGAGGGGGACGCTTGCACTCGAAGGGGTCGAGTGCTAATCATTGGCGTTAGCACTGTTAGCACTCTCCCAGTGAGAGTGACAGAAGGACCGGGCCGGTGAGGCCCGCAGGCCGGGTGGGACAAGGAAAACCACCAGGCAGGCTGGCCGTCCGTCGCGGGCGCCACTCGGTCCGGAGAATCCACCCCAGTCCGGGAGGACCACTTCACATGGCCAAGATCATCGCGTTCGACGAGGAGGCACGGCGCGGTCTCGAGCGCGGGATGAACCAGCTCGCCGACGCCGTCAAGGTCACCCTCGGCCCCAAGGGCCGCAACGTCGTCCTCGAGAAGAAGTGGGGCGCCCCCACGATCACCAACGATGGTGTTTCCATCGCCAAGGAGATCGAGCTCGAGGACCCGTACGAGAAGATCGGCGCCGAGCTGGTCAAGGAAGTCGCGAAGAAGACCGACGACGTCGCCGGTGACGGCACGACGACCGCGACCGTCCTCGCCCAGGCTCTGGTCCGCGAGGGCCTGCGCAACGTCGCCGCCGGCGCCAACCCGATGGCCCTCAAGCGCGGCATCGAGAAGGCCGTCGAGGCCGTCTCCGCCGCTCTCCTTGAGCAGGCCAAGGACGTGGAGACCAAGGAGCAGATCGCTTCCACGGCCTCCATCTCCGCCGCCGACACCCAGATCGGCGAGCTCATCGCCGAGGCGATGGACAAGGTCGGCAAGGAAGGCGTCATCACCGTCGAGGAGTCGCAGACCTTCGGTCTGGAGCTTGAGCTCACCGAGGGCATGCGCTTCGACAAGGGCTACATCTCGGCGTACTTCGCCACCGACATGGAGCGCATGGAGTCGTCGCTCGACGACCCGTACATCCTGATCGTCAACTCCAAGATCTCCAACGTGAAGGACCTCCTTCCGCTGCTGGAGAAGGTCATGCAGTCGGGCAAGCCGCTGCTGATCATCGCGGAGGACGTCGAGGGCGAGGCGCTGTCCACGCTCGTCGTCAACAAGATCCGTGGCACCTTCAAGTCCGTCGCCGTCAAGGCCCCGGGCTTCGGTGACCGCCGCAAGGCCATGCTCGGCGACATCGCCATCCTCACCGGTGGCACCGTCATCTCCGAGGAGGTCGGCCTCAAGCTGGAGAACGCCGGTCTCGACCTGCTCGGCCGCGCCCGCAAGGTCGTCATCACCAAGGACGAGACGACGATCGTCGACGGCGCCGGTGACAGCGACCAGGTCCAGGGCCGCGTCAACCAGATCCGTGCCGAGATCGAGAACTCCGACTCGGACTACGACCGCGAGAAGCTCCAGGAGCGCCTGGCGAAGCTGGCCGGCGGCGTGGCCGTCATCAAGGCCGGTGCCGCCACCGAGGTCGAGCTCAAGGAGCGCAAGCACCGCATCGAGGACGCGGTGCGCAACGCCAAGGCCGCCGTCGAGGAGGGCATCGTCGCCGGTGGTGGCGTGGCTCTGCTCCAGGCCACGGCCGTCTTCGAGAAGCTCGAGCTCTCGGGCGACGAGGCGACCGGCGCCAACGCCGTGCGTCTCGCGCTGGAGGCCCCGCTCAAGCAGATCGCCGTCAACGGTGGCCTCGAGGGTGGCGTCATCGTCGAGAAGGTGCGCAACCTGCCGATCGGTCACGGCCTGAACGCCGCGACCGGCGAGTACGTCGACATGATCGCCGAGGGCATCATCGACCCGGCGAAGGTCACGCGCTCCGCTCTGCAGAACGCCGCGTCGATCGCCGCGCTGTTCCTCACCACGGAGGCGGTCATCGCCGACAAGCCCGAGAAGGCCGGTGCCCCCGCGGGCGGCGGCATGCCGGGCGGTGACATGGACTTCTGATCCCTCCAGGATCGGTAGCTCCATCGCTGTACGGCTGTACGCGACCGAGGGCGGCACTCCCCGCGAGGGGGTGCCGCCCTCGGGCGTCACCCCGGGCACGCCCAACAAGCTCCTGTTCACCGACGGTCTCTGACCGCCCCACGACGGCGCTCCGCCCTCCGTCCCCCGGTTCGGGGAGCGGAGGGCGGGCGTCGTTCCCGGCCTCAGTGGGCGAAGTCCTTGAGCTTCTCGGTTTCGAGGGTGATGCCGACAGGGCCGGGGAGCGTGACCGTGGCCCCGTAGGGGTAGGACGGGTGCTGTTTGTACGTCCCGTCGTCCGGCTCGCTGAACACGGTCAGGGTGCAGTCGTCGCGGTCGATGAGGAGATAGACGGGGATGCCGTCGATGGCGTAACCGTCGCGCTTCTCGACCCGGTCGCGATGGCCGGTGTCGTAGTCGTGGGAGGTGACTTCGGCGACCATGAGAACGCCCTTGGGGTCTGCCCACTCGCCCTGCCCGGCGAAGTGCCCGATCGGCGCGAGGACCCCGTCAGGGCGGGCGCGGCCCTTGCGGTAGGTATTGATCGCCAGCCCCTGCTCGGGGTGGAGGTCCAGATCGGGGCGATGCTGCATGCACTGCCGCAGAAGCCACATGAAGATTGCTCCGTGATCGCCATCCGGCACAGGCTTGACCCTTAGCTTTCCGTTGATGAGTTCGAGCGTCACCGTCTCGGGTGCCTTGCGGGCGAGCTCCTCGAAGTCCTCGACGGACATCTCCGGGCGTTCGGCGGTGCTGGGGGTCATGGCTTCGCCTCCTCCCCTCCATCGTGCCCCGCTTCCGGCGCGAGTGAGTTGAACCGTCACGTGCGGGTCCTTTCGGGTGGGCGGGTCGCCGCCGCCCGGACCCTGGCCGCGTGGGCGCGGACGTCGCCTCGGGGAGGCCGTCGCGGGGCGGAAGCGGCGGCTCGTCGCGACAGACCCGGCACAGGCCGCCGGACAGCGCCTCGGGACGGGCGGGCGCCTGGCATTCGGTGCACTCCAGGATGCGGAGGGCGGGGGCGGAGCCGGTACGGCCGGGGCGGGCCGCGGTGCGCGTTCGGGCGGGAGCTTCGCCAGCCGGGTGCGGGCGATACCGGCGGGGTGGTGGACCTCGGCGGGCAGGCCGGAGGTCAGCGGCGTGCCGCTGTTCGTCGTCGGTGGAGCCACGGTTCAGCCACTCGGTGGCGACGGCTTCGAGGGTGACGCAGTCGTCCGCCGAGAGGGACATCTGGGGCTTGGCACGGCCGAGGGAGGCGAGGACTTCGTACGCGCGGGAACGCTGCTGGGGCTGCGGTCGGCCCGGCGCCGCGTGGGGGCGGGTGTGGCCCTGCCGCTGCCCTGCCCCTGTCCCTGCTCCTGGAAGGCGGCCCACCAGGTGTCGTCCCTGGCCGTACGGGAGAAGAACGTGCGGGTCACCCAGCGGTGGCTGCCGGTCGTCTCGTCGGCGACCGTCTCCCGGCCGAGGCGGAGGTGGCCGGCTTCCGAGAGGTGGCGCAGGGACGTGCGTACGGCGCACTGGCCGTAGTCCGGCAGGACCTTGGCCAGCATCTTCACGGAGATGTCCGAGCCGTCGGGCAGCCGGTCGATGTACGCCGCGATGGACGCCTCGCGGCGGGGCAGGTGGGCGAAATCGCTTTCACGACGGGGCAGTTGTTCGGGTGCGCTGCGCTTTCCGTAACCCGGATTGGCGAGGGGATGTGCGGGTGCGGAGGGGGCAGCACTAAGCTGACTCACAGCCATGGGATCGCTCTTTTCGATCTCGCTGGTTAAGCCCTCGTCGGTGGTCGCACACCGGCGGGGGCTGTTCTGTTCGTTAATCGGGCACGCTAGACCGTCGCCACGTGCTGTGGCAAACCGGTCACCAAAAGTCATCCTCTGCGCTGCGAGCGGGAGTTGGACGGGCGGTTGGTTGGTTGGTTCTCACCCGCCCAATCCACTGAAAAGGGCTCGGACTCCGAGGCTTGAGCCCCGGGCCGGATCAGAGCCCTGTGAGCTGCCCGTTCTTCACGCCGAGAACGAACGCGGCCCAGCTCTCGGCCCGGAGCTCAAGCCTCGGACCGGTGGGGTTCTTGGAGTCCCGGACGGGGACGATGCCGGGGTGGCCGTCGGCTACTTCGAGGCAGTTGCCGCCGTCTCCGCCGCTGTGGGTGGACTTGCGCCAGGTGGCGACCTCCAGGCAGTCGCCGCCGTCTCCGCCGCTGTAGCTGGACTTGTGCCAGATGGCCGTGGACAGGTCGTACTCAGGGCTGATCTTCATGCGCGTAATCCTCCGCCACTGATTCGATCAAGGCCAGGGATTCCTTGGGTGACAGCGCCATGGCCCTGACCAGATCGTAGGTCAGTTCGTGACGGGCGACGGTGGCTGGATCGTCCTGCAATTGCCCCGTTCCCAGGCCTTGGAGGTAGGCGAGTGGGGGTGCGTCCTCGAAGGCCATCAGTTTGAGGGAGCCGTTCAGGGCCGCGTGGGCGCCCGCCTCAAACGGCAACACCTGCACGATGACCCGATGGCGACGGGCCATCGCTGCCACATGGCGCAGCGCCTCCGCCGTCTCGGCGGGATCGCCGACCTTCCGGCGCAGCACCGCCTCGTCCAGCACCGTCCACAACAACGGCTTTGTTGGATCATCGAGGAGGTGCGCGCGCTCCAGCCTCGCCGTCACCAGTTCGTCGATGACCGCTTCCGTAGCCGTCGGCTGGTACGCGCGGAAGATCGCCCTCGCGTACGCCTCCGTCTGCAACAGCCCCGGGATCAGTAGCGGCGCGTACTCCTTGATCGCCGTCGCGATCGCTTCCGCCTCCGCCGCCTCCGCGAAGTGGTCCGGGTACTTCGACTTCGTCGACGCCTTGCAGTTGCGCTCGAAGAAGCCGCCCGTGCCCAGGACTTCGTCTATCTTCACCGCGTACTCCGGCATCATCCGGCGCGTGCCCGCCTCCAGCTGGCCGATGAACGAGCCGCTCACGAAGAGCGGCTGGCCCAGCTCCTCCTGAGTGAGGCCGGCCTTCTCGCGGGCGTGGCGCAGCTCCGCGCCGAGCAGGGCTCGGGGGGAGGAGGACGGGTCGAGGCCCTTGGGTCCGGGCATGGCAACTCCCTGTGCGACAGGTGGGTTTGTTGGGCTGCCGCTACTGGTCAGGCTAGTGCGCGCTCGGACACGCTGTGTGAGGAAAGCGAACACTCAGTGTGCGGAGGTGCCTGGTCATGGTGGTGCGATCGTCGGAGCGGCTGCGGGCGGCCGAAGAAGTGGTGCGGCAGTTGCAGGAGGGCCTGGAGGTGGTGTCGGTGACGCTGCCGTCGCTGCGGGTGGACGTGGTGTCGCTGGCGAGCGAGGCGCCGTATCCGCTCGTGGACCTCGGGCGGTGCAATCTCGACACCGCGATGCGGCTCGCCGCCGTTCTGCACGGGCTCAGGCCGTGACGGGCGGCGGGTTGCCGGAGCCGGGGACGTACGCCGTGGACGTCCGGGACGGGCGGGTGGGGAGGGTGATGGGGCAGGTGGGGACGTACGTACAGCTGCGGCCGGCGGGCGGGGGTCGGGAGTGGGACTGCCCGGCCGATGATGTGCGGCCGGTTCCGTCGGGGGAGGTGCTGAGGGCGCGGGTGCGTGAGATCAACGCGGAGGGGCGGTTGCCTTGAGGCGCGGTCCCTGTCGGAGGTGGGTGGGAGCGTAGTGGCATGAGGCTTTCGATTCGGCGCGAGCGTGACGACAACACCGGGCTGTGGAGCGCCGTTGGCGACGACGGGACCAGGACCGTGACCATGACGGCGGAGACGTCCGACGAGGCGAGTGCCCTCGTGGAGGAGGCTTTCGGGCTGATTCCCTACCGGCCGAAGCCGCCGCCTCCGCCCGGGTGGCATCGCTTCAATCTGATCCACTGCCCGGTTGCCGAGCGGCCCGCGTTCGACGATCCGCGCTACGACGGAATCAAGGCCGACCCGCCCGAGGGCTGCACGGTCAAGGACTTCGACTACTTCGGCCTGGAGTGTGAGCGGCCCGCGCCGCGTCTGCTGGACGCGGTCGCCGAACTGTGCGCCGAGATCAGGGCCGAGCACGGGCTGGTGATGACTGATCTCGGCATCGAGAAGCTGTGGGAGTGGTCGGCGGACGGTACGGACGGCTGGGGTGCGGAGATCGTGGGGCAGCTGCTCCTGATGGCCGCCGAGCGGGGGCCGAAGCTCGGATACAGCGTGGATGACCTGGTGCGGTTCCTGCGGACTGCGGGCGGAACCCTGTGATGTGGGTGCCGCCCACCGGCATGCTCGCTACCCTAGGTGCATGAAAACTCGTAAACCGTATGCCTGGAGGTCGTAATGTCGCGCACCATGATCGACCTGGATGATGCACTCGTGCAAGAGGCGGCACGGATACTGGGCACTACGACCAAGCGGGCGACGGTCAACGGTGCTCTGGAAGAATTCGTTGCCGCAGCCAAGCGGCGCCAATTCGTGGAATTGCTCGAAGAGGGAGTGCTCGACGACCTCGGAGATCCGGAAGTGATGGCGGGCGCGTGGCGGTAGCGAAGTACCTCGTCGACAAGAGCGCCTGGGAACGGTTCAGGCAGCCTGTGGTCAAGGCAGCTTTGCTGCCGCTGCTCGATCGTGGGTTGCTCGCCACGTGCGCTGTCGTGGATCTTGAGATCTTGTACAGCACGCGCAACGCCACGGACCACGCACGCGTCCGCGCCGTGCGGCAGGGCTTCGAATGGCTGCCGATCACGGATGAGATCGGGATACGCGCAGTCGAAATTCAGGCGTTGCTGGCGGAGAAAGGGCACCACCGGGCGGCATCGGTCCCGGACTTGCTGATTGCGGCTACGGCTGAGCGGCATGGGGTGGCAGTGCTCCACTATGACGGGGACTTCGACACCATCGCGGCAGTTACCGGGCAGCCAACAGAGTGGGTCGTCCCGAGGGGCGAAGCGGACTGACGTGCCCGGAGTCTGGTGAGGACGACGCCCCGCAGGAGGTCAGGCCGCCGGGCGGGCGACGAAGGCGGCCTCCGGGGACTCGGTGCAGTCCTCGGCCGGTGTCCGCTCGCAGGCCGACTTCCAGCGGGTGTGGTTCATGAGGCGTTTCCTTTCGCGCCGCGGCTGTACGTTGTGCGGGCCGGGCCGGCCGGGGCCGGTTCCTTCGTCGGGGTGCCCGAGGCCACCGGGGGCGTCGCGGGGTCGTCCGTGGAGACGTTGAGGTCGGTCAGCATCTGCTGGGTGAAGCCGAAGCAGTACGTCGCGAGGAAGCCCGTGACGTAGCCGACGACCAGGCCGGCGGCGTAGATCGCGGCGACCGTGGCCAGGCTCTTGTCGCCGTCGAGGAGGGGGAACAGGGCCCAGCCGGACGGGCCGATGGCCGTTGAGCCCACCGAGCCGCCGAGCTGGTTGAGCAGGCCCACGACGCCGCCGCCGAAGGCGCGCCGACGCACGCGGTGACGAAGGGGCGGCCCAGGGGGAGCGAGACGCCGTAGATCAGGGGTTCGCCCACGCCCAGGAAACCGGGCGCGATCGCGGACTTGATGGTGCGGCGGATCGAGGTGTTGCGGGGGAGGCGGAGATAGACCGCGGCGGCCGCGCCGACCTGGCCCGCGCCCGCCATGGCGAGGATCGGCAGGAGGACGGTGAAGCCCTGCTGCTCGATGAGGGTGGCGTGGATCGGGATCAGGGCCTGGTGCAGGCCCAGCATCACGAGGGGGAGGAACAGGCCGCCGAGGACGAAGCCGGCGGCCACGCCACCGGTGGACAACAGCCGGCCGGCGAAGTCGCCGATGGCCGTGGAGATCTCACCGGCCACGAACATCAGGCCGAAGACGGTGACGAGGCCGGAGACCAGGACCGTGAGGGTGGGGGTGACCAGGACGTCCAGGGACTCCGGGACCCAGCGGCGGCACCATTTCTCGACGTACACCCCGAGGGCCGCGCGCCGAGCGCGCCCAGTACGCCGCCCTGGCCCGGGGAGAGCGACTGGCCGAAGGCGTCGGCATTGGCGACGCCCGGGAAGACGATGATCGCGGCGACCGCGCCGCCCAGGATCGGCGTACCGCCGAACTCCTTCGCCGTGTTCAGGCCCACGAAGACCGCGATCAGCGCCATGAAGCCGGTCGCGATGGCGGCGAGGGCGGGGGTGACGGCGGGGAGCCAGCCCAGGTTGATGAGCAGGCCGTTGAGGCCCGCGATGATGCCGCAGCCGATCAGGGCCGGGATCAGCGGGACGAAGATGTTCGCGATCCTGCGCAGGAAGAGCTTGAAGGGGGTGGCGTTCTTCGCCTTCTGCCGGTCCTTGATCGCGGTGCCGTGTGCGGCCAGTTCGCCGGCAGTGAGAGGGGCGGTGGGGGCGGGGGTGGCT
>RHMC01000136.1 GCA_003719395.1 Streptomyces altiplanensis
GGGGAGGGGGCGGCGGTGGGCCGGGTGCGGTCAGCCGGTCCCGGGCGGCGGCGAGGTCGGCGCCTGCCGGGTCGACGTACTTGCCGGGCCGTTCGTCGGTGTGCCGGACACCGCTCCGCCGCGGCGGCGAAGACGTCGCCGGGGGAGTGGCCGGAGGAGTGGTGCGCGTAAGGGACGACGAGGGGGAGGAGGGGGAGGGCGAGAACGAGGAGGAGGGGAAGGGCGAGGTCGAGGGCAGGCCGGACGGGGTGGAGGCGGGGACCACGGTCCCGGTGCCGCCGCCCGGGAGCAGAGCCGTCACCGCCGCGGCGCCCGTACCGGCGAAGGCCAGGCACGCGGTGACGGCCACCGCGGCCAGACGCCACCGGTGGCGCCGCTGCACGCGCTCGGCGACCGCGCTGAGACGGGCACGGGGTGCGCGCCGGCCTGCCCGGCCGCCGCCGCTTCCCTGAACGCGTTCCTCAAAGGGTCATGGGACTCAGGCACCGGATGCCTCCTCAGTGCGCGGATCCTGCAGAAGGTGGGAGAGCGCGGCCCGGCCCCGGACCAGGTGCGTCTTGACGGTGCCGGTGGACAGGCCGGTCTCGGCGGCTATCTGAACGACCGTCAGGTCGCACAGGTAGTGCAGGGTCACCGTCCGCCGCTGCTTGGGCGGCAGTTCGCGCAACGCCGACACCAGCGCGACCTGTTCGGGGCCGGGCCCCGGGGCGGCCGACGGGCTGCCGTCCCCGCGCCGCTGCCAGGCGTCGCCGAGCGGCGGCGCACACGCCATCTGCTCACCGCCAGACGCCATGCCACCGTGCGGATCCACGCCTCGGGTTCCCCGCCGCCGTCGAGCCGGTGCCGTCGGCTCCAGCCCCGTACGAAGGCTTCCTGTACGACGTCCTGGGCCTCGTGCAGATCGCCGAGCATCACGTACAGCTGCCCGATGAGCCGGGACGCCGTATGCGCGTAGAACTCTTCGAACTCCTCGACGGTCAACAACCACTCCTGGATCTCTTCGGTCTCACCAGGCATACGCCCGGGAACCGGCGCCCGGTTGACAGGGGAGCCAAAGATCCGGAGTGAGGCCAGTCACAGTACGAAAGCGCATACCATGCGGCGCGTCGTATCAACGCATCATCATCACCTCCGACCGAGGGGACTCCAGCGTGCGCACCAAGGTCCTGCCTTCCCTGCTCTGTGCCGGCCTCATGGCGGCAACCGGTCTGCTGGCCGGTTCACCCGCCGTCGCCGCACAGCCGGCCCGCGCGGCCGGTGCCACGTCGGCCGCCGCTGCCGCCGACATCCGGGAAAAGCTGGAAAAGATACCCGGACTGACGGTCGTTTCGGTGACCGACAAGGGCGGGTTCCCCCTCTACACCCTGACGCTGACCCAGCCCGTCGACCACCGCGACCCCGGCAGCGGCACCTTCCAGCAGAGACTCACGCTCTGGCACAAGAGCGAGACGGCGCCCGTCGTGCACTACACCGGCGGATACGGACTGTCCTCGGGCACCCGCGAGATCACCACGCTGCTCGGCGCCAACCAGGTCAGCGTGGAGCACCGCTACTTCAACACCTCGCGCCCCGCCGCAGGCGTCGACTGGGACGACCTGAACGTCTGGCAGCAGGCGAGCGACGAGCACGCGATCGTCCGGGCGCTCAAGAGCCTCTACCGGGCCAAGTGGATCGGCACCGGCGCCAGCAAGGGCGGGATGACGCAGGTCTACCACGAGCGCTTCTACCCCGGTGACCTGGACGCGGTCGTCGCCTACGTCGCCCCGAACGACGCCGACAACCGCGACGACAGCGTCTACGAGAAGTTCTTCCAGACCGTCGGCACGCCCGAGTGCCGGGCCGCCCTGAACGCCGTACAGCGCGAAATGCTGGTGCGGCGGGACGCCATGCTGCCGCGCTTCGAGGCCACGTCCGAGGAGCAGGGCCTCACCTTCGAGTACCTCGGCTCGGCCGACCGCGCCTTCGAGTTCTCGGTGCTCGACCAGGTGTGGAACTTCTGGCAGAGCGGTACGTACACCGACTGCCGGCCGTCCCCGACGCCCGGAAGGCGACCGACGACGAGCTCTACAGGTGGTCGCTGGACCACGGTCTGAGCATCTACTCGGACCAGGGCAACGGGGCCGAGGGCAGCGGCCCGTACTACCGGCAGGCGGCGGCCAAGCTGGGCTGGGCGACCTGAAGTTCAAGCACCTGCGCGACGTCCGCGCGTATCCGGACATCTACCAGCCCAACTCGGTGCTGCCCGCCGGCATGCGCACCTCGTACAACGGCCGCACCATCAAGGACGTCGACCGCTGGGTGTCCACCCGGGGCGAGCGGATGATGTTCGTGTACGGGCAGAACGACCCGTGGAGCGCCGAGCGGTTCAAGCCCGGCAGGCACGACTCGCACCTCTACGTCGCGCCGGACACCAACCACAGCGCGCTCATCTCCAAGCTGACGCCCGCCGACCGGGCGCGGGCCGAGGCCACCGTCAAGCGGTGGGCAGGCCAGTAGCAGCCGGATCCTCCGAGGGGTGCCGGACCGGGCCGGGGCTTTCGGCCCGGTCCGGCACCGCCCCCCGTCACCGGCCGAGCGCCGCCCGCATCATCTTCTGGGCGACCGGGGCCGCCGTGCCGTTGCCGCTGACCTCCGAGCGCTCCGCGCCCGAGTCCTCCACGACGACCGCGACCGCCACTTCCTTGCCGGTCGTCCCGTCCTTCGCGTACGACGTGAACCAGGCGTACGGCGTCTTGCTGTTGTCGACGCCGTGCTGCGCGGTGCCCGTCTTGCCGCCCACCTCGGCGCCGCCGATCCGGGCGTTCGTGCCCGTGCCGTCCTCGACGACCGTGACCATCGCGCTCCGCAGCTGCTCGGCGGTGGAGGACGAGACGACCCGCTCACCGCCCGCGTCCCCGAAGTCCTCCAGGGTGTCGCCGTCCGCGTCCGTCACCTCGGAGACCATGTGCGGTGACGCGAGCTCACCGCCGTTGGCGAGGGCCGCCGAGACCATGGCCATCTGGAGCGGGGTGGCCGTCACGTCGAACTGGCCGATGCCCGTCAGCGCCGTCTGCGCCTCGTCCATGCCGGACGGGTACACGCTCTCCGACGCCCGGACCGGCACGTCCAGCTTCTCGGTGTTGAAGCCGAACTTCTCCGCCATCGCCTTCACCTCGTCCTGGCCGAGGTCGACGGCCAGCTTCGCGAAGACGTTGTTGCAGGAGTACTTGAGCGCGGTGCGCAGCGTGGCGTCCTCGCAGGGCGCGGACGCGTTCTCGTTCGGGAGGACCGTCCGCGTGCCGGGCAGCGTGTACGGGTCCGGGCTGTCCGTCCGCTCGTCGACCGACCCGTACCGCCCGTCCTCCAGCGCCGCCGCGGCGACCACCAGCTTGAACGTCGAGCCCGGCGGCAGCGGCTGCCGCAGCGCCCGGTTGACCATCGGCTTGTCCTCGTCGCCGGTCAGCCGCTGCCAGGCGTCGCCGTCCGCGGTACCGCTGATCTCCGACGGATCGTACGAAGGCGTGGAGACCATGCCCAGGATCCGCCCGGTCCGCGGGTCCACCGCGACGGCCGCGCCCTTCTTGTCGCCCAGCGCCTCGTACGCCGCCTTCTGCACGGCGGGGTCGATGGTCGTCACGACGTCACCGGGGTCGCTCTGCTTGCGGGTGAGGAGGTCGGCCGGGTTCTTCAGGCGGGGGTCGCTCCCGTCGAGGACGTCGCTGTAGATGCCTTCGAGCTGGGTGGCTCCGTACGCCTGTGAGCTGTAACCGGTGACGGCCGCGTAGAGCTCGCCGTCCGTGTAGCTCCGCTTGTACGCGAGGTCGCTTCCCTGCGTCTCCTTCGATCCGGTGACCGGCGAGCCGGCCACGATGATGTTCCCGAGCGGCTGCGCGTACTGCGCGATGACGTTCCGCCGGTTGTGCTTGTCGTCCGCGAGGGCCTGGCCCTGGTACGCCTGCACCCAGGTGATGCGCACCAGCAGGGCGAGCACCATCAGCAGGCAGAAGACCGAGGCGTGCCTGATCGTTTTGTTCATCCCGTACGGAGACGAACGGAACAGGCGGTTACGTTCCCCGGTGAGGTGTTTCTCAGGGAATCCTCATCCGGGCTGCCCGGCGGCTCAGCGCGGTGTGATGAAGCCCGACTCGTACGCCGCGATCACCGCCTGCGTCCGGTCGCGCGCACCCGTCTTCGCCAGCACGGCCGCCACATGGCTCTTCGCCGTCGCCGGGCCGACCCGCAGCCGGTCCGCGATCTCCGCGTTCGTCAGGCCCGTCGCCATCAGCCGCAGCACCTCCGCCTCGCGCTCGGTCAGCCGCGCCGCCCAGGGCGGCGCGGCGGGCTGCCGCCTGGCGTGTTCGGCGGCCAGCGCGCGCACGGCGACGGGAAGAGGAGCGAGTCGCTGCGGGCGACCAGCCGGACCGCCTGGACCAGGTCCTCGGCGGCGGCGCGCTTGAGCAGGAACCCCGCGGCGCGGCGAGCAGCGCGTCGTACACGTACGAGTCGTTCTCGAAGGTGGTGACGACGACGATGCGCGGTGGCGCGTCCAGCGTGGCGAGGATCTGCTCCGGCGCGGATGCCGTCGATGTCCGGCATCCGCACGTCCATCAGCGCCACGTCGGGCCGCAGCTCACGCACCACCGACACGGCCTCGGCGCCCGTCGCCGCCTCGCCGACGACCTCCAGGTCCGGCTCGGCGTCGAGGATGACGCGCAGGGCGGTGCGGACCATGCGCTCGTCGTCGGCGAGCGCGAGCTGACCGGCGCGTTCATCGGTTCCCTCCCGCGCCGCCGACGGGCAGGCGGGCCGTGAGCCGCCACACGTCGCCGTGCGGGCCCGCCTCGGCGCGGCCGCCGAGCAGAGCGGCCCGTTCGGCCGTGCCGGGCAGACCCCGGCCGCCGCCGGGCCGTACCACCGGGGCCCTGTCGGGCAGCGGGTTCTCCATCACGATCTCCAACTCCTCGCCGCGCAGGGCGATCCGTAACGACACCGGGGCGGCGCCGCCGTGCCGAAGGGCGTTGCTCAGCCCTTCCTGGACGATGCGGTACGCCTCGCGGGACACCGGTTCGGGGGCCCGGGCGGCCGGATCGCCGTCCTGCGTGTACGCGACCTTCACGCCGCTGTGGGCCAGCAGATCGTCCAGGACGTCCAGCGTGGGCCCCGGCAGGTCGCCGCCGGCGTCCTCGCCCTGGCGCAACAGGCCCAGGACGGCGTCCAGTTCGCCCACCGTGCGCCGCGTGGTCTCCTCGATCGCCGTCAGCGCCTCCCGTACGAACTCCACATCGCTGTCCAGCACCCTGCGCGCCGCGCCCGCCTGGAGCGTGACCGCGCTCAGCGCGTGCCCCACCGAGTCGTGCAGCTCGCGGCCAGCCGGTTGCGTACGGCGAGATCCGCGCCCGCCGCTCCGCCGCCGCGAGCCGGTCGCCGGTGTCGGCCCGAGCAGCACCGGGGCGCAGCGGGCCAGCAGCTCACCGGCCAGCGCCGCGCACGCCGCCAGGGCCACCAGCGTCGCGCCCCCGGCGCCGGGGGCGAGCGCCAGGGCCCAGGTGTGGCCGAGGGCTTCGGGCAGTCCGGCGGGGGCGCCGCGCAGCGAGGTGAGCAGCGGCAGGACGATCAGCGCGCCCGCGAACGGCGGCACCGCCAGCGACATGCCGATGATGATGCCGCCGACCCCGAGATGCAGCGTGAACCAGCCCGCGGTCCGCACCCGCGCCGGCCCGGACCGGGCGGGTCCGTCGGCCAGCCGCTCCCGGGGCACCCCGCACAACGCCCGTACGGCGCCTGCCGACAGGGGCCTCACCAGGGGGAAGGACGCGGTCAGGGCGGCGATCGGCCCGCGCGTGCCGAAGGCGGCGAACTGCAGGGACGCCGAGGTGAAGACGTTCTCGTTGCCGATGAACGGGCCGACGAAGACGCTGCCGAGGAAGAAGTACGGCATCGACAGCGCGCCGCCGAGGATCAGATGGATCCACCGCAGCCGGGCCCGTGCCCCGAACAGGTGTCTCACGCGTGGCGCCCGCGCCGTCGCAGGAAGGAGGCGCCCGTGGCGAGGACGAACAGACCGGCGATCATCTGGCCAGCGTAGGTCAGCAGCATCAGCGCGGTGGCCTGTTCGGCTCCGTCCGTCACGGGAAGCGCCGAGGCGACGAGCATCCAGCCGCCCCAGCAGCCGAGCGCGCCCGAGCCGGTCCAGGCGAGTGCCAGGGGTGTCCATAGGGCCAGGCTCCGGCCGCGGCGCAGGGCGAGCGCCAGTACGGCGGCGGCGGTGACGGCCGCGAACAGGACGTAGGTCCCTTCGAGGAGGTAGAAGTCCGGCGTACGCCCATCGGCCCGGGCCTCGCTGAGACCCGTGGCCGAGCCCGCGGCCCACATCAGGTGCGGGACGCCGCGAGCGCCGCGAGTACGGTCGCGGTCACGGCGGCCGCCCTCAGCCGGGGGCCGGCGGCGGAGTCCGGCAGGTCCCGGACCGTGCCCTGCCACAGATGGCCCCAGAGCTCGCGGGCGTACAGCGCGAAGAGGGTGCCCAGCGCGAGGCCCTGGACGATGAAGCCGGTGTAGACGACGCCGAAGACCCAGGCGTCCAGGAACGGTTCGCTGCCGCCCGGCGCGCTCCGCGTATCCGTGAACGCCTTCGCCAGCAGCTGGAGCGGGAACCCGGTCACGATCGGCGTCAGCAGCCCGGTCGCCGCCCACATGGGCAGGGCGAGCAGCCACGCGGGGACGCGCCGGCCCCACTCCTGGGTGAGCAGCAGGGCCAGTACGACGACGGTGGCGTCCATCAGGAGCGTGACGCTGTTGGCGGCCGCCATCGGGCCGGGGTGGTCGAGGAGCGTGCTGCCTTCGGGGATGCCGATGCCGCTGCCGGCGATCCAGGCGGCCTTGAGCGCCATGTAGGGGACGCAGGAGACCACGGTGGCGGCGCGCAGCACAGCGCGCAGCCGGCCGGCGGGGGCGGGGCGAAGACCCTGGGGCGTGGGGACGGACGCGGTTTCGGTCATGGCACCCACGCTCCCGGGCCGGCCGCCGCCGCGCCTCCCGCCCGGCGGTGATCCGCCTCCCCCGTCCGGGGGAGGGCCACCGGCCGGTGGAGGACGAGGTCCGGCTCGTCGCCGGCCACTTCGCGCAGGGTCCGGCAGGGGCCGCTCAGAGCCTCCGGGTGGCGAGCGTGAGGCGGTCCCGGGCGTCGAACAGCGCGTCCTTGACCGTCTGTTCGTGTGCCGGGGTGAGGCGGGCGACGGGCACCGAGCAGCTGATGGCGTCGCGGGCGGGGGTCCGGTAGGGGATCGCGACACCGAAGCAGCGCAGGCCCAGCGTGTTCTCCTCGCGGTCCACCGCGTAGCCCTGCTCGCGGACGAGACGCAGCTCGTCGATGAGCTTCTCGCGGTCGGTGATGGTGTGCTCGGTCAGCGCGGGCAGGGTCTCCGGCAGCAGCTTGCGGACCTGCTCGTCGGTGTGCGTGGCGAGCAGCGCCTTGCCGAGGGACGTGGAGTGCGCGGGCAGCCGGCGCCCGACGCGGGTGAAGGGGCGCAGGTAGTGCTGGGACTGACGGGTCGCGAGGTACACGACGTTCGTACCGTCGAGGCGGGCCAGGTGGATCGTCTCCGTCGTGTCGTCGGAGAGCCGGTCGAGGGTGGGGCGGGCGGAGGCCACGACCTCGTCGCCGTCGATGTACGACGTACCGACGAGCAGGGCCCGCACGCCGATGCCGTACCGCGTGCCCGTCGCGTCCGTCTCCACCCAGCCGAGCTCGACGAGCGTGCGCAGCAGCATGTAGAGGCTGGACTTGGGGTACCCCACCGCCTCCTGGACGGCGGCGAGCGAGTGCATGCCGGGGCGGCCGGCGAAATATTCGAGCAACTCCACGGTCCGCACCGCGGATTTGACCTGCGCACCACCTGTATCGGCAGTCGACATCGCGTCTTGCCCCTCCTTGACCACACAGAACGCCCGTTATTAGAGTCCCAGCATATTCAGAATCAGGAACTCTGTTCAGAATACCGAACAGCTGGAAGGACGCCACGGTGGCAGCAACACCAGTCTGGAGTGTCGACCCCCGAACCGGGAACCCGCGCGAGCAGGTCGCGGTGGAGGCCACGGCCCAGGACGTCGACGCGCCGTGCGGGCCGCGCACGCCGCTCGCCCGGCCCTCGCCGACCGTGCGGTACGGGCCGCCCTGGTCCGTACCGCAGCCGGCCTCCTCGACGAGGCGGAGCGGCACGTCGTCGAGGCCGCCGACGCGGAGACCGCGCTCGGCCCGGTCCGGCTGACCGGCGAACTCGCCCGTACGACCGCCCAGCTCAGGGCGTTCGCGGACGTCGTCGACGAGGGCGCGTTCCTCGACATCAGGATCGACCACGAGGACGGCGCCAGGACGCCGCCCTGGCCCGACCTGCGCCGCTACAAGATCCCGCTGGGCGTCGTCGCCGTCTATGCCGCCAGCAACTTCCCGCTCGCCTTCTCGGTGCCGGGCGGCGACACCGCGAGCGCGCTCGCCGCGGGCTGCCCGGTCGTCGTCAAGGCGCACCCGGACCACCCCGCCACCTCCGAGCTCTGCGTGTCCGTGCTGCGCAGGGCGGCGGCCCAGGTCGGCCTGCCGGAAGACGTGGTGATCCTGCTCCACGGCTTCGACGCGGGCGTCGAGCTGGTCAAGCACCCGCTGGTGGCGGCCGCGGGCTTCACCGGTTCGGTGCGCGGCGGCCGGGCGCTCTTCGACGCCGCGGCGGCCCGCCCCGTCCCGATCCCCTTCCACGGCGAACTCGGTTCCCTCAACCCGGTCGTGGTCACGCCGGCGGCCGTCGAGGAGCGGGCCGAGCAGATCGGCGCCGGGCTCGCGGGCTCCCTGACGCTGGGATCGGGGCAGTTCTGCACCAAGCCCGGTTTCGTCCTGGCCCCGGCCGGTGAGGCCGGCGACCGGATGCTGAAGTCCCTGGCCGAGGCCGTCGGCGGCGCCGGTCCCGGCGTGATGCTCGACCACCGGATGCGGGACGCGTTCGTCTCCGGCGTACGGGAGCGGGCCGCGCTGCCGGACACCGAGGCCCCGGTGGCCCCGGGCGAGGGCGGCGAGCACGCGGTGAGCGCGGGGTTCCTGACCGTACCGGCGCGGCGGCTGGCCGCCGAAGGCGCGCACGACCTGCTCCTGGAGGAGTGCTTCGGGCCGGTCACCGTCGTCGCGCGCTACGACGACCCCGCCGAGATCACCGCCGTACTCTCCCGGCTGCCCGGCAACCTCACCGCCACCCTCCAGCTCTCCACGCAGGAGCTGGCGGGTGACGGGGGACACCGGGCCGGGCCTGCTCGCGGAGCTGACCCCGCTCGCCGGCCGCGTGCTGGTCAACGGGTGGCCGACGGGGGTCGCGGTCGCCCCCGCCCAGCACCACGGCGGCCCGTACCCGGCGACGACGTCCACGTCCACGTCGGTGGGTGCGACGGCAGTGGAGCGCTGGCTGCGGCCGGTCACCTACCAGTCGACGCCGCAGGCGCTGCTCCCGCCGGAGCTGCGCGACGACAACCCGCAGGGGCTGCCGCGGCGGGTGGACGGCCGGCCGGAGTAACCGGGGTTCCGCCCCGGGCATCCTTCGGGTGTGTCCTCGATCGCCCGTCGCCCGACGGGCCGGAAGCTGTCCAGGAGCGGCAGTGCCCAGCCCGTCCGGCGATCGAGGACCGGGTCCCGGGGCGGATCCCCGCACCCGCCGATGCCGGCTTCGGCGGGGCGAGGCGGGGGGGGAGCGTCACGGCGTTGTCGCCGCCGGCAGGCCGGCGCCGATCAGCAGCCACGTACGCAGGCCGGCCGCGAAGTCCCCGGCGGCCGGCGCGCCGGACCCTGCGACGCCGAGTCCGCCCGCGACCTGGCGGGCGGTGTTGAGCACACCCGCCGCGAGCCCCGCCCGCTCGGCGGGGACCGCCTCCGTCGTGGCGGCGGTCAGCGGCGGCAGGGCGAGGCCGGCATCCAGCCCCATCGGAACCAGCAGCACCGAGCACCTACAGAGGAGTGCCCGGGCCGACGAGCGGCAGGGGCAGCAGCCCCGCGACCGCGGTGCTCTGGCCGATGGGCATCGGACGGCGCGGTCCGTCCTCGACCCGCAGGCCCTGCCGGACCTCGCGGTGGAGGCCGGTCCCGACGCCGGTGAGGCGCGCGCGGCGCGGCCGATGGCAGCGCGTACGCCGACGAGGTGCGCGGCGACGAGCGCGAGGACCGCCGAGCCGGGGGCGAACGGCGTGCCGTTCTTCGTCTTCGACCGGCGGTACGGGAGCTCCGGCGGGCAGCCCGCCGAGGTCTTCACCCAGGCGCTGGAACAGGCGTGGGCGAGCCGCCTCGCCGACAGCGGGAGCCACGCGTAAGCGTTGCTCGGGCTGTCCGCCACGCATGCGTGATGGACGGGGAGTCGGTGAGGCAGCAGAGTAGGGGGCATGGAGCCCCTCACTCTCGACGAAGCCGTAGGCGCCGAGTTCGCGCCGGAGACGACGTACCTCAACACCTCCACCTGCGGGCTGCTGCCCCGTCGCGGTGTCGAGGCCGTCAGGGCCGCGGCCGAGCTGAACGCGACCGGCAGCCCCGACGGCGGGAACGGCTTCGACACCGTGGCCGCCGCCCGCGCGTCCTTCGCGCGGCTCGTCAGCGTTCCCGGCGAGCGGGTCGCCCTCGGCAGTGCGGTGGCCGTCCATGTCGGGATGATCGCGGCCTCACTTCCCGCCGGTGCCGAAATCCTGTGCACCGAGGGCGATTTCGCCTCGGTGGTGAATCCGTTCGTGGTCCGCGGGGACCTCAAGATGCGGTACGTGCCGCTGGACGCCCTGGCCGAGTCGGTGCGCCCGGAGACCACCCTGGTGGCCTTCTCCGCGGTGCAGTCCGCCGACGGACGCGTCGCCGACCTGGCCGCCGTACGGGCCGCCGCCGCCGTCCACGGCGCCCGTACCCTCGTCGACGCGACCCAGGCGGCGGGCTGGCTGCCCTTCGACGCGGGGAACTTCGACTACACCGTCACCGGTGCCTACAAGTATCTGATGGCGCCGCGCGGCGTGTCATTCCTCACCGTCGCCGAAGAGGCGCAGGAGGCCCTCACGCCGTTCCACGCGGGGTGGATGGCCGGCGAGGACATCTGGAGCAGTACGTACGGCCCCGTCGCGGAACTCGCCCGCAGCGCCCGCCGGTTCGACGAGCCGCCGCCCTTCCTGCCGTACGCCGGCGCCGAGCAGTCCCTCGCGCTCCTGGAGGAGATCGGCGTCGAGAGCGTACGGGCCCACACCACCGCGCTCGCAGCCCGCTTCCGGGAGGGGCTCGTCTCCCTCGGCCACGCGCCGGTTCCCGCAGACTCCGTGGTCGTCGCCACCCCGGGGCTCGCCCACCGGCTCGACGCGCTGACGGAGGCGGACATCGTCGTCTCCGTGCGCGACGGGGTACCTGCGCGCGTCCTTCCACCTCTACAACACCGGCGCCGATGTGGACCGGGCGCTGGACGTGCTCGCCGGCTGAAGCGCCACCGGGGCGCTGCCCCGGGACCCGGCTCCCGGGGCGCCGGCACTCAGGCCCCGGGCCCCGCTCCCCGGACGGGGCGAAGCCGCCAGGAGCGGAGTCCGTCGCGCACGCCCGGCTGTCCGGCGCTGACCGTTTGAGGCGCCGGGAGCGCCCGGAACACCCGGAGCAAACGCGAGGCGGGCGGGACCGGTTCCACCGAACCGGTCCGCCCGCCTGTCCCGGGGGCTCGCGCCACCCGGCCGCCCGCCTACTTCACCGGCGTGAAGTCCCTCGCCCCGATGAATTCCGGCCGCGGCACGGGCGCCGCGAACGGCTCGACCGCCGTGTTCTCCACGCTGTTGAAGACGATGAAGACATTGCTGCGCGCGTACGGCGTGATGTTGTCGCCCGAGCCGTGCATGCAGTTGCAGTCGAACCAGGTCGCCGAACCGGCCCTGCCCGTGAAGAGCCTGATGCCGTGCCGGTCCGCCATGCGCGTCAGCGCGGCGTCCGACGGCGTGCCGGCGTCCTGCATCTGCAGCGACTTCTTGTAGTTGTCCTTGGGCGTCTCGCCCGCGCAGCCCAGGAACTCCTTGTGCGACCCCGGCATGATCATCAGGCCGCCGTTGGTGTCGTAGTTCTCGGTCAGCGCGATCGAGACGGACACGGTGCGCATGTTCGGCAGACCGTCCTCGGCGTGCCAGGTCTCGAAGTCCGAGTGCCAGTAGAAGCCCGAGGCCCCGAAGCCCGGCTTGACGTTGATCCGCGACTGGTGGACGTACACGTCCGAGCCGAGGATCTGGCGGGCCCTGCCGACCACCCGCGGGTCGCGCACCAGCTGGGCGAAGACCTCACTGATGCGGTGCACCTCGAAGACCGACCGTACGCTCTGGGACGTGGGCTCGACGATCGAGCGCTCGTCCGCCCGCACCTGCGGGTCGGTGACCAGCCGGTCCAGCTCGGCCCGGTAGAGCGACACCTCGTCCGGGGTGATGAGCTGGTCGACGGTGAGGAAACCGTCCCGCTCGAAGCCCATGAGTTCGGCGGGCGTCGATGGGGCCCGGCGCGCCGGGCGCGGACCAGACGACCGGGTCCTGGCGGGGGGTGGTCACCTCGGCGGCGCCGCGCGTCGGGTAGAGGTCGGCGCGCGGGGTCTCGGTGCGCGGAGTCAGTACGTCGGTCATGGTTCAGACCTCCTCGGTCAGCAGCGGGTAGACACCGTTCTCGTCGTGGTCCTCCCGTCCGGTGACGGGAGGGTTGAAGACGCACACGCAGCGGAAGTCGGTCTTGGGGCGCATGGTGTGGCGCTCGTGGCCGTCCAGCAGGTACATCGTGCCCGGCGTGATCCAGTGGGTCTCGCCGGTCTCGTCGTTGGTGAGTTCGGCCTCGCCCTCCGTGCACAGGACGGCCTCGATGTGGTTCGCGTACCACATCGACGTCTCCGTACCCGCGTACAGCACGGTCTCGTGGAGCGAGAAGCCGACCTTCTCCTTGGCGAGCACGATGCGCTTGCTCTCCCAGGTGCCGGAAGCGGCCTTCACATGGCGGTCGGTGCCTTCAATGTCCTTGAACGATCGGACGATCACGGTGAGTCGAGCCCTTCTGTGGTACTGCGATGAAACGGTCGGGCGGCCTCGCGGTCGGGCGGCCTCGCCGTCAGGCGGTCTCGCGGACGGAGCGGGCCAGGATGCGCAGCCCCTCGTCCAGTTCGTCGGGGGAGATGGTGAGCGCCGGCAGCAGCTTCACGACCTCGCTCTGGGGGCCCGAGGTCTCCAGCAGCATGCCGAGCTCGAAGGCGCGGCGGCAGATTGCCGTGGCGCGCTCCTTGTCGGCGAACTCCAGGCCCCAGACCAGGCCCCGGCCCCGGAAGGAGGCCCCGGCCCCGTCGTTCTCGTCGACGATGTCCAGCAGCGCGCGCTCGACCTGCTCGCCGCGGGTGATGGTCTGCTTCTCCATCTGGCCGTCGGCCCAGTAGGCGTTGAGCGCGGCGGTGGCGGTGACGAACGCGGGGTTGTTGCCGCGGAAGGTGCCGTTGTGCTCGCCCGGCTCCCAGACGTCCAGCTCGGGCTTGAACAGGCACAGCGACATCGGCAGGCCGTAACCGCTGATGGACTTCGACAGGGTGACGATGTCCGGCGTGATGCCGGCCTCCTCGAAGGAGAAGAAGCCGCCGGTGCGGCCGCAGCCCATCTGGATGTCGTCGACGATCAGCAGCATGTCCTGGCGGTGGCACAGATCCTGGAGCGCGCGCAGCCACTCGGCACGGGCGACGTTGATGCCGCCCTCGCCCTGCACCGTCTCGACGATCACCGCGGCGGGCTTGTTGAGGCCGGACCCCTGGTCCTCCAGCAGCCGCTCGAACCACAGGAAGTCCTCGACGGTGCCGTCGAAGTAGTTGTCGAACGGCATCGGCGTGCCGTGTACGAGCGGGATGCCGGCGCCGGCCCGCTTGAACGCGTTGCCGGTGACGGCGAGCGAACCCAGCGACATGCCGTGGAAGGCGTTGGTGAAGGACACGACCGACTCGCGGCCCTTGACCTTGCGGGCCAGCTTCAGCGCGGCCTCGACGGCGTTGGTACCGGTCGGGCCGGGGAACATCACCTTGTACGGCAGGTCGCGCGGCCGCAGCACCACGTTCTGGAAGGTGTCCAGGAAGGCGCGCTTCGCGGTCGTCGCCATGTCGAGGCCGTGGGTGATGCCGTCGCGCTCGATGTAGTCGATCAGCGCCCGTTTCAGTACCGGGTTGTTGTGACCGTAGTTGAGTGACCGGCGCCGGCGAAGAAGTCGAGGTAGGTATGGCCGTCCTCGTCGTGGAGGTGGCTGCCCTGCGCGCGGTCGAAGACGGCCGGCCAGCCGCGGCAGTAGCTGCGTACCTCGGATTCCAGGGTCTCGAAGACGCTCAGGGCGGGAGGGGTGATGGTCACAGCGGTCTCCTGGGAGAGAAGAAGGGGGGAAAGTCGGGAAGGGCGGATCAGGCAGCGAGAGGGCCGATGCGGTACAGCACCTCGGGCAGGTGCGTGTCCTCGGGGAACAGCCTCTCGTCGAAGAGCACTTCGCGTTCCAGGGGCGCCCCGCGGCGCTCGGCGTACGAGGTGAACAACCGGTTGGAGGCGGTGTTGTCCGGGGTCACGGTCGTCTCGATCACCTTCACCCCCTGGTGCGTGGCGACCTTCTCGGTCAGCGCCTCCAGGAGCGTGCCCGCCAGCCCGCGGCCGCGGTGGGCGTGGTCGACGGCGACCTGCCAGACGACGAGGGTCTCGGGGCGCTCGGGGCGTACGTAGCCCGTGATGAACGCGATCGGCTCGCCCCCGGGGACGTCCCGGGCCACGACCGAAGTCGCCGCGAAGTCGCGGCACCACAGCAGATAGCTGTACGAGGAGTTGAGGTCCAGGACCTTGGAGTCGCGGGCGATGCGCCAGATCGCGGCTCCGTCCTCGACTCGCGGAGCTTCGATCTGCAGGAATTCGCTTCGGGTCCGTGCAAGGTCTGCTTGTGCGGCGGTCATGCGGATGCAATTTACCCAGCGAATTCAAAAAATGCATCGTGGGTGGGGGTTGGGTGGAAGGGGAATCTGTGTTATCGCGCGGGCGCGCACTTCGCGCGAGCAGACTGCAAATCCGGGTGATTTGGCGGGTAATTACCGGGCAAATCGCCCGTGGTGTGGGGTCGATCACACCCCTGAAACCGCCCCGATCTTTGCTTGAAATCTCTACGTTTAGGGTCGGTGCAAGCGGGCATAAGAAAACGGGAAGCTGCGCTGATAAAGGCAGCTTCCCGTTATCGGGAGTTCATTTAATTCAGGGAATCTATTCGCCGGGCCAGGTTTCCGTAACGGCCTTTCGGGCAGCTTCGAAGTCGACCTGCCTTCCCGATTCGCTCAGTGCCGCGCCCAGCGCGCCGAGCGACGACTGGACCACGCCCCGTGTGGCATCGATGCCGTAGTGATTGACCCGGATCATCTCCTTGGACAGTGCGCCGCCGCCCGCGATCAACGGCAGGGACGGGTCGGCGGCCAGCGCCTTCGCGACCACCTCGGACGCGTTCACCCCGGCGGGGACGCGCAGCGTCGTGGCCACCGGCGCGGCCGTCGCCGCGCCGCCGTGGACGTACGGCTCCAGGCCGCCGCCCAGCGCGATCGCACCCGCGCGTGTGGCCGAAGCCGCGGCGCGGTGCCTGGCCATCAGCACGTCGAGACCTTCCGCCTCGATGCGCTCCACACACGCCTCCAGCGCCAGCATCTCCAGCTGCGCGGGCGCGTGCAGCTGCGCCTTGCGGCCGCCGTCGATCCACCGCTCCTTCCAGTCCAGGAGGGAGAGGTACGAACGCCGCGGAGCGGCCGGATTGGCGGCCATCCGCTCCCAGGCGCGCTCGCTCACCGACACGGCGGAGACGCCGGCCGGGCCGCCCATCGCCTTCTGCGCGCCGATCACGCACAGGTCCACGCCCCACGCGTCGGGCAGCAGCGGCTCGGCGCCCACCGCGCGACCGCGTCGAGCATGAAGAGGGCGCCGTGGGCCCGTACGACCTCCCCGATCTCCGCGACCGGGTTCGTGTTGCCGGTCGCGGCCTCCGCGTGCACCAGCGAGACGAAGTCGATCTCCGGGTGCTCGTCGAGCGCCTGCCCGATCTGCTCGGCGGTGACCGCCGTGTGGAACGGGACGGCCAGGTCGAAGACCGCCGCGCCGCAGTCGCGCAGCCAGTTCCCGAAGGTCTGCCCGTACGGCCCGGTCACCACGTTCAGCGCGGCCGATCCGGGGCGGGCGCCGCCGCGGATGCAGCCTTCGAGGGGAAGCAGCGCCTCGCCCTGCATGATGACCACGTCCTGCTCGGTGGAGAGCAGCGAGGCGACCCGGCGTTCGATGGCCGCGAAGTGCGCGGCGGTCAGCGGGGCCAGGTCCAGAAGCGGATGTGTCACGGCGGAGCTCTCTTCGGATCAGTGTTCGGTCTCTCCCGGCCGAGCGTAGTCGCCCCCTCGTAGAGTGCTGCGCATGAGTGATCACACGGTGCTGCGGGTGAGGGGACGGGTGCTCGCGGGGCCCGACGACGTACGGGACGGACTGTGGGCCGTGGACGGCAGGATCACGTACGAACGGCCCGCCGGCGTACGTGACGCGCAGGTCGTCGAGGGATGGGCGCTGCCCGGCCTGGTCGACGCGCACTGCCATGTCGGGCTCGACCGGCACGGCCCGGTCGACGAGGCCACCGGTGAGAAGCAGGCGATCACCGACCGGGAGGCGGGCACGCTGCTGATCCGCGACGCCGGGTCGCCGTCCGACACCCGCTGGATCGACGACCGCGCCGACCTCCCGAAGATCATCAGGGCGGGCCGGCACATCGCCCGTACCCGTCGCTACATCCGTAACTTCGCCCATGAGATCGAGCCCGGAGACCTCGTCGCGTACGTCGCGCGGGATGGCCCGGCGCGGCGACGGCTGGGTCAAGCTCGTCGGCGACTGGATCGACCGGGAGACCGGGGACCTGGGCGCGTGCTGGCCGCGCGGCGAGGTCGAGGCGGCCATCGCCGAGGCGCACCGGCTCGGCGCCCGGGTCACCGCGCACTGCTTCGCCGAGGACTCGCTGCGCGACCTCGTCGAGGCGGGCATCGACTGCATCGAGCACGCCACGGGCCTGACCGAGGACACCATTCCGCTCTTCGCCGAACGCGGGGTCGCGATCGTGCCGACCCTGGTCAACATCGCGACGTTCCCCCACCTCGCGGACGGCGGCGAGGCGAAGTTCCCGCGCTGGTCGGCGCACATGCGGCAGCTGTACGAGCGCCGGTACGACACGGTGCGCGCGGCGTACGACGCGGGCGTGCCCGTCTTCGTGGGTACGGACGCGGGCGGCTCGCTGGCCCACGGCCTGGTGGCGGACGAGGTCGCCGAACTCGTGAAGGCGGGCATCCCGGCCCTGGACGCGCTGTCGGCGTCGGAGTGGGGGGCGCGCGAGTGGCTCGGGCGCCCCCTGCTGGAGGAGGGCGCCCCCGCCGACCTGGTGGTGTACGACGAGGACCCGCGCGCGGACGTGCGCGTACTGGCGGCGCCGAGGCGGATCGTCCTGAACGGGCGGATCGTCGGCTGACGGGAACGTCCGTGCCCGGAGACCCGGCGGATTCGAATACGGGCTCGGAAACCCCCCTTTGGAGTGAACTGACTCCGGGTGGCTGACCGTTCACTCGAAGTGCGTAAGGATTCCCCTGTCTCAGCCGCCGGCGCCCGCGTGTCCCCGTGGAGTGCGCCGGGCGGCGCCGTGTCACTTGTGGGGGTTCCACCACCTTGAACAGCACCATCTTCAGCATGCCCGCACGCCGGTCCGCAGCCGCCGCGGCGGCCCTCGCGCTGGCCGCGGGCCCCGCCGCCCTGCTCGCCGCCGCTCCGGCGGCGCACGCCACCGAGGGCGGCGGCGAGGGGAAGGCGAGCGCGTCGTGCTCGTACCGGACTCGACGTGTCCCTGCTCAACAAGAGCGTCAATGTGCCGCTCACGACCACCCTCAACGAGGTGAACGCCCCGGCGAGTGCGGAGAAGACCGCGCTGACGGTCCGGTTGGACGGCGTGGAACAGGGCAGGCCGGTCAGCGTACTGCGCGCCGACGTGGCCACGGCGAAGGCGACGGCCGACGCGCACAAGGCCGAGGGCTACACCAACCTCGCGCACGCCGAGGTGCATGTGCCGGGGCTGCCGCTGCTCTCGCTCGTCGAGGTCGAGAAGGTCACGTCGAAGGCGCTGTGCGAGGCGGGCAGGCAGCCCGTGGCCGAGTCGAACGTGCTCGGTGCGGTGACCGTGCTCGGCAGGAAGGTCGCACTGTCGGCGGGCGGGCCGACGCGGGTCGACGTGCCCGGGGTGGGCGTGGTGACGCTCGACCTGTCGAAGACGCACACCACCTCGCGTACGGCCGCGGCCACGGCGCTCGAACTGAAGGTGTCGGTGAATCCGCTGAAGCTGAACGTTGCCGAGGTCGAGGGCACGGTGACGCTGGCGGGAGCGACGTGCGAGTCGCCGAAGCCGCCCAAGGCTCCGGCGGCGGTGGAGAGCCCGGCGGCGGAGAAGCCCGCGGAGGAGAAGCCCGTGGCGGAGAAGCCGAAGGAGGCTACGGCCCCGGACGTGAAGCCCCAGACGGCGGCCGAGGCGAACCTCGCCGAGACCGGCGGCGACTCCACGACGCCGTACTGCGGGCGGTGCGGGCCTGCTGCTGCGGCTGGCGCCGGCGCCCTGGCGGTGGCCCGCACCGCCGCGCCCGCAACCGGGCCTGACGGCAGGGGCCTTCGCACCTGACCCCGGGCCCCTGCCTGTCCTCTCGTCCCCGGCCCCCCGCTTCCCGGCCCCCCGTCCGCCGACGGGCTGAAAGCCGGCCGCACAC
>RHMC01000137.1 GCA_003719395.1 Streptomyces altiplanensis
AACTTCACCCCCGCAGCGTAAGTACCCGCTGTCCATGATCGTGGGGGAACTTCAATCTTCGCCGGATCGATCACGTATTCAACCACGCAAGTAATCACCCTCCGAGGCTAACGCGTCGTCAGAAGGAAGCCCTACCCATGTTAGAGGAATACCTGGATTCTTTGTGCTTCATTTTTAAGAGCGAGATAGACTCTGGACTCGGAGCGCACCACCCCGGACGGCTCCGGAGGGTTATCGAAATCCACCACACGGTTTTGCCGGTGCTCCGGTGAGTAAGAGCAACCAGCCGATCGCGTCAGTTCAACCGCAACCCTTGCGGCTCCTCTACGTGCAGGTTTCCCATTTCCCCTCGCTCGAATCGACCGGACGGCACCCAGAAGAAGGCAGGCGAACATGTCGAGCACAGACCGCGCTGATCAGCGCGAGGCGGCCCAGCGAGAAGCCATTGACGCGGTTCTGCATGCCCTCGAATTGCCTGCACGATCACTTGTGCCGGAGCGAGGGCTTCGAACGCAGGTGATCATGGCGACGGGGTCCGGGAAGACCCGGGTGGCGGTCCGCAGCGCGGAGGAACTCCACGCGGGCCGTGTGCTAGTGCTCGTGCCCAGCTTGGACCTGCTGGCGCAGACCGAGGCCGCGTGGCGCGAGGGGGGCCGTCGGGGGACGATGATCGGGGTGTCCTCGCTACGGGGCGAGGAGGTGTCCTTCCCCAACACCACGGACGTGGACGAGCTGGTGGAGTGGACGCGGGGCCTGGACAAGGTCACCGTGTACGCCACGTACGCCAGCCTCGGTCTGGGCACGCTGGAGCGGGCGCACGCCGCGGGCTTGGCGGCTTGGGACCTGATCGTCGTGGACGAAGCGCACAGGGTTTCCGGCCGGATCGGCAAGCCGTGGGCGGTCGTTCACGACAACCAGAAGATCCCCTCCCTGCGCAGGTTGTACATGACGGCCACGCCCCGGCTGTGGCAGCTCGGGGACGAAGACGGCCAGGCCGGCGCACCGGGCGAGCTGGTCGCGAGCATGGACGACGCCCCCGAGGGCCCCTTCGGAAGCAGAGCGTTCACCTTGACGCTCTCAGAGGCCATCGACCGGGGAATCTGTGCCCCCTACCAGGTCGTATGCGTGGACGTCACCGACACCGCGCTCCAGGCCGCGCAGCTCCTCGGCGCCGAAAGCCGCTCGGCAGAAGTACGCGGGGCGCGGCTCGCCGCTCTACAGACCGCGCTCGTGAAGGCGTCGGCCGAGGAGGGCTTCCGCAGGACGCTGGTCTTCCACCACCAGGTCCGCGAGGCCGAGGCTTTCGCGGCCGGGCTGCCGGGCGTCGCCGCGCAGCTGCACGCATCCGACCCGGAGCTGTACCCGAAGACGATCTGGGCCAACTGGTTGTGCGGGGAGCACAAGCCGCTCCACCGGCGTCGGCTGCTGGGTGAGTTCGCGGCCGGGATCGCAGGCGACGGCACCGTGGTGGAGAAGTGCTTCCTGTGCTCGGTGAAGGTCCTGGGCGAGGGCGTCGACACCAAGAACTGCGACTCCGTGTACTGGGCGGATGTGCGCGGATCGATGCCTGACCTGGTCCAGGCCGTGGGCCGGGCGCTGCGGATGCAGCCGGGCGAGGGCAAGGTGGCAAGCCTGGTGGTGCCGGTGCTGCTCGGGCCGGGCGAGACGGCGGACAACATGCTCACCTCCCGGGCGTTCGGCGGGTTGGCCAAGCTGCTGGAGGCGCTGCGGGCGCACGACGCGCGGATCGTGGAGAGCCTCGCGGAGCAGCAGGCCCCGAGCCGCTACAAGCCCGTAGCCAAGGACGACAGCGGGAAGAGCACGGGCGGCGGCGAGGGCTCCGGAGGCGTGAGCGCCCCCGCCAAGGCCCTGCTGAAGTTCTCCACGCCCCGCGACCCGGCCGCCCTCGCCGCGTTCATCAACCTGCGCGTCCTCAACCCGGAACACGAGCACTGGCGGCGCGGCGTGGAGGCCGCCGTCATCTACGCCCGCGAGCACGGCGACCTCAAGGTGCCGTTCACGTTCCGCGTGCCTGCCGTCGAGGACCAGGAGCAGGGGGAGGAAGGCGCGGGGTGGCCGGCCTCGCTCGCCAACTTCCCGCTGGGGCAGTGGACCGCCGACGCCAGGAGGTTCTACGCCCGCGGGGACATGGACGAGGACCGCGTCGCCCAGTTGGAGAAGCTGGGCATGATCTGGTCGCACTTCGACGTCGCGTGGGAGGAGGGCCTGTCTGCCGCGCGCGGGTGGGCCGCTGAACACGGGCACCTCCTGGCGCCGCTGGACGCCACCTACCAGGGCGCGAAGGTGGGCATCTTTTTGAAGAACGCGCGGGCCGCCGCCCGGAAGGCTGCCGAGATCGAGCAGCGGCGTGCCGAGGGCCTGCCGGTTCAGTCGTCGGCCGGGGCGCTGTCGGACGAGCGGCGCGAGCAGCTGGAGGAGATCGACGCGTCCTGGTGCCCGAGCTGGCCGGTCACCTGGCAGCGCTGCTTCCACCTGGTCCGCATGCACCTGGACGCCGGCGAGGCACTGCCCACCGAGACGGGCGAGGTCCTGCGCCAGGGCGAGGACCTCGGACGGTGGGTGACGTCGGTCCGACTCGGCTGGGACCAGCTCACCACCGTCCAGCAATGGATGTGTGAACACGTCCTCGGCATCCAGCCCGCCACCGAGGAGGAGAAGCCGCCGCCGCGCCGTACACAGGCCGACAAGTGGGCCATGCACCTCGCCGCGGCCCGGCAGTTCTACGAGCGCGAAGGACACCTTCAGGTCCCGCGCAAGCACGTGGAGACCGTGCTCTCCGAGGGCGGCGGGGAGGACCAGTTCCGTCTGGGGGCCTGGATCGGAAACCAGCGCAGCAGAGCCGCGACTCTGATCCCGGAGCGGATGGAGCAGTTATCCGCAATCGGCATGCGATGGGCATGACGGGCGTCGTCGACACCGCGGCCGCCGCGCTCGCGGCCGGCTACCTGCTCGGGCGACTTCGCCCGTGGCAGCGGCTGAGCGGGGCGGCCGATCAAGCCCGCGTCAGCGGGCCGCACGACGGTGTGGCGCCGCCGGGATGGTGAGCATCCCGGCGGCGTCGTCAGATGACGATGCTCAGGGTCCCGGGCGGTTCGTCCCGCCTCTGGCTGAACATCTCCGGAACGAGCACGGCCGTGATGCCGAGCCAAGTTCCGACGGTCTCGACGAACTCGGGGTCGATGCCCCAGAGGACGAGGAGGCCGATGACGACCAGGATCACCCGGCCGCGCCTGTGGCGGGGCGAGAGGGGGTGCCCATGGGTACTGCTGGGTATGAAGCTCATAGGCTGTGTTCCTAATCTGCCGGTCTTGCCGGCGGTCGGACCGCGTTCGCCCCACAGGTTGGTAGCCAGGGAGGGGCGGCGCGGTTCTCTACTTCTCCGACCCCTTGTGGTCGGAGAGATCTTCAAGGCCCGTCGGTGGGAGTCCTCGCTGGTGGAAAGGTCGCACCAGCCGGTAGAGGGGGCGGGAGCCTCTTCCCGAGCGGACCGCGAGGGTGTCGAAGTACTCGAAGCCCGCAGGCTCCAGGACTCCGTTCTCGACAAGGTCGTCGATGCCCGTGGCGACGGTCTTCTGGGCCAGGCCGTACCACTCGCTGACCCGGGCCTGGACGAGGGTGAACTTGTTCTTCCTCTGGGCGAGGGCGATCAGGAGCATCGCCTTACCCGGGAGGGAGAGCTTCGTGTGGAGGCCCTCCTCCCAGTACTCGAACGGAAGCTGGAGGTACTTCTCCCCGGCGTTCTCGGGCGGCGCGTACGGTCCGTTGCCGTCCTCCATCTGCTTGGTGACGGTCGTCCTGCGCTGTGATCCACGGGCCGTGGTGATGAGGCCGAGGTCCTTCAATGCCTTCCAACTGCGTGAGACCGCGGAGGCACCTGTCTTCTCGTCGGAGATGCCGATGGTCCTGGCCCAGGTCGTCGACCACTCCGTGACCGAATGGTCGTTGGCACCCGTGATGGCCGCGACCAGAAGGTAGAGGTCAAGGGCCCGTTCCTGGCGGCTCGCGACCAACGACCTGAGAGGTCCAGGTCGGGTGTCTGGCGCGTCGCCGAGCTGGACGAAGGCTCGCCGGATCGGGACGGTCCGGTTCTTCCTCTTCGAGCGGATCAGGATCATCTCGATGGTCCTGTCCTGGCTCATGGAGCTCTCGGTGTCGGGGGTGACAGCCGACTCGTCCTGGCCTATCTGGTCGCCCGACTCCGGCTCGGTTGCGGTGTTCTGAATCGGCGTCATGGCGAGAATGATGGCATGCCGAAGCCGGAGGCGTCCAACTTGGCAACGCGTAGTCAGCTCCGCTGACTTGACGTTTGAGAGTGTGAGATAGATGAACAAATTAGATAGCTATGTGAGAACACAGCGTAGGACAACTACTCAAGACTACTCGTATCGCGGATTGAGGGACCCCGGTGTCCGGGGCTGCAGTTCGTGGACGGACCGCTAGCGGGAGAAAAATCTTGGGTGGACTGCCCCAGACGGCAGGGTCCGGGCAGTGCGCAGCGAGCGCGGCGCCCATGATCCGCTCGTCCAGGCCGGGGTCGTGGTGGCGGCCGCGGCTGTAGCGGATGGCGATGGTTTGTGTCAGCCGTATGCCGATTCCGGTCAGTTGGATGCCGAAGGACCGGGATACCTGGGACCAGGACGGCAAGGCCGTGCTGTCCAGTACTCGGCGGAGGGGCCGCACATGCCGGGAAGCCGTGCCAAGGATCGACAAGACAGTCCGATGGCCGTGTTCCCGCTGGCGTCGGGGCGGGCAGCGGCGATGCCTCGGCTGCTGGACCTCGACGGACGTGGAGAGCTGACGGCCGCGCATGTACGCCTGATGGCTCAGGCGTTGGGGAAGTCGGAGCGGACGGTGTGGCGGTGGTTGGCCGCTGCCCGGGAGGATCACCGTCTCGCCCGGGTGGAGTCGTCCCGTTTCACGGTCACCACGGAGGTCCGGCGGCTGCTTGCGTTGTGGGGCGGGAACGCGTCCCGGGTCCACGCCGAGCTGGTGCAGCGGGCGGCCGAGGCCCCAGACGCGCCCCCGGTGCCGTCGCTTTCCACGTTGCACCGGGCGATCCGCCGGGACTTGACCCGTGGGGAACGGGCCGGCCTCAAGAGTGGGGAAGCGGCGCGGCGCGCGCATGACGTCTTCGGGCAGCGGCCGGCGACGCACCGCAACGCGGTGTGGGAGGGCGACCACAAGCACGTGCCCGTCAAGGTGGACGTGGAGGGTGAGCTGGCCACGCCGTGGGTGACCTGGTTCATCGACTGCGCCACCAAGGCGATCACCGGGGTGGCGGTCACCGCGCACGCGCCGAGCCGGGACGCGGTGCTGGCGTCTTTGCGGATCGCGATCACCCGCACCGAGCCGTTCGGGCCAGTGGGCGGGCTGCCCGGTCAGCTCCGGGTCGACCGCGGCAAGGAGTTCCTGTGCCGGGCGGTCACCGTGGCGATGGGCGCGTTCGCCGTCCCCGTGACCGATCTGCCCGCCTACAGCCCGCACTTGAAGGGCACGATCGAGGCGCTGAACGACGCGGTGGAGGAGATGTTCCTCGTCTCGCTCCCCCGCTACACCGGCCGCCAGAGACTCACCGGCGGCCGGCTCGCCGACCCCGAGGCCCCGCCGCTCACCTACGAGGCGTTCGTGGGCTTGCTGCTGGACTGGGTGACCTGGTGGAACACCCGCCATCACCCGTCCGCGCTGAACGGGAAGACTCCCGTCGAGGCGTGGCAGGCTGATGCGACGCCGCTCACGGACGTGTCCGCGGGGCAGCTGGCGACGTTCGCCCTGGAGGACAACGGCCGCACGTACACGATCAGCACCAGTGGGGTGCGCTGGCGCCGCCGCGATTACCTCGCCCCGTGGATGAACGGCCGGACCGGCACCAAGGTCTCGGTACGACACCTACCCCATCACGACGACACCATCGAAGTCTTCGACGCCGCAACCGGCCGCCACCTCGGCTCGGCGTTCCTGGCCGCTGCGGCGAGTCGGGAGCAGATCCGTTCCGTCCAGGCCGCGCGGACCGCGGCCGCCCGGCGGCTCAAGGCCGATCTGAGGGCTGCGGAGAAGCTGCGTCGGCGGCGCTTCGAGGCCTCCACCACCGCGGCCCCGCCTCGTCCACTCGTCGCCCCGACCTCCGCGCAGGTGGAAGAGGAGCTGGGAGCGGCGGCGCAGACGGACCGCCGTGCGCTGGCCCGTCCCGACTTGGTTCCGCACGGCCCCGCACCCGATACCTGGGCCCGCCCCAGGCCCTCGCGCACATCTACTTCTGATGAGGACCAAGCTGATGATCGCTGATCTGGACTACGGGCTGCTGCCCGACGAGAGCGAAGACCACTTCCTGGGCCTGGAGCAGGCCCAGTTGGTCGGTACCGACACGCTGCTGACCACCCGGGACAACATCGAGGCCGTCATCGAAGCGAAGGCCATGATGTGCGTCTACGGGCCGGCCGGATCCGGCAAGACGATGTCGGTGAACTCCGCGCTGCGCCACCTCGCCCCGGATATCACCCACCGCCTGGAACTACGGGCCGGACCGACCCCCAGGGACATCCGCCATGGTCTCTTCCAGGCGCTGGGGCTGCCCGGTGAGCCGCCGACCCGCCCGATCGAGTTCGACACCCTCCTCAAGGAAGCGCTCGCCGAGGAGTTCCGGGTGCTGGTCTGCGACGAGGCGCAGTGGATGAAGAAAACCGGGTTCGAGTTCTGGCGCCACCTGTGGGACGACAAACGCACCAACATCGCCGTGATCTTCGCCGGAGGCGACGGCTGCTACAAAGTGCTGCGCCGCGAACCCATGCTGGCTTCCAGGATCTTCATCTGGCAGGAGTTCACCCGCATGTCCAAAGACGAGGTACGGGCCACGATCCCCGCCTTCCACCCCGTCTGGGCAGACGTCGACACCGCGTTGATCGACGCGATCGACAAGCAGGCCGCCCACGGCAGCTTCCGCAACTGGGCCAACATCACCACCCACATCCTCTCCGGCATGAAGAAGCTCAACCTCAAACAGGTCGACGAAGACCTCGTGCGGTGGGTCTACAGCAAAATCGGCGGCATGTAGTGACGGCCGGCAGCCTCCCGGCCGTCACCGTCCTCATCGACAAAGACGACCACCCCGCATGGACGGCCACCGCGCACGCCGCGCACGACCCGGCCATCGGACGCCTGACCGTCGACCCCAGCCCCGCCAACGGTGCGCCCGCCGCCCTCGCCCACGACCTGCTCTCCGCCCTGGGCAAGCGCCTCCCCCAGGGCGGAGAAACGTACGGGACATGGGCCGACTCTCAGCGCCCTGCCTGGGACGCCGTCGCCGCCTGGATCCTCACTCACGGCATCGGGCATCTCATCGTCTGCCGCAGCGACCGCCTCACCACCGCCCGACAGAGGCAACTACTCGCCCTGCGCGAGCGATGCGGTATCCGTCTCACCCTCCTCTGGCGACGGGCCGCGCCCCGCCCTGGACACGCTCCTCGAACAGACCCCATACCGCCTCGCCGACACGCTCCCCCAGGCCCTGGTCGCTACGAGCCAGCCGGGGTACCCGCCGACCGACGCCCGAAGCACCGCACAGCGACGGACCGACGAATCAACCCCTTACCAGGACGACGGCCAGTGGATCACCTCCCCCGCACCGTCGGAAGGCACGGTGACAGACCGTCCGAAACGTGCCCGGTGCCAGGGCGCCCCCGTGCTCGTCCCGACGAACGGCGCTCCGCCCGCGCAAGGGTATGACCGCACACCAGCAGACGTCCTCGCCGCACGGCTGAACACCGTGGCGCACCCCCTGCACGCGACAGCCCTGACCATCCACGCAGTCACCGGGGCAGACATCAGCAGGCTCGCGCTGATCCGCGGAATCGACATCAGCGAAACAGCGACCGCCGTCAAAGTCCACGACAGCACCGCCCACCGCAGATGCCGGCTCTACGCCCTCCCCACCTGGGCGCGCTGCCTCGTACGCGCCGCCGGCATCCACGGACAGCTCAAGGATCGTGCACCGGACAGTCCGCTCTTCCCCCTCATCACGGCCCAGGACGGTGAACAACTCCGCCTCACCGCAACGGGAATCCGCTACAGCCTGAAACCCACACCGTGGAAGGCGACACTGGCGGCCCCATCCCCCACTGCCGGCACCCAGCCACAGCCGCCCTGACCACCCGATGCTGTACCGACCGGCAACCAATTGACCCGCATCATCAGCAAAAACGTCAGCACCAGATCGGCATTTGTGTCATCGCTCGAACCACTCACCGCAACCAGCTGAACAGCAGGGACAGCACGCCAACGCACTGACATCACGATGCCGAACCACCACCGCCAAAAACCCGCAGATCATCATCACGAGGTGCCGACCGTCGTCTCGCCACGTGCTGAGGAAGCACCGCTCAGATCCCGTTGCCGCAGACACCAGAGCGAGAACACGTTCAGGCGATGAAGTGAGAGTCAGCACATGCGGTGGTCTCGCCTGGCTGAGCCCGAGCTGCCTGCCACGAGCGCCCCTGAGCTGACTTCGCCATCAGCCAGTTCTCTCAACTCTTCGCAATCTCGCCGAGATTGCCCTACTCTCGCGACAGTTGACTTTCTCTTCGAGGGGGAATCTTGTGTCAGACAACGAGGTGCCGCGCGTTCTGCGGCTGACGTTCGAGTTCACGGTGCCGAAGGGGCTCCGCGTGAACATCCGCAACACCCGCCGGATGGCTGCCGTGAAGGCACTCGTGGCGGCGGTGGAAGCCCTGGGCGCGCGCGAGTTTCCGTGGGCGCAGAAAATGACCGTCCGGCACGAGTGGATGTACGCCTGGCACGACAAAACGGAGGAACGGGAATTGCCCCCGTCCCCACACAACGGCGGGTTCGCCGCCCTCGGTCAAGAGGATCTCGGGCTCGACGAGGAGAGCGGGCCGTGGACCCTTGCCCAGTTGCAACGCCTCGGGGCAAAGGAACTGCGAGCTGTCGCCTTGGACGTGGGTTTTGGCCGGACGGAGGTTGAGGACGACCCGGAGGTTCACGCGTTGATCGCCGTCTACGCGGACGACGAAGAATAGTCTCGCGCGTCGCATTGCGACGGGAGCCGGCCAACGGCACCCCGAAAGGGCGCTGGCCGGCTCCTCCGCCTCCTACTAGTGATCCGGCCTTGTCGCGAGATTCGACCTGCGTCGTCTGCTGACTCTCGTGTCGCTGTGCTGGGCATTCTCACGAGGTGCCGACCGTCGTCTCGCCACGTGCTGAGGAAGCACCGCTCAGATCCCGTTGCCGCAGACACCAGAGCGAGAACGCGCTCAGGCGATGAAGTGAGAGTCAGCAGCAGCTGACCGCAATCGACCCGGACTGGAACTGCCCGTGGCCTCTGGACTGGCAGCGCCACTACCACGTGCTCGCGGACCTGGTCGACGCCGACGGCGTCCTGCCCGAGATCCAGCCCGGCGTGCTGATGGACGGCGATGACATCGGGCGGTGGCTGGAACGGCAGAAGCAGCCGGGCACCTGGGCGCAGCTGTCCACCGAGCAGCAGCAGCGGCTGTCCCGGCTGGGCATCAAGCCGTTTGAGGCTCCGTCTCCCGCCCCGGCAGCCGCTCGTGCGACGAAGGGGGCCCGAGCAAGGCGCAGGCGGCGTTCCAGCGGGGCCTTGCGGCCCTCGCGCAGTGGATGGAGCGGGAAGGCGTGGACCGGCCCGTACCGAGGGGGCACAGCGAACAGATCACCGTCGACGGCGAGATGGAGCCCGTAACCGTCAAGCTGGGCGTATGGGTCTCCAACACCCGCGCGAGGCGCGACAAACTCACCCAAGAGCAGCGGGGCACACTGCAGGCGCTGGGCGCCGAATGGGGATAGAGGCAGAACGCAAGAGTCAGGACCGGTCAACATTCGCACCAATGTGCGATCTTATGAGTATGTATTGATCCAGTTGGGTGCTGTCTCTAGAGTGACGGCATCGTGACAGAGAAGATGCCTCATTCAGCGGCTGGCCAGATGCTGGGCTACCTCTACCAGTGCGAGTGGGCTTTGGTGGAGCTGGCGCAGCGGTGGTTCAAGGACGCAGAGGCCGCGCTACGCATGGAGATGCTGGACGACATTGACCTGCTGCACGGGTCACTTCCTGTCGAGCTTGTGCAGTCGAAGCATCATGGCGGTCAGGGGGAGATCGGCTCCACCAGTGCTGATCTGTGGCGTTCTGTCAATTCCTGGTGCGATGCCTTGGAGATCCTCGGGGACGCGCCGCTACCGCTGCTCCGCTTGGTCACCACCCAGCAGGTCTCTGCCGGGAGCCTTCTGGAGAAACTACGGGCCGATCCGCAGACGCGCGATGTAGCCGCAGCTCTATCAGCTCTTGAGGAGCTCGCTGGCGATGCCGAGGGTCCGAAGACGACACGCCCTTGGCGGGAGCGCTTCCTCCGGTGCACTCCAGTGGTCCGGGAAGCTCTGGTGGGCCAGATCGTCGTGGACGATCTGGCGCCTCGAGTGTCAGAGGTGGACTCTAAGCTCCGTGAAGTGATCGGCGTATGGAAAACGGATCAGGGCCAGAGCCAGGAAATCCTGGAGGAGCTGAAGGGCTGGTGGTGGGGGGTCTCCAAAGAGATGCTCGACCGCTCCAACCCCAGCCGGAGGGCAACTGTTTCCGCCGAGGAACTGCGCACGAAGATCGACTACGTGATGAGCAAGTACGCGCAGACCTCGTTGCCCATCAGCGACCGGCTGGAACGGCTCACCGAGGACGAGGTGGCCCGGTACCAGGACCGCGTCTTCGTTGCGCAGCTCCAGCTCCTGAAACTGGGGCGCCGAAGCATCCGATTCCATCTCGGCGAGTATCACCACGCATGGACCCATCGATCCCGCTGGCTCCACCGTCACTACGTCGCCCAGAGCGAACTCGACCAGTTCGAGGCAGATCTCCGGCGTGAATGGGAGCAGGTGTTCTCCAAACGCGCTGACGCCTTCGACGCCGGCGAGTACGGGACCGATGCGGTCAAGGCCGGTGTGGACATTCTGGACAAGGCCATGGCTGCTGTAGAGACACTGCGGCTGCGGCCGCAGGTGGAGAAGCGGTGGGTCGCCCGCGGCACGCTTCACGCTCTGGCCGATCTGGCTACGCAGGACGACGACCCGGTGGGCTGGCATCCCGATTTCGAGAATCTGCTGTCCAGGTCGTCTGATACTGCTGACGGGGAGGAATAGCCATGTCGGCTCCCGCGCGTCAACTCCCCGAAGCTGCGGCGCTGTTCAATCCCGCCTTCGGCGCGTATGTACTGGCGCACTGCGTCGCGGCCCACATGGCCGCGGGCCCCAGTCTTCCTCTCCCCTTGCCGAGCAGCTTCCTAGTCCTTCCCCTGGTGCTCCCGCCGGACTCCCGCGCTGCTCTCCCGAGAGACGTCCGCACGCCGCTGGCCAGCTGGCTGGCTGACAATCCGATCCAGCGCGCCTCATACCCGCACCGCGCCGCCTCGCTTACTGATTACACCCGTGCGTCCCAGCGGTTCGGCGTCCGGCACCGCGTGTTGACGGTGCATTCCAGCGGCCTCGCAGTGACCAGACAGCCCAGGCGTCCCAACGCGAACAGTCATGGAGCGGAGCTCGTCGACTGCACACGCGCTGCGGCCCTCGTCGGCCGCTGGCTTGCAGCGACATCGCCTGCCACCGCATTCGCCCTGCTCGGGGTCCGCCCCTAGCTCTCCAAGGAAGCCACCTCAGCATGCATCTGCTCGCTCTGGCCCTGTATCACCGTGATGGCAGGCAAGCACCGCGCACCATCACCTTCAAACCCGGAGCCTTGAACATCCTCACCGGAGAGTCCGAGACCGGGAAATCGGCAGTCCTCGACATCATCGAGTACTGCATGGGACGGCAGCACATTTCGCTGCCAGAGGGCGTGATCACTCAGACGGTGGGCTGGTACGCCCTGCTCGTACAGATCGGCTCAACCCGCCTGCTCCTAGGCCGCCCCCGACCAGCGGGAGCCTCCACCAACAAAGCCATGCTGATCATCGGCGACCACACGCTCGAGCTGCCGGCGGGCGACCGTATGAGAGCGAACGCCGACACGGATGCGCTCCGCGCAGAGCTCAGCGCTCGCCTGGGCATCGACGACTTCCGCTTCGAACCTCCGGCGGGCGCCGAACGTTACGCGTTCAATGTCTCTATTGCCCAGGCCGTTTACATGTGCCTGCAAAAGCAGACCGAGATCGCCAACCAGCAGCTACTGTTCCATCGCCAGTCCGAGCCCGGCATGGCACAGATGATGAAGGACACGCTGCCGTACTTCCTCGGTGCGGCCGGACCGGAGCAAGCCGCACGCCAACGACAGCTTGCGGAGGCCACCAAGGCCCTGCGGCGCGTCCAGCGACAGATCGATGAGACCCAGCGCGACAACGAATCCGCGAACGCCGCCCTGCACGCCCTGGCCCGCCTTGCCCAGGAGGCAGGCATGGTCCAGGTTGTGCCCGAGCGCGCATCGGCAGCCGAACTGGATGCCCTGCTGCGCGAAGCGGCGGACACAGTTGCTGATCCATCGGCGCCTCCGGTATTCGGCGAAGACGGGATGCAAGAACGACTGGCTGCGGAGCGACAGGCGCTGAGGGAACAACTTCACGATCTCAACGAAGCCGGGGCCCTTCTCGACTCGTGGCAGCAGGAGAGTCAGGCGTTCACCGGTGAGCTCCACACCCAGCTCGGCCGCCTTACGTCTCTGCAGCTCCTCAGCCCCGAAGACGCAGGGGCGCCCGAGGTCTGTCCTCTGTGTAATCAGACCTTGGAAGAGCCCGACCCCGACATCGAGCAGCTCAACGACCTCACACGCCGTCTCCAGCACGAGCTGACCGACGCAGAAGCACTACAGCCATCGCGGACCCGTCATCGCCAAGAACTCAACGAGCAGATCGCAGACGTTCGCCGGCGCCTCCAGGCCAATGCCTCAGCACTCCAGGCCCTGCAGGCCAGTAACCGCCGTCTCCAGGAGATCAATGACCAGCACGCGCGGCAGGCTCACGTGCAAGGGCGCATCCTCCAGGAACTGCAACGAACTACGTCGCAGTCGGCAGACGAATCTGGATCGCTGCGCCGCCAGGCGGCTCGTATGCAGGAGCGGATCGCAGAACTGCAGGAACTCGTCGATGCCGACGACGTGAGGGCGGAAACGGAAAGCCGCCTCAGCCGTATCGCGCTGGACATGACGGACTGGGCTCGCGAGCTGGATCTGGAGCATGCAGACGAGGCAGAAGAAGTACGCATCAGCCTCTCCCTCCTCAACGTCGTCCTGCGCACTGAAACCAGTCGTATCCCCCTCACCCGCATCGGCAGCGCGAAAAACTGGATCGGGTACCACCTCGTCGCGCACCTGGCCCTGCACACCTACCTACTCAAACACCAGCGGCCCGTCCCGCACTTCATCATGTTCGACCAGCCCACCCAGGCCTTCTTCCCCGAAGAAATCCATGACGTGGGCGCCCTCACCGATGCCGACTGGGAAGCAGTCCGCAGCTACTTCTCCCTCATGCGAGACGTCGTCACCCGCAACGGCCAGGGGCTGCAAATCATCGTCTGCGATCACGTGAACCTGCGAGACGATTGGTTCCGCGACGCCGTCATCGAAAACTGGCGCCAAGGCAAGGCCCTGATCCCCACGGACTGGATCACCGAGGCATAAGCCTGCCCGTAGCTCTGGCGTTCGTGTGGGCTTTGTAGCTCAGAACCCGCCGCAGCCTCCTGGGTATGAGGAATTTCGCTCGTGGGCCCCGCGGATGTGAGAGACATGGCAGCGCAGACGGCCGTTCGGGAAGGCGCGGCCGCCAGGGTGGCCGAGTGCTGGGGAGTGTACGTGGGGGAGATAGGTCATGGCATTGAGCGAGCGCTGTTGACGCGCCCGGTGCCTACGGGCGCCTCGGCATTGCGGTTTTTGATGAGAGCGGAGAAGGGCTCTACGAAGCACGTGGCGCGTCTTGTGGGCGTTTCACAGCGCACCGTGCAGCGGTGGGTCACTGATCGGCCGGAAATGCGACGGCGTCCCAGCGCAGCGCACATGGAGAGGATCGATGAGGTCGTCCGGGCACGCTGGCAGCCCCGGGTCCGCGTGCGCCAGCGGGCCAGGGCGGAAGCGGACGGATTCGTCATCCATACCAGGGCACGGTTCGGGTTCGCGGCGCCTGCAGGGTCGTCGGACGATCCGCGGGTGCGGTGGATCACTCAGTACTTGCCGGGAGAGGTGGCTCGTGAGCTATTCGCCGCTCGGGACGCCGACGCGGGTGAACAGCAGCAGATGGTGATCCTCGCCCGCGCGCTGGGGCACGCCTACTTCCGCGACGGGGGGCGGCGCGGTCATGGCCTGCATATCGCCTTCACCGACGTCGAGTTCGCCGACTTCTCGATCGGATGACCTCCTCACCGCCGGGAATCCGCGAGGCACGCGGCCGATCCCGTCGGCGAGGCCGTTCAGTCCCGTGAGGGCTTCTCGCGTATGCCCAGCATTACGTCGTACTTCTTGGCTTCCTGCTGTTCGCGCCAGTCCCACTCGACGCGGTCGGCCCGGCCGGTCCGCCTGGCCGTGGGAGGTTGCGGCGGGCGCAGCCTCGCCGTCTCCGCCAGGCGCAGCAGATGCGTACGGTCCCCCGGCGCGGCGAGCAGTGCCTGATCGTCGCCGGGTACGAGGCGGGCGAAGCAGGCCGCGGCCCGAAGGAAGATGCGCGCCCAGCCGGGTACGGGGTAGGCGGCGCAACCGTCGGTGTAGCGGGCGCGGTCGTGCAGGGCGAGCGTGGCCGCGGCGTCGTCGTAGTCGCGTAGGCCGGCGGTGGCGAGCTGCTGGAAGGAGGCGCCGGTGAAGAGCGCGGCTGCCAGGGCTGCGGCCAGGCGGGGGTGAGCGGTCGAGTCGGCCAGGCGGCGGGCAGCTTCCCGGGCAGTGTGCGCGGTGAGAGAGGCGGGCTGTGAACGGTGTCGCCAGACGATCGGCGGCGGTGTGCAAAAGGCCCGGCAGGAGGCGGGGCTGTCGTAGGAGACGAGGCGGTCCAGAGCGGGCAGGGTGATCCAGCGGCCGGACCGCCGGACAGAATCGACCGCGTCGTCCGTAAAGACAGGCGGGCCGTCGTCGTAGTGGTGCTGGGCGGCCTCGGAGTCGGTAATGACTGCGTGGTCGACCGCTTGGAGGGTCTGATGCAGGGCGGCGGGGGGATGGGGGCGGTGGCAGACCAGGGTCAGGTGGATGCCTGTGACGGCGCGCAGCTGGAGGAGGCGTTCGGCGCGGCGGGCGGTCAGGCGGTGGGCGCGCAGGACGGTCAGACGAGTGACTGGCTGGGCGGTCACCCATGCGGTGGCGGCTTCCCAGGCGGGCTGTCGGCCTGAGGGGAAGCGGCCCGGCAGCAGCGGCGGTCTGCCCAAGGCGGCCAGGAGGTCGTGGGCGAGCGCGGTGTCGCTGGTGGTTCCGGGGCCGGGGTGCAGGGTGATCCGGCCCGATGGCGGATGGTGCGCTGCCAGGGCGGCGTGGGTGTGGGCCGCGTCGTCGTGGGGGTCCATGACCAGCGTGACGGCCGGCACTCCCATGGCGGGGAGCGGGACGGACGGCATCAGGGTCATGCGAGGCGGCTGAAGGCCCAGCGCAGCAGGTCCTGGTCGACGCGGGCACGTCCCGTGCGGGCCAGGGCGGTACGAGCGTGGGCGGTCAGCTGGGCCCAGGCGCGGAAGTTGCCGTGCGCGGCATGGCTGTCGGCGAAGGTGATGTCATCGGGATCGGCGTCGGCCCAGACCGGGTGGAACAGCGGGATCACCTCCAGGATCTCCTCGGGTGTGAGGCGGGTGAACTGCTGCCAGATGAAGACGCGGGAGGAGAGCATCGGTTCGCGGCGCAGCACGGTGTGGCAGCCCGCGCCGCCGACGAAGATGATGGCGAGCTGGGTTGAGGGTTCGTCCCAGAGGTAGCGGAAGTATTCGAATGCCTCTCCGTTGAGCCACTGTGCTTCGTCGACGAGGAAGGTACGGGGGCGTTCGGCCAGGGCGGTCTTCAGCAGGCGGCCGAACTCGCTGGGGTGGCGCGGTGGTTCACCGGCCAGGTCGAGCGCAGTGAACAGTTCGTAGCGCACCGCGCGGGCGGTGGGCCGGGCCCGGAAGGTGATCTTGCGGACGTCCTCGCCGGGCTCGAGTTCGCGCAGGCAGGTGTTGACGGCGAGGGTCTTGCCGAAGCCGGCCCCGCCGTGGATGCACATCATGGCGCGGGCGGCGACCGTGTCGGTGATGTTCTCCCGGGCGGTGAGCAGGGCGCGGGTGGTGACCACGGACGCATCGGGCAGGTCGACGTACTGGTAGGTGGCCGCGGTCACGAGGCGTCTCCGTCTTCGTCGGTGATGGGAGGTGCGGCCCGCCCGTCGCGGCCGTCCGGGGCGGAAGCGCCATCACGGTCGTACGGGTGCCGGAAGGGCGGGCCTGGAGTGGTCAGCGCGGCCAGGGAAGCAGGGGTGCGCCAGTCTGCCGGGGGCGCGGCGGGCGGGATGAGGTCCGGCATCGCCAGCTGCGCGAGGTCGGAGTCGGCAGTCTGGGCGAGTTCGGCCTCGGCCTGCGCGGTGGTCAGCGCGCCGAGCCGCTGAGGTGCCTCGGGCTGGTTCACGGCGGCGTAGCGCTCGCGCTGCGAGGCCTCCAGGTCCTTCTTCAGGCGGCGGGTGCGGGCGGCCCGTGCCCGCCGTACGGCTCTGACCTGTTCCTCGGTGGCCTGATCGGCCAGATCCGCCGGCCCCAGGTAACGGCCGGTGACCGCGTGGTAGACCTCGATGCGGTGGTCGTGGTGAGGCATGAACCGGACCCTGACCCGGATCCCGGCCTGACCGGTCATCCACGCACCCACGTAGTCGCGTCTGCGGAAACGGACTCCGCGGGTGGTCAGCGTGCGGGTACCGGCGTCCTCCAGAGTGAACGTCCACAGATCCGCGGCCGGCACGTCCCGCAGCGGAGTGGGATCGTCCTGCCACGCCTCAAGCGGAGTCCTGCCCCGCAGCGGCGTGGGACGGTGCTCGGTGTTCCACCACCGTGTCCAGTCCAGCAGCCGGGCGGTGAAGTCCTCGAAACTGAGCAGCACCTCGTCCTTCGGCCGGGAGGGGCGTTTGCCGGGGCGCGGCTGGCGGGCGTAGCCGGGCAGCGCGGCCAGGAACATGCTCTCCACCGCCCGGTTCAGGCCCTCGACCGTGCCCTTGAGGTGAGGGGTGTAGGCGGGCAGGTCCTCCACTGTGACGTCCAGGAGATCGAAGGCTGCGGTCACCGTCCGGGACAGGAAGTCCTTGCCGCGGTCCACCCGCACTTTCTCGGGCAGGCCGCCGAACGGACCGTAAGGCTCTTCACACAGGACTGCGGAGCGCAGCGCGGCCAGCACCGATTCCCGCGAGGGATGCGCCGGGGTGACGGCGACGCCGGTGATGGCGTTGGTGGCGCAGTCTGTGAACCAGGTGATCCACGGCCTGCGGGCCCTGCCGTCGACATCGATGAGCACGGGGGCCTGCATGTGGTCGGTCTCCCACACATGGTTGCGCCAGCCCCGCGGTCGGGCCAGGAACACATCATGCTTGCGCGCCGCCCGCTCGCCACCGGCGAGCCCGGCCCGCTCCCCCGGCGTCAGATCACGACGGATCGCACGGTGCAGCGTCGGGATCGACGGAGGCAGCTGCCCCTCGCCCCTGGCCGCGCGAGCGGTCAGTTCGCGATGCACCGCCGCGACGTTGCCCTTCCACAGCCCCAGCAGAGCCCGGACCTCATCAGTAACCGTGAACCGCCCGGGATACGCGGTCCGCTCCCCCGGTGCCCGGGCCGCAGCCTCGTCCCGCTCGGCGGCCGCCAGCCACCGCCATACCGCACGCTCCCGCACCCCGAGCACGTCCGCCGCCGACCTCACCTGCCCAGTGGTGAGCATCCCCTCCCGGCGCAGGGCCAGCAGACGACGCACCGCCGGTCCCCGCAGCGCCCGAACCGACACAGCCGGCAAAGCCCCACTCGCGTCACCACCCACCCCTTCCGGGGCCGGTTGCTGCTCTCCCTGATCCACACCCCTGAGCACACCAGCACCCATCGGCCAGCGGATCAGAACTCACGAAACTGAGACAGCGTCACCCCACATGCAATAACGCCCCGAGACAGCAATGCCCCGCGGTTCTCTCACACCCAGGACAGTGGCCCCACGCCTCGAAACCGCCACCGGCCAGCAACAACACACCCAGATCCCACTGCCTCTCACCCCACTGTCCCGAAACCGAGAGATCGCAGGCGGGATGCGCTGGTCGTAACCGGCGAAAGAACAGGGGGCCATCCCTGTGAAGACACGGAGATGCCGCCCCAGTGCCAAAGGGGATTCAAGCGCCCGGGAGGAAGAGGCAGAACGGGTGACCGTGAGGGTCACGCAGGACCCGTACGCTCTTTTGAGGCTGGTACTCCTCCAGCGTCGCGCCCAGGGCGCAAGCCCGCTCGGTCTCCGCATCCAAGTCGTCGACTTGCAGGTCCA
>RHMC01000138.1 GCA_003719395.1 Streptomyces altiplanensis
GCGCCGAGCAGGCCAAGGCGGACGACGACGTCGTCGACGCCGAGATCGTCGACGACGTGAAGGACGCCGGCCGGCAGGGAGGCGCCGCATGACCGAGGAGACTCCGGGTTTCGAGGAGAAGCCCGACGTCCCCTCAGGCGCCACTCCCGAAGACGCCGAACCGCAGGCTGCCGCGCCCGAGAAGGCAGGGGCCGACTCCGCTGAGGAGTCGGGCCCGGCGGCCCGGCCGGGGACGTACAGGACGTAGCTCTGACGGCGCAGCTGGACCAGGTACGCATGGCGCTCACCGAGCGCACCGCGGACCTCCAGCGGCTTCAGGCGGAGTACCAGAACTACCGTCGCCGCGTGGAGCGGGACCGGGTCACGGTCAAGGAGATCGCCGTCGCGAACCTCCTGAGCGAGCTCCTCCCGACCCTCGACGACATCGGCCGCGCCCGTGAGCACGGCGAGCTGGTGGGCGGGTTCAAGTCCGTGGCCGAATCGCTGGAGACGGTCGCCGCCAAGATGGGCCTGCAGCAGTTCGGCAAGGAGGGCGAGTCCTTCGACCCGACGATCCACGAGGCCCTGATGCACTCGTACGCACCGGACGTCGAGGAGACGACGTGCGTGGCGATCCTGCAGCCGGGCTACCGGATCGGCGAGCGGACCATCCGTCCCGCGCGGGTCGCGGTGGCCGAGCCCCAGCCCGGTGCCGCGCCCGCCAAGGCGGACGAGCCCGGGGCCAAGGCGCCGGACGAGGAGAGCGGTGGCCCGGAAGAGGGCTGACGTGACCAGGAGCAGTACAGGGCGTAACGGCAGGAAGGAGGGACGTCGGGGATGAGCACGAAGGACTTCGTCGAGAAGGACTACTACAAGGTTCTCGGCGTCCCGAAGGACGCCACCGAGGCCGAGATCAAGAAGGCGTACCGGAAGCTCGCCCGCGAGTTCCACCCGGACGCCAACAAGGGCGACGCCAAGGCGGAGGACCGCTTCAAGGAGATCTCCGAGGCGAACGACGTCCTCGGCGACCCCAAGCGGCGCAAGGAGTACGACGAAGCGCGTGCTCTGTTCGGGAACGGCGGATTCCGTCCGGGCCCGGGCGCCGGTGGCGGCACCTTCAACTTCGACCTGGGCGACCTCTTCGGAGGCGCCCAGGGCGGGGCCCAGACCGGCGGTGCCGGCGGGTTCGGCGGCGGCCTCGGGGACGTGTTCGGAGGCCTGTTCAACCGGGGTGCCGGTCCGGGTGCGCGGACGCAGCCGCGCCGCGGCCAGGACATCGAGTCCGAGGTGACGCTCAGCTTCACCGAGGCGGTCGACGGGGCCACGGTCCCGCTCCGGATGTCCAGCCAGGCACCCTGCAAGGCGTGTTCCGGCACCGGTGACAAGAACGGCACGCCCCGCGTGTGCCCGACCTGCGTCGGTACGGGACAGGTGTCGCGCGGCGGCGGTGGCGGCTTCTCGCTCACCGACCCGTGCGTCGACTGCCGGGGCCGCGGGCTCATCGCCCAGGACCCCTGCGACGTGTGCAAGGGCAGCGGCCGCGCCCAGTCCTCGCGCACCATGCAGGTCCGCATCCCGGCGGGTGTCTCCGACGGCCAGCGGATCCGGCTGCGCGGCAAGGGCAGTCCCGGTGAACGGGGCGGCCGGCCGGCGACCTGTACGTCGTGGTCCACGTGGACCCGCACCCCGTCTTCGGCCGCAAGGGCGACAACCTCACCGTCACCGTGCCCGTCACCTTCGTGGAGGCGGCGCTCGGCGGCGAGGTGAAGGTCCCGACGCTGGGCGGGCCGCCGGTCACCCTCAAGCTGCCGGCCGGTACGCCGGGCGGCCGCACGATGCGCGCCCGCGGCAAGGGCGCGGTCCGCAAGGACGGCAACGGCGACCTGCTGGTCACCGTGGAGGTCGAAGTGCCCAAGAGCCTTGACGACAAGGCCCGCCAGGCACTGGAGTCCTACCGTGAGGCGACCGCGGGGGAGGACCCGCGGGCGGAGCTGTTCCAGGCCGCGAAGGGAGCATGAGATGGACCCGCGCCAGCGCCGTAATCCGTACCAGCTGACCGACGAGACGCCGGTGTACGTCATCTCGGTCGCGGCACAGCTCTCCGGTCTGCACCCGCAGACCCTGCGGCAGTACGACCGCCTCGGCCTGGTCTCCCCCGACCGCACGGCCGGGCGCGGCCGGCGCTACTCGGCCCGTGACATCCAGATGCTCCGCCAGGTGCAGCAGCTGTCGCAGGACGAGGGCATCAACCTGGCCGGCATCAAGCGCATCATCGAGCTGGAGAACCAGGTGATCGCGCTCCAGCAGCGCGTCGCCGAACTCTCGGCGGCGGTGGAGGGCGCGGCGGTCGCGTTGCAGCAGCGCGAGGCGCAGGTGCACGCGTCGTACCGGCGTGACCTGGTCCGGTACGAGGACGTGCAGCAGACGAGCGCGCTGGTGGTCTGGCGGCCGGGCAGACGCCCGGGTGAGCAGAAGACCTGAACAGGCCGTGGCCCCGCAGGCCGGCCGAAGGGGCCGGCGGACATCATGTCCGGCCCGGCCCCTTCGGCGTGTCCGGGGCGTGGCACCGGGTCCGCGCGGGGGAACGCCGGGCGTGATCACTCCGCGGGCCCGGCGCTCCGGCAACGGCCCCTGATCAGGGGGCCGCGCCGGCCCTCGGCGTCGCGGAGACCTCCGCCGACAGCGGCGCCTCGCCGCCTTCCGCGTCGACCGCGGCCACCGCGTAGTAGTACGCCGTCCCGTTGGTCACGTCCGTGTCCCTGAACTCGTTGTCCGTGGTCAGGGGCAGTGCGGTCGCGTTCTCCTTCGTGACGCCGGGCTCCGTCGCCCGGTAGACGCGGTAGCCGGTGATCGCGGGCGCGCCCTCGTCGGCCTCCACGTGGTCCCAGACGAACCACACCATCCCGTCGTGGCCGGACACGTCGTAGATCCGGGTCGCGGCGGGCGGCCGGTGCGCCTGGTACACGGGCTTGAAGGAGCCCGAGGCGGGCGAGGCGACGCCGTACCGGGTCACGGCGACGACCGCGTAGAAGTGGCCGCGCTCGTCGGCCGGGACGTCGTCGACGGTCAGGGACGGGGTCCTGCGTGACGCGGTAGGGCTCCGCGCCGGCGCCGGTGGGGACGGGGCTCGTCGCGCTCCTGTAGACCCGGTACCCGGTCACGGGGACGTACGGGCCGCCGCCCACCCCAGTTCCAGCCGGCCGCCCGTGAGCGTGCCCGTCAGCTCCTGCGGCGCGGTCGGTACGGCGTCCGGACCGACCGCCCGCCGGCCGTGCACCCACTCCGTCTTCGCCGACTCGTTGCCCACCGCGTCGACGGCCGCGACGCGGTAACGGAAGCGCTGCCCCGCCTGGCCGGTGGTGTCCTGGAGGGTGAGCGCCTCCGTCGTGCCGACCACGTCGCGACGTCGAGGTCCTCGGGGGCGCGGTAGACGGTGTACGCCTCGGTGTCGGCGGCGGCCCCGCTCTGCCAGGACAGGGTGACGCCCGTGTCGGTTCGGCGGTGACGGCGGGCGCGGTGGGCGGCGGGGGCGGGGCGGTGTCGTGGGAGAGGGTGACGTGGGGGGCGTACGGCGACGCGTTCCCGGCCGCGTCCAGGGCCTTGACCGTGTACTTGTACGACGCCACCGCCGGGTCGAGGCCGGAATCGGTGTGTGCCGGAGTCTCCACCGTCGCGGTCTTCGTGTACTCACGCGAGTCCCCGGCCGCGCGGTACACCTCGTACTTCACCGCGTCCGTGACCGCCTGCCAGGTCAGGGAGTTGGTGTCGCCGTCCTCCTGCTTCCCCGCGAGGCCGGCGGGGGCCGCGGGAGGCGTCTTGTCGACGGTGGTGACGGGCATGTCGGCGCTGCCGGGACCCTCGCGGCCCGCCTTGTCGACGGCGCGGACCTCGTAGTACCAGACCTCGCCGGTCGCGGGCGGGACGCCGGTGTACGTCGTGCCGGTGATGTGGGGCGCGCCCGTGACGTCGATGTACGTGCCGGTGCCCTTGAGGCGGCGGAAGACGCGGTACCCGGCCAGGTCCATCTCGGCGTTCGGCGACCAGGTGACGGTGGCCCTGCGCGTGGCCGTGTCGTACGCCGTCCTCGCGCCCGCCGGGGCGAGCGGCGGCACCGTGTCCACGTCGGGCGAAGTGCGCGGCGCGTAGCCGAACCTGACGCTCGCGGAGCCGGTGAAAGCGGCGTAGTCGACCCGCAGGGTGTGGACGCCCCGGGGGATCGTGATGTCGACCGTCTTCTTCTGGACGGTGGTGACGTCCTGCCACAGGTCGATCCGGCGCACCCCGTCGACGTACACCCTGATGCCGTCGAGCGCCTCGGCGGTGAGCGTGAAGGGACCGCCGGAGCCGAAGTCGCGGGTCAGGGACCAGCGGACGCCGAAGTCGTCCGGGGGGAGGGCGACCCCGGCCGGGTCGCCGGTGCCGTAGTTCTCGCTGACGGCGGCGTCGCAGACGGTCGCGGCGGGCGTTCCGGTGAACGTCGTGTTGGCGAAGAACTGCGCCTGCCAGGTGGGCGGGGCGCAGGCGGCGGAGGCCGGGGCGACGCCGAGTGCGTACAGCGCTCCGGTGCTCATGACGAGCGCGGTGGCCGTGGCGACGGCGCGGCGGGAGGTGCGGGTGTCCACGTACACGGCCGGCAGCTCTTTCTGTTGAAGAAGAGGAGTCACAGACGTGGGGGGAGGACGACTTTACAGATGGAGATGGTGTGAAACCACTGCTCCGCCAGGCCGAGTCGGAGAAGATGCGGGCGGGGCGCCTCGGCGGTGACGGACTGGACGAGCAGCGCCCCGGGGTGGGTCCGGCCCGAGGCGTTGAGCGCCTGCACGAGCTTGGCGGTGGGGGCGGGCGCGTGCGGTGCGTCCCTTGCGGAGTGCTTCGGTGCGGAGCCGGATCGCGGCGTCACAGTTCCCGGTCGTCACGTGAATGCGCTGGTTCTTCCCCCCCTCTCCGCTCATCCGGGCTCCCCCGTTTTTGCGGTGCAACAAGATGGCGGTGGCGAAATCGTAGTCGGGAGGGGAGGGTGGTCAGTGGTCCTGCTCCAGGATGCCGGACTGGGCGATGAGGTAGCCGAGCTGGGCGCGGCTGCCGCTGCCGAGGGTGGCGGCGAGCTTGGCTATGTGCGCGCGGGCGGTCCGTACGTTCATGCCGAGCCGGCGGGCGATGGCCTCGTCGACGTACCCCTCGACGAGGAGCTTGGCGATGGAGCGCTGGACACCGGATATGCCGTCGGGGGTGTGCTTGTAGGAGACCTGCTCCTGGAGGGGCACGCCCCGCTGCCAGAACTGCTCGAAGACGCCGATCAGGTACTGGACGAGGCCGGGGTGCCGGAGTTCCAGAGCGACCTGCTGGTCGTCGCGGGCCGGGATGAAGGCGACCGTCTGATCGCAGATGATGAGCCGCTCGACGAGTTCTTCGAGCGTCCGGATCTCGACCTTTCCGTCGGCTATCCGGTCCACGTAGGCCATCGTGCCCTGGCTGTGCCGGACGGTGTGCTGGTACAGGGTGCGCATCCGGACCCCGCGGTCTATCAGCGGCCTGTCGCGTTCGAGGGCCTGGTTGAGGATGTGCTCGGTGCGCCGTCCGCCGGGCTGGATCGTCAGTACCTCGTTGCGGCACTCCGCGGTGGCGAGGTTGAGCGCCGCGTTGATCCGGGCGAAGCCTTCCAGCACGGTGATCGCGTGCGTGGGTGCCGGGTCCTGGGCGCTGATGGCCATGAACGGCTCAAAGGATTCGGTCAGTTCGACGGAATGGCGTCTCCGGTCCTGGATCTCCCGTTCCAGGGGGTGGAGCCGCTGCGCCAGTGCGACGGACGGTGGAACCGGACGGAGCCACGTTTCGTCGTCCGGATCGGGATGCAGCAAGGCGAAATCCAGCAGACACGGGGCCGTATGCACCTCGGCGCGCGCTATCCGTCCCGCGCTCAGGGCGCTGGCATAGAACTCCGCTCCGTCGTGACACAGCTCAGTGACGGCATGGGGATGTGTCGGTTTTGATTCATTTATAGGCAAATCTCCACCCCCCAGGGTCCTGAACATGCAGGAACATGATGCATCGGTTCTGTGGCGTTGACGTGCCTGAATGAGCCATCGTCTTTGTGACACGGGGGAGAGGAAACCTTCAAGTGAGGACGAAGCCGACCATGTACAAAATATTGCTTCGCTCGGCGCTTGCCGTTGCTTTCTCTGTGGCCGTGGCTTTCGGGGCCCTGGGTGGCAGCGGCGTGATGGATTCGCCGCCGGACACCGGCTGGGGCAACTCTCAGCTGGCCGGCCCGCCGGACACCGGCTGGGGCAACGTACAGGCGGAAGGTCCGTCGGACACCGGCTGGGGCGTCGCGCCGGCCGAGACGGAAGCATGACCGTCCCACCGGACGACCGCACCTTCAGGCGCGAGATGGCCACCGCCTACCGCTCGGGGTGGCACTTCATCGACCTGGTCACGGCCATTCCCCACCGTGGCGACTCGCTGATGGTCACCCTGTTCGGCGAGCCGATCCTGGTCGCGCGTGAAGAGGATGAGGACGTCCGTGCCTACCGGTGCCTCCGCAGGCCCCGAGGGGCGCCGAAGCCCGTTCGCTGTGTCGTGCGCTACGGCATGGTGTTCGTCAATCTCGACCAGCGTGACCACCAGCTGTTCGAACCAGAAACCAGCACTGCCACCCCCCGCAGCGCCTGAAGCGATTCCCCCGTCGTTACAAATCGCTCAGGCGCTCCCCCACACAGCGGCGCCATCGTGGACCTGAACACGGTGCCGCCGCTGTGCTGCCCGGACCCGGATCGGGGTCCGGCCCCGGACCCCGATCAGGCCGCGCCCGGAGCCCGGCCCATCGCGCGGTCCAGGGTGATCTCGATCAGCACGCGGTCCGGGTTCGGCGCCGGCGTGCGCTCGTACCGCTCGGCGTAGCGGCGTACCGCCTCCGCGATCAGCTCCGGTTCCGTACGGACGACCGCGCGCCCCTCCAGCGTCGCCCAGTGGCCGCCCTTCACCTGGCAGACGGCCACCCGTGCCCCCTCCGGCCCCGCCGCCTGCACGTTCGCGACCTTCGTGCTGGTCTTGTTGGTGATGACGCGGGCGAGCCCCGCCTCGGGGTCGTACGTCACGCCGACCGGGACGACGTGCGGCGAGCCGTCCGGGCGCGGGGTTGTCAGCGTGCACAAGTGGTACTCGCGCCAGAAGGCGAGGTACTCCGGACCGGGGTTGCGTACGTCGATGGCCATGGTGGCAGCGTAGCCGCGCTGTCTTTCTTTGCCTTGAGTGGAATAGACTCAACTTTGCGGATGCTGAACAAGTCATAGCTGAGGGAGCAAGCTCCCCGCCCCGCCGAGGAGGAGAGAGCGCAGTGGACGCAGAGCTGACCAACAAGAGCCGGGACGCGATCCAGTCGGCGAGCAATCGAGCCGTGCAGGACGGGCACGCGGACCTCACCCCCGCGCATCTGCTGCTGGCCCTGCTCGCGGGCGAGGACAACGAGAACATCACCGATCTGCTGGCCGCCGTCGAGGCGGACCAGGCGGCCGTACGGGCCGGGGCCGAGCGCGTGCTCGCCGCGCTGCCCAGCGTGACGGGGGCGACCGTGGCCCCGCCGCAGCCCAATCGCGAGCTGCTCGCGGTCATCGCCGACGCCTCGCAGCGGGCGAAGGAGCTGGGCGACGACTACCTCTCCACCGAGCACCTGCTCATCGGCATCGCGGCCAAGGGCGGCAAGGCCGGGGACGTACTCTCCCAGGAGGGCGCGAGCGCCGCGAAACTGCTGGAGACGTTCGAGAAGATCAGGGGAGGGCGCCGGGTGACCACACCCGACCCGGAGGGCCAGTACAAGGCCCTGGAGAAGTTCGGCACCGACTTCACGGCGGCCGCGCGCGAAGGCAAGCTCGACCCGGTCATCGGGCGGGACCAGGAGATCCGGCGCGTCGTGCAGGTGCTGTCGCGGCGTACGAAGAACAATCCGGTGCTGATCGGTGAGCCCGGCGTCGGCAAGACGGCCGTGGTCGAAGGGCTCGCCCAGCGCATCGTCAAGGGCGACGTGCCCGAGTCGCTGAAGAACAAGCGGCTGGTGTCGCTGGACCTGAGCGCGATGGTCGCCGGCCAAGTACCGCGGCGAGTTCGAGGAGCGGCTCAAGACCGTCCTCTCCGAGATCAAGGGGAGCGACGGCCAGATCATCACCTTCATCGACGAGCTGCACACCGTCGTGGGCGCCGGCGCCGGCGGCGACTCCGCCATGGACGCGGGCAACATGCTCAAGCCGATGCTGGCCCGAGGCGAGTTGCGCATGGTCGGCGCGACGACCCTCGACGAGTACCGCGAGCGGATCGAGAAGGACCCCGCCCTGGAGCGCCGCTTCCAGCAGGTGCTGGTCGCCGAGCCGACCGTGGAGGACACCATCGCGATCCTCCGCGGCCTCAAGGGCCGGTACGAGGCCCACCACAAGGTGCAGATCGCGGACTCCGCGCTGGTGGCCGCCGCGGCCCTCTCCGACCGGTACATCACCTCCCGCTTCCTCCCCGACAAGGCCATCGACCTCGTCGACGAGGCCGCCTCGCGCCTGCGCATGGAGATCGACTCCTCGCCCGTCGAGATCGACGAGCTCCAGCGTTCCGTCGACCGGCTGAAGATGGAGGAGCTCGCGCTCAAGAACGAGTCCGACCCGGCGAGCAAGCAGCGCCTGGAGAAGCTGCGCCGCGACCTCGCCGACAAGGAGGAGGAGCTGCGCGGCCTGGGCGCCCGCTGGGAGAAGGAGAAGCAGGGCCTCAACCGCGTCGGTGAGCTGAAGGAGAGGCTGGACGACCTGCGCGGCCAGGCCGAGCGCGCCCAGCGCGACGGCGACTTCGACACCGCCTCCAAGCTGCTGTACGGCGAGATCCCCGGCCTGGAGCGCGAGCTGGAGGAGGCCGCCGCCGCCGAGGCCGAGGCCCGTACCGACACCATGGTCAAGGAGGAGGTCGGCCCCGACGACATCGCGGACGTGGTCGGCTCCTGGACCGGCATCCCCGCCGGACGCCTGCTCGAAGGCGAGACGCAGAAGCTGCTGCGCATGGAGGACGAGCTCGGCAAGCGCCTGATCGGACAGCACGAGGCGGTACGGGCGGTCTCGGACGCGGTGCGCCGCACCCGCGCCGGCATCGCCGACCCCGACCGTCCGACCGGCTCGTTCCTCTTCCTCGGCCCGACCGGTGTCGGCAAGACCGAGCTGGCCAAGGCGCTCGCGGACTTCCTCTTCGACGACGAGCGGGCCATGGTCCGCATCGACATGAGCGAGTACGGCGAGAAGCACAGCGTCGCCCGGCTGGTCGGCGCCCCGCCCGGTTACGTCGGCTACGAGGAGGGCGGCCAGCTCACGGAGGCGGTCCGCCGCCGCCCGTACAGCGTCGTGCTCCTCGACGAGGTCGAGAAGGCGCACCCCGAGGTCTTCGACATCCTGCTCCAGGTCCTCGACGACGGCCGGCTCACCGACGGCCAGGGCCGGACGGTGGACTTCCGCAACACCATCCTGATCCTGACCTCCAACCTCGGCAGTCAGTACCTCGTCGAGCCGCTGACCAGCGCGGAAGTGAAGAAGGAGCAGGTCCTGGAGGTCGTACGGGCCTCCTTCAAGCCGGAGTTCCTCAACCGCCTCGACGACCTGGTCGTCTTCTCCGCCCTGTCGGGGGGCGAGCTGGCGCACATCGCCGAGCTCCAGATCGGCCGCCTCGCCCAGCGCCTCGCCGACCGCCGCCTCACCCTCGACGTCACCCCGGCCGCCCTGGCCTGGCTGGCGGACAAGGGGAACGACCCGGCCTACGGCGCCCGGCCGCTGCGCCGCCTCATCCAGACGGCGATCGGCGACCGGCTCGCGAAGGAGATCCTGGCGGGCGAGATCACCGGACGGCGACACGGTACGGGTGGACCGCTCCGAGGGCGGACTGACCGTGGGCGCGCGCGGTAGTGGTTTCGGCGGAGTTCAGCGGAGGGCGAAGGACCCCGGCCCGCTTTCGCGACTAGGGTCGATGTCAGGCAGCCACCCGAGACCCCACACGCGAGATCCCAGGAGTACTGAACATGTCTATCGACCCGTCCTCGATTCCCAACTTCGGGGGCCAGCCCGAACCGCAGCCGGAAGGCCGGCCCGCCCCGTCGTCCCGGATCAGGACCTCGTCAAGCAGCTGCTGGACCAGATGGAGCTGAAGTACGTCGTCGACGACGAGGGCGACCTCGCCGCGCCGTGGGAGGAATTCCGCACGTACTTCATGTTCCGCGGCGAGGACGACCAGCAGGTCTTCTCGGTACGGACCTTCTACGACCGGCCGCACGCGATCGAGGAGAAGGTCCAGCTCCTCGAACTGATCGACGACTGGAACCGCCGCACGCTGTGGCCCAAGGTCTACAGCCACACCCACGACGACGGCACCGTCCGTCTCATCGGTGAGGCGCAGATGCTGATCGGCACCGGCGTCAGCCTGGAGCACTTCGTCTCGTCGACGGTCGGCTGGGTGCGCGCCTCGATCGAGTTCGACAAGTGGCTCGTCGAGCAGCTCGGCCTGGAGAAGGACGTCGACTCCGCCGGGGGCGACAGCGAAGACGGCGCCTGAGCGGCGCGCTTCACAGCGGGACCGGGGCGGCCGTCACCAGGTGCGCCCCGTAGCTCGGCGACAGCCCGGCCGGGGCGGCGGTCACCACGACCGCGGTCCCCGGCCGGGCTCTGTCATGCCCGTCGGCCGGGAAGGCCAGGCCCTTCAGGCGGGCCACCGCCTCCTGGAGCACGTCGGTCCGCTTGCAGAAGGCGAACCGCACGAACGGCGCGCCCTCCTCCCGGTGGTCGTAGAAGACCGCGTTCGGGATGGCGACCACCCCGCACCGCTCCGGCAGCGCACGGCAGAAGGCGAAGCCGTCGGTCTCGCCCAGCGGGCGGACGTCGGTGGTGACGAAGTACGTGCCGGCCGGGCGGTAGACCTCGAAGCCGGCGTCGGCGAGCCCGGCGGACAGCAGGTCGCGCTTGGCCCGCAGGTCGTCGAGGAGGCCGGTGAAGTACGTGCCGGGCAGCCGCAGGGCCTCGGCGACGGCGTACTGGAAGGGCCCGGACGACACGTACGTCAGGTACTGCTTGGCGCTGCGGACGGCCGTCACCAGGGCGGGGGACGCGGTGATCCAGCCGACCTTCCAGCCGGTGAACGAGAAGGTCTTGCCGGCCGACGAGATGGAGACGGTGCGCTCGCGCATGCCGGGCAGCGACGCGAGCGGGATGTGCTCGCCGTCGAAGACCAGGTGTTCGTAGACCTCGTCGGTGACGACGAGGAGATCGCGCTCGACCGCGAGCGCGGCGATCGCGGTCAGCTCCTCGCGGGTCAGGACGGTGCCGGTGGGGTTGTGCGGGGTGTTGAGCAGGAGGAGGCGGGTGCGGGGGGTGACGGCGGCGCGGAGTTCGTCCAGGTCGAGCACGTACCGGCCCTCCCGCGGGCGCAGGGTGACCGGGACGCGGGTGCCGCCCGCCATCGCGATGCAGGCGGCGTACGAGTCGTAGTACGGCTCCAGCGCGACGACCTCGTCGCCGGGCTCCACCAGGGCGAGGAGGGACGCGGCGATCGCCTCGGTGGCACCGGCGGTGACGAGCACCTCGGTGTCGGGGTCGTGGACCAGCCCGTAGAAGCGCTCCTGATGGGCGGCGATCGCGGTACGCAGTTCGGGGACGCCGGGGCCGGGCGGGTACTGGTTGCCGCGGCCGTCGCGCAGGGCACGGACGGCCGCCTCCCTGATCTCCTCGGGGCCGTCGGTGTCGGGGAAGCCCTGGCCGAGGTTGATCGAACCGGTCCTCAGGGCCAGCGCCGACATCTCCGCGAAGATCGTCGTCCCGAACTCCGCCAGCCTGCGGTTGAGCAGGGGGCGGCGGCCGTGGTCCCGGCCGGGTGCTTGGTCTGTCGGCGTCGTCATGACGGCCATCCTGGGCCGAAGCTCTGGAGTTCCTCAAGTCTGCTTTGGCTCCGGAGCGCCGGGGGCATCACCCGGTCACGCAAGAAGCGAGCACCTCGCTTCGGGGGACCGGAAGGACGGTGAGGGCCGTGGGGATCGTGGGATTCGGCCTGCTGGTGATCGTGGTGCTGGTGATCGTGGGACTGACCGTGCTCGGTGGAAGGCGCGCCGGCCGGGGGCCGGGCAGCAAGAGCGGTGCCCGCCACTGGTGGGACGGCGGCAGCGGTTCGTCGTGCGGTGGCGGTTTCTCCTGCGGCGGCGGCGGCGGCGGTGGCGGTGGCGGGTGGCGGTTGCGGTGGTGGTGGCGGAGGCGACTGACACGGGGCAGTCGCCTCCGCCGTCACCGCGGGGCGGAGCCTTCGCGCCGCGTACCGCAGCAGCACCGCACAGAACGTCAGACCCACGCGCCCGGCGGGTGAACTCCCGCCGGGCGCTTTCCTGTTGAACAGTTGAACCGGGTGGTCCCCCGGGGGATGGAAACCACGCCAAGTTGGGTAAAAGCGCTGTGACAGCAGCACTCTCCGTGATTCCCTCGCTGTCGAGAACACCAGCCCTCGGACCTCATGTGGACCCGAGCAGGCGGTCCCCGAATTCCCCCACACACCCCCGGGTGACCCCTGTCCGCCTTTCTAAACGCCTGTTTGCGGAGCCCACTCATGCTCACGACCCTCAAGACTGCCTACACCGACACGCGCGCCGCCGATCTGGCCTGGGCGCTGGGGCGCGAGCCGCTGCCGGCCCTCGCCGTGCTCGACCTGCAACTGGGCGGCGCGATAATCCAGTTGAGACTCCTCGGGGCCTCCCACCAAGTGCTCCTGGAGGAGGACGGAAGTTTCTGTTCCGAGACGGTCGCCTGCATGTCCGACACCAGTACGCCGTTGCCACTGGGCGTGGCCAAACGGATCGGAACGTGGGAGTACGAATTCGCCGCCCGCGTGGAGACGCTCTCCCAGAGGCAGTTCGCGGGCCGGGCGCAGGAACTCCTCGCGCTCGTCGCCGACCACCCCCACGGCCTGGCGGGCACGTTTCCCGGCAGTCCGCACGCGTTCACGGCGATGCTGGCGCAGCGGTGCGAGGGCCAGGTGCGATGGCGCACCTGGCACGCGTACCCGCAGGAGGGCCGGCTGGTGGCGACGCAATCACGGGTCGGCGCACGTATGCATGCGTCTTTGTAGATGCACTCTCATGGGTGACGTCCGGTCAGCTTCTCGTGACGTAGCGTTCCCATGGTGATCGATGCACCTGTGCCGCTCTCGGCGCCGGAAGCCCCGGCGGCCCTGCCTGTGCGTCCGCGGACCGGCCGTTTCCTGGTGCTCGGTGTGGTCTTCGTCTGCGCCGCGTGCGGTCTCGTGTACGAACTCGAACTGGTCGCCCTCGCGTCGTACCTGATCGGCGACTCCGTCACCCAGGCGTCCGTCGTGCTCTCGGTGATGGTCTTCGCGATGGGCATCGGCTCGCTGCTCGCCAAGCGGCTGCGGTGCCGTGCCGCGGTCGGGTTCGGCCTGGTGGAGGCCGCGCTGGCACTGGTCGGCGGCGCTTCGGCGCTGGTGCTCTACGCGACGTTCGCCTGGCTCGGCGGGGCACGGTACGTGCTGGTCGGCTTCTCGCTGGCCATCGGGGTGCTCATCGGCGCCGAGATCCCGCTGCTGATGACGCTGATCCAGCGCGTGGCCCGGCGCGGGGAGGGCCGGGACACGAGCGGCGACGTGGCGGACCTCTTCGCCGCGGACTACGTCGGGGCGCTGGTCGGCGGCCTCGCCTTCCCGTTCCTCCTGCTGCCGCTGTGCGGACAGCTGACCGGGGCGCTGCTGACCGGGGCGGTCAACACGGTGGCGGGCGGGGCACTGGTGCTGTGGCTCTTCCGGCGCGAGCTGACGCGGCGCGAGCGCTGCCTGCTGGTCGTCGCGAACACGGTGGTGCTGGCGCTGCTCGCCACCGCGACGGTCCTCGTCGACGACTTCGAGCGGGCGGCGCGGCGGGCGGTGTACGGGGAAGGGGTGCGGGTCGCCGTGCAGACGGACGTACAGGAGATCGTCGTCACCGCGCCCGGACGGGCGGCTCGACGTCTTCCTCGACGGGCGGCTGCGGGTCAGCGGCCGTGACCAGCACCGCTATCACGAGGCGCTGGTCCACCCCGCGATGCGCGGACGCACGCGCGCGTGGTGATCCTGGGCGGCGGTGACGGGCTGGCGGCGCGGGAGGTGCTGCGCTACCCGGACGTGGAGTCGCTCACGCTGGTGGAGCTGGACCCGGACCTCGTCGGGCTGGCCCGTGACGACCCCGCCCTGTCGGCGCTGAACGGAGGAGCCCACCGGGACCCGCGGCTGCGGGTCGAGACCGCCGACGCGTTCACCTGGCTGCGGGACGAGGGGCAGGGCCGGCGGCCGTACGACGTGGTCATCTCGGACCTGCCCGATCCCGGCATCACACCGAGCACGAAGCTGTACTCCCAGGAGTTCTTCGGGCTGGCGTCACGCGTCCTGGCGAGCGGCGGGCGGATGGCCGTCCACGCGGGGCCGCTGGCGACCCGGCCGCGGGTCTACTGGACGGTCGACGCGACGCTGCGGGCCGCGGGGCTGCGGACGCGTCCGTACCGTACGACCGGCCGCCTCTCCGGCTTCGTCGGGGGCCCCGACCGCGACCCGGGCACGGCGGTGGCCCCGCACGACTGGGCTTCGTGCTCGACGCGCGGGGCGCGCGCCCGGCCTCGGCCTCGCGGCCGACGCCCCCGGCTGCGGTCACTGACACCGGCGGTGCTCCGGGCCGGGGAGCGGTCGGCACAGGAGGCGCGGGTGCCGGGAGTGGTGGCGTCGACCCTGGTGCACCCCCGGTACGCGCACTGACCGCCCGTGGTCACCCGTCGGATCACTTGTGCGGATTCCTCGCAGGGGCGGGTGCGGGGCGGGCATGCGTGAGTAGGCTCGGGTCCCATGGAGCATGAGGTGTTCGTTCCGGTTCCGGCAGAGGCCCTGCGACACGCGCTGGGGGACCCCGCCCGGGTCGCGCGCTGCGTGCCCGGCCTCCAGCAGGACGCCGACGAGTCGTCCGGCCCGCTCACCGGACGGCTGAGGGTCCGCATCGACGGCCACACGATCACGTACCGGGGAACCCTGCGCGTCACCGGCCGCCCGGACGGCACCTTCGCCGTCGAGGGCGAGGGCACGGAGGCCCGCGGCACGGGGGCGGTCAAGGTGGTGCTGACGGCACGGCTGAAGGAGGCCGACGGCGGTACGACGGTGACGTACACGGGCACGGCGAGCGGCGAGGGCCGCGTCGCGGAGCTCGACGCGCAGGCGACGCTGTCCGCGTCCCACCGCCTGCTGGACCGCTTCACCACCCGCCTGGCGGAGACCCCGGCCGGCGACACGCGGGCGGAGCGCACGCACGGCGGCGACGGCCGCGGCAGGCCCCGGCCCGGCCGACACCGACGTCGAGGCCGATGCCGACGCCGAAGGGAGCGGCGAGCCGTGCCGTCGGTCTTCGACACCGCCTGCCGCCGCCGTCGCTGGATCCGCTGGCCGACGTACCCGGCGTACCCGGCCTGGAGGACGTGCCCGGGGTCCCCTCGCCGGCGGAGCCGCCGGCCGAGGCGGCTCATGCGCGGCGCACCATGATCGGCCGCAGTGCGGAGGAGGTCGACCACGCGCCGCCGCGCGGGCGGTACGCCCCGGTCCCCGCCCCGCAGGTCGACGTCGACGACCGACACCCTGCGCTGGGTCGCCCCCGCCGCCGCACTCGTGCTGGCTTCGGCGGTCGTGGTGGGACGGGTGCTGCGGCGCAGGCGCTGAGCCCCGGCGGCGGTGGAACGCGGGGCAACCGCGCCGTCGCGCACGCCCCGCCGGGCGGCAGACCTTAGGGTCGGGAACGTGAGCACCCAAGAGACGCGACTGGCGGCGGGCGACGCCGAGCTGACCATCGCCCAGGACAACGGTTGCCGCATCACCGGCCTGCGCATCGGCGGGACCGAGCTGCTGCGGCAGGGGGAGCGGTACGGCTGCTTCCCGATGGTGCCGTGGTGCGGGCGCATCGACCACGGCAGGTTCCTCAGCGGCGCGACCCTGCACCAGATGCCCCTCAACTCCCCGCCCCACGCGATCCACGGCACGGGCCGGGACACCGTCTGGCACACGGCCCGCGCCGAGAAGAGCGAGGCCGCGTTCACGTACGACCTGGCCGACCCGTGGCCGTACCAGGGCCGGGTCACCCAGGCCTTCGGACTGACCGGGGACTCCCTCACCCTGACGATGGGGATCGAGACGTACAGCGACTCCTTCCCGGCGCAGGCCGGCTGGCACCCCTGGTTCCTCCGCAACCTCGGCGGGGAGGACGTGCGGATCGATTTCACCCCCGCCTGGCAGGAGGAGCGCGGCGACGACCACCTCCCCACCGGGCAGCGGACCGAGCCCCGGCCCGGCCCGTGGGACGACTGCTTCGGGATGCCGGACGGCGTGGACGTCACGCTCACCTGGCCGGGGCAGCTGGAGCTGAAGGTGACCAGCCGCGCCGAGTGGGTCGTCGTGTACGACGAGCAGGCCGAAGCGGTGTGCGTGGAGCCGCAGACCGGGCCGCCGAACGGGCTCAACACGATGCCGCGGTACGTCACCCCCATCGAGCCGCTGGAGACCGAGACCACCTGGACCTGGCGGCGGCTGTGACACGGCGGCGGCGACGGCGGCTTTAAGCTCATGGGCATGACTGACGTACGTGGTGAGCTGCTCCAGCAGATCAAGGACAAGGCCGTGGTGCACGGCAAGGTGACCCTGTCTTCGGGGATCGAAGCCGACTGGTACATCGACCTGCGCCGGATCACGCTGGACGGCGAGGCCGCGCCGATGGTCGGCCAGGTGATGCTCGACGCCACCGCCGAGCTGGACTACGACTGCGTGGGCGGTCTGACGCTGGGCGCCGACCCGGTGGCCACCTCCATGCTGCACGCGTCGCACGCGCGCGGGCAGCGGCTCGACGCCTTCGTCGTCCGCAAGGCGGGCAAGGCGCAGGCATGCAGCGCCGCATCGAGGGCACGGACGTCAAGGGCCGCCGCTGCCTGGTCGTCGAGGACGTCTCGACCACCGGCGGCTCGCCGCTGACCGCCGTCGAGGCGGTCTCGAGGCGGGCGGCGAGGTCGTCGGTGTCGCGGTGATCGTGGAGCGGGGCGCGGCCCCGAAGATCGCGGAGGCGGGCCTTCCGTACATCAACGCCTACTCGCTGGAGGAGCTCGGGCTCGCGTAACCGCGGCCCGCAGCCATCCTGACCTGCGTATTCGTCCGAGGGCGGATTGTTTCATGTGAAACGGTCCGCCCTTCGCGCATGTCCGGACCGTGCGCAGGGTGGAGCCGCGGCGAGAGTCTGGAAAGATAGGGGCGACGATGACGTCGCCCCCAGGTCAGGGCCCAGCACCACACACCCGCACGTCATAAGGAGCGGACAGATGCCCATCGCAACCCCCGAGGTCTACAACGAGATGCTCGACCGGGCGAAGGCAGGCAAGTTCGCCTACCCGGCCATCAACGTGACCTCGACCCAGACCTTGCACGCGGCACTGCGCGGATTCGCGGAGGCCGAGAGCGACGGCATCATCCAGATCTCCACCGGCGGCGCCGAGTTCCTGGGCGGCCAGTACTCCAAGGACATGGTGACCGGCGCCGTCGCGCTGGCCGAGTTCGCGCACATCGTCGCCGAGAAGTACCCGGTGACGATCGCGCTGCACACGGACCACTGCCCCAAGGACAAGCTGGACACGTACGTGCGTCCGCTGATCGACGTGTCGGCCGAGCGCGTCGCCAAGGGTCTGAACCCGCTCTTCCAGTCGCACATGTGGGACGGCTCCGCCGAGACCCTCGCCGACAACCTGGCCATCGGTCAGGAGCTGCTCGCGAAGGCCGCCGCCGCGAAGATCATCCTTGAGGTCGAGATCACCCCGACCGGCGGCGAGGAGGACGGCGTCACCCACGAGATCAACGACGAGCTCTACACGACCGTCGACGACGCGCTGCGCACCGCCGAGGCGCTGGGCCTGGGCGAGAAGGGCCGCTACCTGCTGGCCGCCTCGTTCGGCAACGTGCACGGCGTCTACAAGCCGGGCAACGTCGTGCTCCGCCCCGAGCTGCTGAAGGACCTCCAGGAGGGCGTGGGCGAGAAGTACGGCAAGACGTCCCCGTTCGACTTCGTCTTCCACGGCGGCTCCGGCTCCACGGCCGAGGAGATCGCCACCGCGCTGGAGAACGGCGTCGTGAAGATGAACCTCGACACCGACACCCAGTACGCCTTCACCCGCCCGATCGCGGACCACATGTTCCGCAACTACGACGGCGTCCTGAAGGTCGACGGCGAGGTCGGCTCGAAGAAGACGTACGACCCGCGCACCTGGGGCAAGCTGGCCGAGGCGTCGATGGCCAAGCGCGTCACCGAGGCGTGCGCGAACCTGCGCTCCACCGGCACGAAGCTGAAGTAGGCACGATCGCGTGGCGCGGCGTCCGCGCCGCGCGACGCGCTCGTCGGGCCCGGCACCCCTTCCGAGGGGCCGCCGGGCGAGGCGTCGT
>RHMC01000139.1 GCA_003719395.1 Streptomyces altiplanensis
GGCGCGGGGGGCGGTGACGACGACGAAGACCCCGGGCGGGGAGAGGTCTCGGGCGACGACCCCCGGCTGTCGTCGGGGAGCGGCGACGTGGACGGCGACCGGGCCGACTACCGGTTCGCGGCCGTCGAGGTGACGACGCCCCGGGGGCAGACCGTCACGGTGTACGCCGGTGCGCCGCTGGCCGCCGAGCAGGACGCCGTCGGCACGGTGCGGGAGGCCATGCTGATCGGTCTGCCGGCGCTGCTCGTGTGTGTGGGCGGGGTGACCTGGCTCGTGACGCGGCGGTCCCTGCGACCCGTGGAGGGGATCAGACGCGAGATGGCCGCGATCACCGCCTCCGAGGACCTGTCGCGGCGGGTGCCGGAGCCCGACACGCACGACGAGGTGGCGAGGCTGGCCGTGACGACCAATGAGACGCTCGCGGCGCTGGAGGCTTCGGTGGAGCGGCAGCGGCGGTTCGTCGCCGATGCCTCGCACGAGCTGCGGAGTCCGATCGCTTCGCTTCGGACGCAGCTGGAAGTGGGCGCGGCCCACCCGGAGCTGCTCGACGTGGAGGGCGCGGTGGGGGACACCGTGCGGCTTCAGGGGCTGGCCGCCGACCTGCTGCTGCTCGAGGCTGGACGCGGGGGAGCGGCCGGGGCCGGGGCGCGTGGACATGGGTGCGCTGGTGAGGGAAGAGGTCTCGCAGCGGGCCGACCGGGTGCCGGTGGCGGTCGTGGGCGAGGGGGCGTTCGAAGTCGCCGGTTCGCGCGGGCAGTTGGCGCGGGTGCTCGGCAATCTGCTCGACAACGCGCAGCGCCACGCGAGGAGTTCTGTCGAGGTCTCCGTGCGGGGTGAGCGCGGTGCGGTGGTGGTCGGGGTCGCCGACGACGGTGCGGGGGTTCCGGCGGCGGAGCGCGAGCGGATCTTCGAGCGGTTCGTACGGCTGGACGACGCGCGCACCCGCGACGACGGTGGCGCGGGGCTCGGTCTGGCGATCGCGCGCGATGTCGCGACGCGGCACGGCGGCTCGCTGACCGTGGGTGAAGGAAAGCGCGGCGGTGCTCTCTTCACGCTGCGTCTGCCGGCCGCCTAGACCTTTCCTCGCCGGCCGCGCAACTGCTCGACCACCGGGGTCAGGGCGGCCTTCATCTGGGCGAGCGCCTCCGGGGAGAGCATGTCGATGAAGTGCCGGCGCACGGACTCCACGTGGTGCGGGGCGACCTGCTTCATGGTCGCGCTGCCCTGGTCGGTCAGTACGGCGTACAGGCCGCGGCGGTCGGACTCGCAGTTCTCCCTGCGGACCAGTCCCGCGCTCTCCATGCGGGTGATCTGGTGGGAGAGCCGGCTCTTGGACTGGAGGGTCGCTGCCGCGAGGTCGCTCATCCGCAGCCGGCGCTCGTCGGACTCGGAGAGGTTGACCAGGATCTCGTAGTCGTTGATGGTCAGCCCGTACGGCTGAAGATCCTTTTCGAGCTGGTAGGTCAGCAGCCGGTTGGCGTCCAGGTAGGTACGCCAGGCGCACTGTTCGGCATCGGTCAGCCAGCGGGTGGCCGTCTCGGTCTCCATGTATGGATTCTACCTAAGAAGTTGAATTCTTGACGAAGTCACGGAATGTGACGCCCGTACGCGACAAGGGCGCAGACGTTCGACGTCACACTCCGCAGACTACCGCTCACAGGCCGAAGCGACGCTGGAGGTCCCCCAGCTGACCGGGAAGGCGCGGTGCGCCGCCGGACTGGCCCTGCCCCGCACCGTGGCCGCCGGGCACTCCCGGCTCGGTCGGTACGGTGCCCGTGGCCTGCTCGGCCATGAGGAGTTCGGTGGACTGGAGCAGGACTGTGCCGGCCCCCACGAACTCGAACTGGTGCTCCTCGCCCGACGTGCCGCCGACGCCGGTCAGTGACCGGATTCCGCCCATCACGCCGGTCATGTAGCCGTGGTCGTAGTGGTGGCAGGGGGACGGGCAGTCCGCCCAGCCGACCAGGGCCTGCGGGTCCACGCGGATCGGCGGCTCCATGAAGACGACAGGGCCGTTGGAGGCCGCCACGAACTTGCCGGTGCCGATGAGGGTGAGGAAGCCCGGGACGATCGACTGCTTCAGGGCGAGCGTCGGCTCGTACGCCAGAAGGTTGCCGGAGCGGATGGTGAGGTTGCCGTTGTCGAGGTCGAAGGAGTTGACGTCGAACGCGCGGTCCGCGAGCAGCATCTTGCCCTGGCCCTCCGCCACCACCCAGTCGCTCGCGTGCAGCGGCGAGTGGAAACTGGTGCGCAGCAGGCGTTCGAACCGGCCGTGGCCGATGCCGTTGAAGTCGATGCGCCCGTAGTAGGCGATCATCTTTCCCTTCTGGAGGAACCACTGGCTCCCCTTGAGCTCCACGCAGAAGGTGTAGGGGTTGACGTTGTCGTCGGAGGGAAGGGTGTGCGGGTCGAAGATCACGGGGCCGGTCACAGCTTCTCCTCCGAGGCCTGTACGTACACCGCGCCCTGGCCGGACAGCTCCAGCTGGAACGCCTCGCCCGAGCCGCGGCCCACCATGTCGCGCCAGCCGAGTGCGGTGGAGAGCTTGTTGCGCACGTCGCCGTGGTGCGCGACGTACGCCTGCGGGTCGACGTGCACCGGCCGCTGGGGCGTGATGGGGAGCTCGATCACTCCGCCGTGCGCCATGACCGCCACCGCGCCGTGACCCTTGAGGGTCGTCGTGAACAGGCCCTGGCCGGTCACCTGGCCGCGCACCATGCCCATGACGCCGCCCTGCGAGCCCATGAACATCGTGCCCTGGGTGAGGGTGCCGTCGAAGGCCAGGAGGCGGTCCGCCTCGACGTGGAGGGTGTCGCCGGCCAGGTTGATCACCTGGATGTGGTGACCGCCGTGGCCGAACAGCACCGTGCCCGAGCCCTCGACCGTCATGAGGGGCGTGGCTTCGTCGGCGACGCGCCGGCCGATCATGGACATCACGCCGCCCTGGCCGCCCTGCATGTTCGGCGTGAAGGAGACGTCGCCCTGGTACGCGAGCATCGCGCCGCGCTGGCTGAACATCTTCTGGCCGGGCGTGACCCGTGCCTCGACCATCCTGGAGTTGATCTCGCGGAACGGCATCAGACGTCGCCCCCGACGGTGTTGCGCTCGCTGGGCTGCACGTAGACGAGACCCTCGCCCTCGAACCGGATCTGGAACGCCTCGCCCGAGCCCTCGCCGATGAACGTACGGAAGTTCACGCCGGACTGGAAGTGCTGCCGGAGGTCGCCCTGGTGCGCGATGTACGCCCCGGGGTCGACCTGGAGCGGGTACGGGGAGGAGACGCGCAGGACGACCGCCGGGCCGTCCGACATGATCGCCGCCTGCCCGGTGCCCTCCACCGTCGTGGTGAACAGGCCGCCTCCGGTCGCGCCGCCGCGCAGCCCGGTGAAGGAGGTGCCGGTGCGCAGGCCCGCGTCCGTGCAGAGGAGGTTGCTGGATTCGACGTACAGCTTCTCGCCGCGCAGCGAGACGAGGTTGATCTCGCTCGCGCGGTCGGCGAACCAGCACGTGCCGTGGCCCTTCACCTCCATCACGGTCATCTGCTCACCGGTGAGGCGCCGGGTCACCATGCCGCGCATGCCCTCACCACCGCCGGACATCTTCTTGAAGGCCATCCGGCCGTCGTACGCGACCATCGAGCCGTTCTTCGCTTTGACGGCGTCACCGGTCATGTCGACGGCGAGCACCTTGCTGCCTTGGAGTCGGAACTGAGCCACGGGACGACGGTACCCGCGAGCCCGACCCTGACAAAGAGGTGGCAAAGCGGGCTGCCACAATGGGAACGAGCTTGTGCGTGCATTCACAAGATCGACGACCCGTTCCCGCGACGACGAAGGTTGCCCCTCCGTGGACATCAAGACCGCTTCCGCACTCCGCCGCCTCCGCCTGGTGTCCGCACCCGAGGCGGTCTCCTTCCTGCTGCTGCTCGTCTGCTCGGTGCTCAAGCGCACCACGGAATTCAACGCGGTCCCCGTCATGGGCGCGATCCACGGTCTGCTCTTCGTCCTGTACGTCCTCTTCTGGGCCGATGCCTGGAACCGGACCAAGTGGTCGCTGGGGACCGCGGCCTTCTACTTCGTCATGTCGGTCCTCCCGACCGGCGGCTTCTTCGCCGACAAGCGCCTCAAGCGCGAGGCCGAGGACGCGGTCATCGCCACCCGCGCCCGCAAGGAAGGCGTGGTCGGCGCATGATCGTCGCCTTTTCCGTCAGCCCGCTGGGCGTGGGCGAGGACGTCGGCGAGTACGTCGCCGACGCGGTGCGCGTGGTCCGCGAGTCCGGGCTGCCCCACCGCACCGACGCGATGTTCACCTCGGTCGAGGGGGAATGGGACGAGGTGATGGACGTCGTCAAGCGCGCCGTCGCCGCCGTCGAGGCCCGCGCGCCCCGCGTGTCGCTCGTCCTGAAGGCCGACATCCGGCCCGGTGTCACCGACGGCCTGACGTCCAAGGTCGAAACGGTGGAGCGCCATCTGGGTGCCTGATCCGGCTCTGCCGACAGCCCCCGGCCGCCACACGGCGGCCGGGGGCTTCGTCGTGCGTGTTCCAGGTGCCCGCCGTGCGCGGCCGGATGACAAAACCGCCCGCTCGGACGACCCGGTTCGACACACCGCCCCGTGTCCCTTTGTGTGGGGTTACGGAACACGCTCGACTGCTGGAGGCGCGGTGCGGCCGGAGAGCTATGACTACGAGACCTACAGCAGGCTTGCCGGACCGCTGACGGAGCCGGGCGCGGGCGCGTACCGAGTGCAGTACCGAAGCCTGATGGCGCAGGAGCCGCACCGAATACGCGCGGTGCTGCTGATGACTCTGGCACCGCTCCTCTCGGCGCTCCTGCTGGTCTACCTCGTCTGGCCCACGCACTGGACCGAACGTGAGGGCGGCGACCGCTGGCTGGTCCACCTGGACACGGTGATGCTGGCCTCGATCGGTCTGATCATGTTCTTCATGCTGGTCAACGTGGTGTCGATCGCGCACGCCACGATGGTCGCCAGGGACCCGGTGCCGGTGACACCCGAGCCGGGGACCCGGGTGGCGTTCCTCACGACGTACGTACCGGGCAAGGAGGCCCTGTCCATGGTGCGGGCCACGCTCGAAGGCGCGGTCGGGCTCCGGCACGCGGGGCCGCTCGACATCTGGCTCCTCGACGAGGGCGACGACGAGCAGGCGAAGGTGCTCTGCGCCCGGCTGGGCGTACGGCATTTCAGCCGCAGCGGCGTACCCGAGTGGAACACCAGGAAGGGCCCGCACCGGGCGAGGACCAAGCACGGCAACTACAACGCCTGGATCGCCATGTACGGCGACGCCTACGACTTCTTCGCCTCCGTCGACACCGACCACGTCCCGCTCCCCGGCTACCTGGAGCGGATGCTCGGCTACTTCCGCGACCCGGACGTCGCCTTCGTCATCGGCCCGCAGGTGTACGGGAACTACACCTCCTGCGTCACCAAGGCCGCGGAGTCCCAGCAGTTCCTGTTCCACGCCCTGATCCAGCGCGCGGGCAACCGCTACGGAGCCCCGATGTTCGTCGGCACCAACAACGTCGTGCGCGTCAGGGCGCTGAAGCAGGTCGGCGGCCTGTACGACTCGATCACCGAGGACATGGCCACCGGCTTCGAGCTGCACCGCAGGAAGAACCCGGAGACCGGGCGCTTCTGGCGGTCCGTCTACACCCCGGACGTGCTGGCCGTCGGAGAGGGCCCGGCGTCCTGGACCGACTTCTTCACGCAGCAGCTGCGGTGGTCGCGCGGGACGTACGAGACGCTGTTCAAGCAGTACTGGAAGGCGCCCTTCAGGGTGCCGCCGGGCCGGCTGCTCACGTACACGCTGATGCTCGTCTACTACCCGATGACCGCCGTCAACTGGCTGCTCGGCATCCTCAGCTGCGTCCTGTTCCTGTGGTTCGGCGCGTCCGGCACCGAGGTCTCGTCCTCGGTCTGGCTGATGCTCTACAGCGACGCCGCCGCCCTCCAGATCGGGCTGTACCTGTGGAACCGCCGCCACAACGTCTCGCCGCACGAGCCCGAAGGCTCCGGCGGCCTCGCCGGCATGGCGATGTCCGCCCTCTGCGCGCCGATCTACGCCAAGTCGCTGGGCTCGGCGGTGCTGCGCACGCACGGCAGGTTCGTGGTCACGCCCAAGGGCGGCGCGGTGAGCCCCGACCGCGCTGCTGACCTTCCGCATCCACCTGTCCTGGGCCGCCGTGCTGGTCAGCTCCCTGATCGCGTCCGTGGTCCTCGGCCACACCCACGCGGCGATGCGCACCTGGGCCGTACTGGCGCTGGTCATCGCGCTCTCGCCGGTCGGTGTGTGGTGCTGGACCTCGGCCCGGGAGCGCGCGGCCCTCAGCAGCGCGAGGACCGCGAAGGAAGCCGACGGCAGCACGGTGCCGGGCGAGGAGCCGGAGCCCGCGTTCGCCACGACGACCGGAGGGAACTGAAGCCATGGCCTACCGGCCCACGAAGAAGTTCAAGAAGACGCTGATGGGCAGCGGGGCCGTCGTGGTGCTCGCGGGACTCAACGCCCCGGCGGCGCTGTCCTTCGCGGAGGAGAAGTACCACGCGTACAAGATCGCCCAGCCCGCCTACAAGGCGAAGTACGGTTCCTGGTCCACCGTCGACATCCCCGAGAAGTACCGTACGAACGCGATCCACGCCGCTCTGCTCCACACCGGCAAGGTGCTGATCATCGCGGGTTCGGGCAACGAGCAGAAGAAGTTCGACGAGGGCACCTTCGAGACGGTCCTGTGGGACCCCGGGGACGGCTCCTTCAAGATGGTCCCGACGCCCGAGGACTTCTTCTGCGCCGGACACGCCCAGCTGCCCGACGGGCGGCTGCTGGTGGCGGGCGGCACCGCGCGCTACGAGGTGCTGGGTGACGAGGTCATGCGGGCCGGCGGCGGAATGCGCGTCAAGAACGAGAATCCCGACAAGCCCGTCACCTTCAAGAAGGGCACCCGCTTCCGCTCGCCCTCGGGGGTCGTGTACGTGTCGAAGTTCGACGTGACCGTGCCGAAGGCCAAGCGCGAGTTCAAGGTCTCGTACGCCAAGGGCGGGCGCATGCTGCCCTGGAAGACCAAGGTCACCGCGGCCGAGGCCCGGGTCTTCGTCGAGGCCCTGGAGGAGGGGCCGCAGGCCGTCACCAAGGGGTCCGCGCAGTACGAGATCGAGGGGCTGAAGGGAGAGGACGCCGACAACGCGTACGGCCTCGCTGAAGCGATCACCATGGACAAGCAGGACTTCCAGGGGATCAGGGCGGCGTACGAATTCGACCCGAGGGCGGAGAAGTACATCCCCGTCGACCCGATGGAGGAGGCCCGCTGGTACCCGACGCTGGTCACCCTCCAGGACGGCAGGGTGCTCGCCGTCTCCGGGCTCGACGACGTCGGCGCGATCCTCTCCGGCGACAACGAGTACTACGACCCGAAGACGAAGAAGTGGTCGAAGGCGCCCTTCCGGTACTTCCCGACGTACCCCGCGCTCTTCCTCACCAAGGGCGGCAAGCTCTTCTACTCCGGCGCGAACGCCGGGTACGGACCGGCCGAGAAGGGCCGCGACCCCGGCATCTGGGACCTGGAGAAGAACACCTTCAAGAAGGTCGGCGGCCTCACGGACCTCGACCAGACCGAGACCGCGGCCTCGCTGGTCCTGCCGCCCGCGCAGGACCAGAAGGTGATGATCCTCGGCGGCGGCGGAGTCGGCGAGTCCGACAAGGCGACGGGCCGTACCGCGATCATCGACCTGAACGAGCAGAACCCGGTCTTCGAGTCCGGGCCCCGGCTTCCCCAGGGCACGCGGTACCTGAACAGCGTGATCATGCCGGACGACACCGTCTTCACCAGCGGCGGATCGCGGGACTACCGGGGGCGCGGCGCCAGCAACATCCTCAAGGCGCAGTTCTACGACCCGAAGACGAACGCCTTCAAGGAGGCGGCCGAGCCGACGGTGGGCCGCAACTACCACTCCGAGGCGCTGCTGCTGCCGGACGGCCGGGTCGTCACCTTCGGCTCCGACTCCCTCTTCGGCGACAAGGACAACACCAAGCTCGGCAAGTTCGAACAGCGGATGGAGGTCTACACGCCGCCGTACCTCTACCGGGGCAAGGCGCTGCGTCCGGTGCTGGGGGCCGGGCCGCGCGAGCCGGCCGCCTCCGGGACGGCGACGTTCAAGACCGCGCATCCGGAGCGGATCGAGCGGGCCAGGCTGATGCGGCCGAGCGCGGTCACGCACACCACGGACGTCGAGCAGCGTTCGATCGAACTGGGCCTGGAGAAGGGCAAGGGCGAGGTGACGGTGGAAGTGCCGGACGACAGGACGCTGGTGCCGCCCGGCTGGTACATGCTCTTCGTCACGGACGGCGAGGGGACGCCGTCGGAGGCGAAGTGGATCCACGTGACATGAGGGCCGCTCAGGCCTTACATGAGGGCCGCTCAGGCCTTCGCGCGGCGGGCCAGCCCCAGGGCGTAGTCCGGCCACCAGGTGCCCGCCGCCGGGCCGCCCCGGCACTCGCCGTCCGATTCGCCCGGCCGCTTGATCCACAGGAAAGCGTCCAGCAGCGGGTCGCCGGTGCGGTCGGTCGGCGGCGTACCGAGGGCGCGGCCCGCCGGGTTGCACCAGGCGTCGGCGCGGCTGCCGGAGAGCGGGCCGTTTCCGCTGCGGCTGCTGTCGATCACGAAGTGGGTGCCGCCGAGCAGGCCGGACAGCTGGTTGCCGAACGCCTTGACGGCGTCGTCCTTCTGGAAGTTGGAGACGTTGAGGGAGATGCCGTCGGCCCGGTCCACGCCGGCCCGCTTGAGGGGTTCGACCAGCTTGCCGGGGTCGTCGATCCAGGCCGGGTTGCCCGCGTCCAGGTAGACCTTGGTCTTCGGCTGCCGCTTCAGCCGGTCGACCGCCTCGGAGAGCAGCGCGGTGCGCTCGTCTGCTCCTCGGCCGGGGTGCAGCCGTCCACGATGTGCGGTACGGCGTCCGGCTCCAGGATCACGATGCGGGCAGGGCGTGCCGATGCTGTCGGCGAACGACCCGATCCAGCGGCGGTAGGTGTGCGGCGTCGGCGCGCGCCGGCGGAGTGCTGGTCCGCAGTCGCGGTGCGGGATGTTGTACGCGACGAGCACGAGGGTCCGGCCGTCCTCGGCGGCGCCCCGCACGGCTCGACTGATGCCGGGCGCCGGGTCGTTCCCGTCCGGCCAGTCGGCGACGGCCGCTCGGAGATGCGCCGCAGACGTCCGCGTCGGAGCCCCGGCCCTGGGCCTCCCACGCCTCGACCTGACGGGCGGCGTCGCTCTTCGGGTCGACCCAGTACGGGGACGGGTCCCGGTCCTGCCCCTGGTTCCGTGCCGCGGCGGCCTTCTCCGGCTGCCGCCCGGACCCCGGTCCGGAACTGCCGTCGGAGGAGCAGCCGACGGCGGTGAGCGCGAGGAAGGCGACGGCTGCGGCGGTGAGCGGACGGGTCGGTCTGCGGCCGGACATCCAGCCCCCTTGGACGGTTCGACTGGGCGACGATACGGACCGGGCAATCGTTGCATAGCGTGCATAAAGCCCCTGGTTGCGACACCGGCGGAGGCGGGAGCGCGGGAATCCGGGGGCTTGCCCCCGGTTCCGGGAAGAGGCGGGCAGGGGAACTCTGGCGGGGTCTTCCCGCGCCCGGCCGGATCCCTACGGCACCGTGGACAGCGCGATGCCCAGCGGGGTCCGCTCGTACAGCACCTGATGGCCGTAGCGCCGCGAGACGAGCAGCGCCGCGCGCAGCGCCGAAAGGTGCGCCGACACGGACGACCGTGCCAGCCCGAGCCGGTGTGCCAGCGCCGACGTCGACGCCGGTTCGACCAGCGCGCACAGCACGCCCGCCCGCCCCCGCCCCAGCAGCCGGGCCAGCGACTCCGGCGTACGCTCGGCCGCCCGCGTCCACAGCCCGCCGATCCCGCGCGCCGGATACACGACGGTCGGCTGCCACGGCGGTTCGAAGCCGCTCACCACATCCGGCCAGCAGAACACGCTCGGCATCAGGACCAGCCCCTGGCCGCCGAGCGTTCCGCTCGTGCTCGCCGGGCCGTTCGATCGTGAGCGTACGGCCGTCGCCCGACCAGGCGAGCCGCGGGTTCAGTTCCCCCAGCAGGCCCTCCAGGCCGACCTCCGCCAGCCGCCGGGAGTGGAACGCCACGTCTGCCTCCAGCAGGGCGCGCAGCCGGGGCCAGTCGGGCTCGACCAGGGCGCGCCACGCCTGCTCCAGGAGCGCGGCCAGGTGGCGCACGGCGTCCGCCGGGTCCGCGAGCATCGCCTGCCCCGACGCACTGTCCGACGCCCCCGGAGTACAGGACAGCGACCGCGCGATGTCGTCGCGCGCGGCCACCGGATCGGCCGCCCGTACGGCCGCGATCTCCTCCTCGAAGGTGGCGGCAGGTCCGATCGGGGGTGGCCCCAGGCAGTCGGGGGTGTGCCCGCGCTGCGGCATCAGCAGCCACAGCGGCGTGAGGTCGAGACCGGCGGTGGCCTCGCGGATGCGGCGCAGCCAGGGCAGCTGGTAGCCGTGGCGCTCGGGACACGGATCGCGACGCTCGCCGACATCCTCGGCGACGGCGACCTCTTCGTCCTCGGGCGCTCGCTCCTGCGCATCGTGTCGCAGAGCGCGCTGCTCGTCGGGTTCGGAGCCGGCGGGGTACTGCTCGCGCTGATGATCGCGCGGGCCGCCATCGGGATCACCGTCGTCACCTTTCTCGGCTCGGCCGTACTGCTCCGGCTCGGGACCGGGTGCCGGCCCGCCCGCGGCGGCCGGGGTGCCACCCTGCTGCGCGACTCGCTCGCCGGTGCCCGCGCGGTCTTCGCGCACCGCCGGATCCGCGCGCTGATGCTGATGTTCTGGGTGCCGCCGATGTTCGTCGTGGCGCCGGAAGCGCTCGCCGCGCCGTACGCCGACCAGCTCGGCGCCGGCACCGCCGCCGTCGGACTGCTGATGTGCGCGATGCCGGTGGGGCACATCGCGGGAGAAGTCTGGGCCGGTTCCGTGCTCGGCCCCCGCACTCGGGAGCGGATCGTCGTACCGGTGGCGGCGGTGTGCCTGCTGCCGCTGGTGCTGTACGCGGTACGCCCCGGGGTGGCGCTCGCGGTGGCGGCGCTGGCGGTGACGGGGCTGGCGTCGGCGTACACGCTCGGCCTGGACCAGTGGTTCGTCAAGGCGGTGCCGCAGGAGCTGCGGGGGCGGGCCATGACCGTGATGACGGCGGGCATGATGACGGTGCAGGGCGTGGGGATGGCGTTGGCGGGTGTGGCCGCGGAGTTCTTTCCCGTACACCGGGTCGTGGCCGGGTTCGGGGTGGCGGGCACGGTGGCCGTGCTGGCGCTGCTGGCGGAGGTCCGGCGTGCCGGGTGCGCGGAGAACCGGAAGCGACCGAAGCGCGAGACGGGGATGTTCACCATGTGACCGGCCGGTAAGGTCGATGCCGTGCCGAAGCCGCTCAGCCTTCCGTTCGACCCCATCGCCAGAGCCGACGAACTCTGGCAGCAGCGCTGGGGACCGGTCCCCTCGATGGCCGCGATCACCTCGATCATGCGCGCGCACCAGATCCTGCTCGCCGAGGTCGACGCCGTCGTCAAGCCGTACGGGCTGACCTTCGCGCGCTACGAGGCGCTGGTGCTGCTCACCTTCTCCAAGGAGGGCGAGCTGCCGATGTCCAAGATCGGCGAGCGGCTGATGGTCCACCCGACGTCCGTCACGAACACCGTCGACCGGCTGGTGAGGTCCGGCCTCGTCGCCAAGCGGCCGAACCCGAACGACGGGCGCGGCACGCTCGCCTCGATCACCGAGAAGGGCCGCGAGGTGGTGGAGGCGGCGACCCGCGGCCTGATGGCGATGGACTTCGGACTCGGCGCGTACGACGCGGAGGAGTGCGCGGAGATCTTCGCGATGCTGCGGCCGCTGCGGGTGGCGGCGCACGACTTCGAGGAGAAGTAGGGGCGGCCGCGGGGCCGCGACCCGGGCGAAGATCTCCCCTTGCGCCCGGTTACGCTCGATGCCATGAAGTCCAATGTGCTGTCCCGATACCGGGTGATGGCGTACATCACCGCCGTATGGCTGCTGGTGTTCACCGTGGCGATCATCGCCAAGTACGGGTTCCAGATGGGCGACACCATGCTGATCTCGCAGATCCACGGTGTGCTGTTCATCATCTACGTCGTCTTCGCCTTCGACCTCGGCACCAAGGCGAAGTGGCCGTTCGGCAAGCTGCTGTGGGTGCTGGCGGCCGGCTGCATCCCGTTCGCCTCGTTCTTCGTCGAGCCGAAGATCACCCGCGAGGCCCGCTCACTGATCACGGACGCGCGCCCGGCCACGGCCAAGGCGTAACCCGCGCAGCCCTTCCACCGCCACAAGCGCGGCTTGTGGCGGTGGGCCATCGACATTTTACTAGGACGTCCTAGTAAATTCGAGGTATGGACGCTGAAGCGATCGAGGAAGGCCGCCGTCGCTGGCAGGCCCGTTACGACAAGGCCCGCAAGCGTGACGCGGACTTCACCACGCTCTCCGGAGACCCGGTCGACCCCGTGTACGGGCCACGCCCCGGCGACACCTACGAAGGCTTCGAGCGGATCGGCTGGCCCGGGGAGTACCCCTTCACCCGCGGTCTGCACCCGACCGGCTACCGCGGCCGGACCTGGACCATCCGCCAGTTCGCCGGCTTCGGCAACGCCGAGCAGACCAACGAGCGCTACAAGATGATCCTGGCCAACGGCGGCGGCGGCCTCTCCGTCGCCTTCGACATGCCGACCCTCATGGGCCGCGACTCCGACGAGCCGAAGTCGCTCGGCGAGGTCGGCCACTGCGGTGTCGCCATCGACTCGGCCGCCGACATGGAGGTCCTGTTCAAGGACATCCCGCTCGGCGACGTTACGACGTCCATGACGATCAGCGGCCCGGCCGTCCCCGTCTTCTGCATGTACCTCGTCGCGGCGGAGCGCCAGGGCGTCGACCCGGCCGTGCTGAACGGCACGCTCCAGACCGACATCTTCAAGGAGTACATCGCGCAGAAGGAGTGGCTCTTCCAGCCGGAGCCGCACCTGCGCCTGATCGGCGACCTGATGGAGCACTGCGCGCGCTCCATCCCGGCGTACAAGCCGCTGTCGGTCTCCGGCTACCACATCCGCGAGGCGGGCGCGACGGCCGCGCAGGAACTCGCGTACACGCTGGCGGACGGCTTCGGCTACGTCGAGCTGGGCCTGTCCCGGGGCATGGACGTGGACCACTTCGCCCCCGGCCTGTCCTTCTTCTTCGACGCGCACGTCGACTTCTTCGAGGAGATCGCGAAGTTCCGCGCGGCGCGGCGGATCTGGGCGCGGTGGATGAAGGAGGTGTACGGCGCGCGGACGGACAAGGCGCAGTGGCTGCGGTTCCACACGCAGACGGCCGGCGTCTCGCTGACCGCGCAGCAGCCGTACAACAACGTGGTGCGTACGGCGGTCGAGGCGCTGGCGGCGGTCCTCGGCGGCACGAACTCCCTCCACACCAACGCCCTGGACGAGACGCTCGCGCTGCCGAGCGAGCAGGCGGCGGAGATCGCGCTGCGCACGCAGCAGGTGCTGATGGAGGAGACGGGCGTCGCCAACGTCGCGGACCCGCTGGGCGGTTCGTGGTACATCGAGCAGCTGACGGACCGCATCGAGGCGGACGCGGAGAAGATCTTCGACCGGATCAAGGAGCGGGGCCTTCGGGCGCACCCGGACGGGCAGCACCCGATCGGCCCGATCACGTCGGGCATCCTGCGCGGGATCGAGGACGGCTGGTTCACGGGCGAGATCGCCGAGTCGGCGTTCCAGTACCAGCGGTCGGTGGAGAAGGGCGACAAGCGGGTGGTGGGCGTGAACTGCCACCACGGCTCGGTGACGGGCGACCTGGAGATCCTGCGGGTCAGCCACGAGGTGGAGCGCGCGCAGGTGAACACCCTGGCGGAGCGCAGGGCGGCGCGGGACGAGGCGAAGGTCCGCCGGTCGCTGGACGCGATGCTGGCGGCGGCGCGGGACGGCTCGAACATGATCGAGCCGATGCTGACGGCGGTACGGGCGGAAGCGACGCTGGGCGAGATCTGCGGCGTACTGCGGGACGAGTGGGGGGTCTACACGGAGCCGCCGGGGTTCTGAGAGCGGTGGAGGGCGTGGAGGCCGGCCGGGTTCCGGCCGGCCTCTTCCTCCGGGACGCGGTGGACGGGCCCGCGCCCGGCCGAGGGGCCCGTGCGGGCTGCTTCTTCCGGATCCCCGGGCGTCGGCCTTCTGCTTTCTGTGGCGGAACGCGTCATTTCCAGCGGAACGGAGTCACATCCGTCCGGCGTGCGCGATCGGCTCTCCTGGGGGGCTTCCCGGTGCCGGGGCTGAGAGCACGGAAGGGGCGTGACCGGGCCGGGCCGCTGGAGCGGGACGGCGCCGGGCTTGCGCAGGTCTGGTGGCGGCCTCGGGGCGGAGCCCGCCCCACCCCGGTCGCACTGGTGTGTTTCAGCGGAAAAGCGGTGGTCAGCGCCACGGGAGCAGGGTCGCGACCGGCGCCGGCCTCGACAAGTTCTTCACGGCGCTGCCCGGCGGCGACCTCGTGTCGAAGGACCGGCGCGCCGAGATGAAGCGCACCGTGCCGCTCCACAAGAACCCGGAGGACGGATACGGTCTCGGACCGTCCGCGTGAACAATTCCCGCGGGAAGGAGATCTGGGGCACGGCGGCGGGACTCCCGGGTTCTCCACCGCCGGCGGAGCCGACACGAAGGGCCGTGCGGTCACACTCACGTTCAATCGCGTCGCGATGAGCAGGGAGTCCGGCGACGCGGTGACGCGGGCTGCCGATGCCGCGATCTGCGGGAAGTGAGACCGCGCCAGGGGGTGAGCCGGACAGGGCGGCCTCGGGCCGTTGCGCCCGGCAGAAGTGAAGGAGCGCCGGCGGCAGGCGCGGTGGCGCCGGCCCGGCCGTGATGTCCCCGTCGCCGGTCGTCAGGCCGGGCCGCTGGACGCCCGGGGAGCCCCCGGGCCCGCCGTCAGGCCGCTCACCAGCAGCAGGGAGAAGTTGCGCGCCCACCGGGTGTCCACCGGTTCCGCGCTCACCAGGGCCCGGTGGACGACGGCACCGGCGATGACGTCGAAGATCATGTCCACGTTGCGGGCCGCCTGGGCGGGGTCGTCCTCGTACGGCAGCTCGCCGCGGGCCTGCGCGCGTTCCCGGCCCACCAGCACGAGGCGTTTCTGGCGGTCGACGATCGCCGAGCGGATGCGTTCCCGCAGCGCCTCGTCGCGCGTCGACTCCGCGACCACCGCCATCAGCGCGGTCTTCGTCTCGGGCCGGTCGAGCAGCGCCGCGAACTGGAGCACCACACCCTCGACATCGGCCATCAGGGATCCGCGGTCGGGGAGCCGGAGTTCGTCGAAGAGGACGGCCACCGCGTCCACGACCAGTTCGCTCCTGTTCGCCCAGCGGCGGTACAGCGTCGTCTTGGCGACTCCGGCCCGGCTCGCCACGTCACCCATCGTCAGCTTCGACCAGCCCAGCTCCACCAGCGCGGCCCTGGTCGCGTCGAGGATCGCGGCGTGGGCCTCGACGCTGCGCGGGCGACCGGTACGGGAGGGGGGAGTGGGGCTGGGTGACATGGGCGTGACCATACCGGTCGGTAGGCAGGGCGGCGGAGGGCCCTGGTGAGAGAGATCACCGCCGTCGGCGCCGGGGCGGCCGGGTTTCCGAGTTACGCTACGACCTGTAGCGAAAGAGCGACAACCACTGGCGCAAGGGTGGGGACCCCGCGCCGAACCCGGTCCTCCTCGGGACCTCGAACCGTGTTCGTCCGTACGCCTCGCAATCCGGCGGGGGGCTGCGGACGGGCGCGGTTCACGCATCCGGCGGCCCTTCGGCGGCCGTGCCGGCACGTACGGACAGCGCAACAGCCACGAGTTTTTCCTTACCGCGCGCGAAAGGGGGAGGATGTACGCATGCAGCCTAGGAACATGTCCATGAGCGGCGTCGTCGATCTCGCCGCGGTGAAGGCGGCCGGCGAAGCCCGGCAGAAGGCGGAGCAGGCACGCGCCGAGGCCGCCAGGAGCGGTGGGGGCGGCGGAGCCGTCGCCCCGTCGAGTCTGGTGACCGATGTCGACGAGGCCGGCTTCGAGCGCGATGTCCTCCAGCGCTCCACCGAAGTCCCGGTCGTCATCGACTTCTGGGCCGAGTGGTGCGAGCCGTGCAAGCAGCTCGGCCCGCTCCTCGAGCGCCTCACCCGCGAGTACAACGGCCGTTTCGTCCTCGCCAAGGTGGACGTCGACGCCAACCAGATGCTGATGCAGCAGTTCGGGATCCAGGGGATCCCGGCCGTCTTCGCGGTGGTCGCCGGGCAGGCGCTGCCGCTCTTCCAGGGCGCGGCCCCCGAGGCGCAGATCCGCGCGACGCTGGACCAGCTGGTCCAGGTCGCGGAGGAGCGCTTCGGCCTGACCGGCATCGCCGTCGACCCGGCGGACGCGGGCGAAGTCCCGGCCGAAGCGGCCGAGGAGCCTGCCGGTCCGTACGACGCGCTGCTCGAAGCGGCCGTACGGGCGCTGGACGCGAACGACTTCGCCGGCGCGGTCCAGGCGTACAAGAACGTGCTCGTGGACGACCCCGCCAACACCGAGGCCAAGCTGGGCCTCGCGCAGGCCGAACTCCTCTCGCGCGTCCAGGGCCTCGACCCGCAGCAGGTGCGCAAGGCCGCAGCCGAGAGCCCGTCCGACGTGGCCGCGCAGAGCGCCGCGGCCGATCTGGACCTGGTCGGCGGCCATGTGGAGGACGCCTTCGGACGTCTGATCGACACCGTGCGCCGCACGGCCGGTGACGACCGTGACGCCGCGCGGGTGCGGCTGCTCGAACTCTTCGAGGTGATCGGCGGCGACGACCCGCGCGTGACGGCGGCGCGGACGGCCCTGGCGAGGGTGCTGTTCTGACCGGTGGCGCCCTTGGGGCAGCCATCGTTGATTTGCCGACACAGTGACAAGAGGCGGCCGCGCTTTACCGAAACTTGGTAATCGCGGCCGCTGTTACTTGCAGTAAGTCGATCACGTCGATCTGCCCGGTTCCGGGCGACAATCACCGCATTTTCGCCGTCACTTGAGGGCACGGTCCGTGGCTCGTCGATGCCGGGCGGTCGCGCTTCGGTTATACGGCCGTTACTAGTGAGTAACGAACCACTTGTGCACCGGCTTCGAATGCACCACGATCGGCCACGCTCGGTCCAACACCGCACCGCCCGACAGCCAATCGGGGCCGCGGTCCCATGGGTCCCCACCGAGCCGGCCGGCGGCCAGTGGCGCCGGCGTGGACAGGGGGGTCTCTGCCGAACAACGGCGGGGCCTGTCCAGCAGGTTGCGCGAACGCGTGGCCAGTGGTTGTCGCTCGGGGGTGATCGCCGGTGTGCCGGATGCCGTTTCACGCTTCCGGCGCGGGCGCTCTCCTTCCCGAGGACGTAGCACTTCTCCCATCCCCCTGCGGGCCCCTGCCCGTACAGGAGATGTACGTCCGAGAAGGAGGAAAGTCATGGAGTCTGCAGTTCGTGGTGGTACCAGATGGAGGCGGTTCGCCGTCGTCATGGTGCCGAGTGTGGCCGCGACGGCCGCGATAGGCGTCGCTCTCGCGCAGGGTGCGTTGGCGGCTTCGTTCAGCGTTTCCGGCCAGCAGTTCAAGGTCAAGGCCAAGCAGGTCGACGGGACCGGCTTCGCGCAGTACGGCGGCATCGACGCGGGCTACGCGGAAATGACGGGCGACAAGAAGGTTCTGCGCCCGGTCGCGATCTCGGCGTTCCAGAACGCCAAGATCACGGAAATGTGCCAGTCCGTCGTGACGGACGTGCCTCTCCTCGGCAAGGTCACGATGCGGCTCGAGGCAGGTGGCGGGGGCAAACCCGTCACCGCCAAGCAGCTGTACCTCGACATCGCCGAGCTCGACGCGGATGCGACGTTCACGAACATCGACATCGGCGTCGCGGCGAAGGACACGGCCAAGCCGAGGGGCGAGGGAGGCCGGGGTCCTGCGATCAAGCCGGGCGACAGGATCCAGGAGAACGGTTTCGCCCAGCAGGCGGACCGCGCTGTGCTGAACAACGTGGAGCAGAAGGCGTGGGCCACCACGGCCGGAACGTTCACGCTCAACGGTCTGAGCCTGCGGCTCTCCGCGGGTGACAAGGCCGAGTGCTACAAGGGCTGAGCACTCCGGTGGGGCGCCGGCGGCCCGCTGAGGCCGC
>RHMC01000013.1 GCA_003719395.1 Streptomyces altiplanensis
AAGGCCAGGGTCTTGCCCGAGCCGGTGCGCCCGCGGCCCAGGACGTCGCGTCCGGTCAGCGAGTTCGGCAGCGTGGCGGCCTGGATCGGGAACGGCACCGTCACCTCCTGCGCGGCGAGCGCGCCAGCAGGGGCGCGGGCATGCCCAGCTCATCGAAGGCCTCGACCGCGGGCAGGGCCGGCGTGGTGCCGACCGGCAGGGCGAACTCGCCCTGCGGCGCGGAGGACCGGCGCTGGGCGGGCCGGCGGGAAGAGCCGGAAGATCCGGAGGGGCGGCCCGGCCCCGCCGGGCGGAAGCGCGCGCCGCGGTCCGCTGGTGCGGCCGGCGAAGTTGCCGCCGGCGCGGGTACGGGAGAATCGGTCACGGTCGTTCGAACGTGCTGCGCGGTTCATCTGAACCTTTCCTCGATGGGCACGTTTCGAGGAATTCCGGGCAGCAGTGACTGCCGCAAGGAATCGCAAGAACGAGCCGGTAAATAAGAAGCCGAAATGAAGTCGGCCCGGAAAGGTTTGAATACCTTTCGGCCGGGCGCTTCGAAGTGGCTGGAATCCGTACGGAGAAAGCACGGACGGGGGCGGGGTCGACGGGAATCGTGGCCGACCGCTCATGAGTCGGTGGCGCTGTACGGCGACCGAGTCGGGGCAACGATTCGAAGCAACGAGACGGGGCCCGCACCCTCAGGTGCGGGCCCCGACCGTGTATACGCGTCAGCGTCAGGCGGGAACGATGTTCTCGGCCTGCGGGCCCTTCTGGCCCTGCGTGACGTCGAAGGTCACCTTCTGGCCTTCCTGGAGCTCACGGAAGCCCTGGGTGGCGATGTTGGAGTAGTGGGCGAAGACGTCAGCGCCGCCGCCCTCCTGCTCGATGAAGCCGAAGCCCTTTTCTGCGTTGAACCACTTCACGGTGCCGGAAGCCATGTCATTCTCCTTTGGAGCAGTGCCGGAGACCGCCGTGTGCGGAATCCGAGTCGCGTTGCCGCGATGATTGCCCCGTCCGGAAACAAAGCACCGGAAATACGAAAGTGCGCCCGCGGCATGGAGCCGTAGGAGCACTTGAAGTTTTGGGAACCACAACTGCAACTTGAGATCCACACTAGCACGGCGTCGCGGACGTGCCAGGGGTCTTTCGTCACATCCGCTGCGCCGCCATAAACTCTCCATGCAGGCCGCTTTAAATTCTACAGCTGCCGCACTAGATATTCTGCTCCTGCTGTTCGGTACGGCCTGGCTCGCGCAGTTGTTCGTTCATGCGCAGGGCGTCTTCCAGCTGATCTTCGAGGATGACGATCCGGCAGGCCGCGTCGATGGGGGTCCCCTGGTCGACCAGTTCCCGGGCGCGGGCGGCGACGCGCAGCTGGTAGCGGGAGTAGCGGCGGTGGCCGCCCTCGGAGCGCAGCGGGGTGATCAGCCGTGCTTCGCCGACGGCCCGCAGGAACGCGGGGGTGGTGCCGATCATCTCGGCGGCCCGGCCCATGGTGTAGGCGGGGAAGTCGTCGTCGTCGAAGCGGTCGGCCTTGGTGTTCTGGTGGGTCTCAGCGGTCACTTGCACCATCTTCTGTAGCGCTCGGAGCGGAACACTACGAGTGTGGCATGTCTGCTCCGGCCGCGACAGATATGTCCGCCGCCGATGCGCCGGCGTGGACCCGCCCCGGCGTGCCGCGGACACTATGGGGAAAGCGGTACGGGGGCGGTGCCGGGCCGTAGCCGGGTGTACACCCGCACGACGCCGGATGTCGGCCCGAGGGGCCGCAACGTGTTGGAAACCGTGTGGTGGGATGCTCAGGTGCCCCGACGTGCGCCCGAGGCGTGGGAGCAGGCGGCTTGACCGGCAAGGATGGGTAGGAAGACCAGATGGATAAGCAGCAGGAATTCGTGCTCCGTACGCTCGAGGAACGCGACATCCGGTTCGTGCGCCTGTGGTTCACCGACGTACTCGGCTTCCTGAAGTCGGTGGCGGTGGCCCCGGCCGAACTTGAACAGGCGTTCGACGAGGGCATCGGTTTCGACGGCTCCGCGATCGAGGGCTTCGCCCGCGTGTACGAGTCCGACATGATCGCCAAGCCGGATCCGGGCACCTTCCAGATCCTCCCGTGGCGGGCCGAGGCCCCCGGCACGGCCCGGATGTTCTGCGACATCCTGATGCCGGACGGCTCGCCGTCCTTCGCGGACCCGCGCTATGTGCTGAAGCGGATCCTCGCCAAGACCTCGGACCTCGGCTTCACCTTCTACACCCACCCCGAGATCGAGTTCTTCCTGCTGAAGAACAAGCCCCTGGACGGCACCCGGCCCACGCCCGCCGACAACTCGGGTTATTTCGACCACACCCCGCAGAATGTCGGCATGGATTTCCGCCGCCAGGCGATCACCATGCTGGAGTCCATGGGCATCTCGGTCGAGTTCAGCCACCACGAGGGCGCCCCGGGCCAGCAGGAGATCGACCTCCGTTACGCCGACGCGCTGTCGACCGCCGACAACATCATGACGTTCCGGCTGGTCATGAAGCAGGTGGCGCTGGAGCAGGGCGTGCAGGCCACCTTCATGCCGAAGCCGTTCAGCGAATACCCGGGCTCGGGCATGCACACCCACCTCTCCCTCTTCGAGGGCGACCGCAACGCGTTCTACGAGTCGGGCTCGGAGTACCAGCTCTCCAAGGTCGGCCGCTCCTTCATCGCGGGCCTGCTCAAGCACGCCGCGGAGATCTCCGCGGTCACCAACCAGTGGGTCAACTCCTACAAGCGCATCTGGGGCGGCTCCACCCGCACGGCCGGCTCGGGCGGCGAGGCCCCGTCGTACATCTGCTGGGGCCACAACAACCGCTCCGCGCTGATCCGCGTCCCCATGTACAAGCCGGGCAAGACCGGCTCGGCGCGCGTCGAGGTCCGCTCGATCGACTCCGGCGCGAATCCGTACCTGACGTACGCCGTCCTGCTCGCCGCCGGACTCAAGGGCATCGAGGAGGGCTACGAGCTCCCGCCGGGCGCCGACGACGACGTCTGGGCGCTGTCCGACGCCGAGCGCCGCGCGATGGGCATCGAGCCGCTGCCGCAGAACCTCGGCGAGGCCATCGCCCTGATGGAGCGCAGCGAACTGGTCGCCGAGACGCTGGGCGAGCACGTCTTCGACTTCTTCCTGCGCAACAAGAAGCAGGAGTGGGAGGAGTACCGCTCCGAGGTCACCGCCTTCGAGCTCCGCAAGAACCTGCCGGTGCTGTAGCGGCAGGACGGGACCGTCGGGGCCGGTGGCGTCATGCCGGCCGGCCCCGGGCCGTCCCGGCCGGCGGCCGTCAGGGCCTCTCCGGCGCCTGTCCGGGCGCAGAGCGCCACCCGGCCCGTGCGGCGCCCGCCCCCTCGCCCGCGGTCCGGGCCACGGCCGCACCCTCGGCCTCGCCGGTCTGTGCGTCGCGCCGGCCGCGCTGCTGATCCCGCTCGTCGACCGGGGGCCCGGCGTCGGCCTTCGTGCCGGTCTTCCTCTCCCCGGTCCGTACGCGACGGGAACCGCCGCAGGAGGAGGCCGCTGTGCCCCGGGTGAGTACCGGGCGGAGAAAAGCCGGTGCGGCGGGACCGGCGACGATGGGAGGGTGCGAGGATGAACCGATCACTGATCTCGCGGCTGGCCCATGCCGGTCATCCCGTCGCCGGCCGCCGCTCGACGACGAATCCGTACGCCGCCTCCTCGGGCGGGCCGTCGTCCGGGGGGACGAGCGGCTGCTCGACCTCGGGTGCGGGCAGGCCGAATGGCTCGTACGGGCGCTGGTCGCGCATCCGGGAACGACGGCCGTGGCGTCGATCGTGTCGGCCGACGCGCTGGAGGAGGCGCGCAAGCAGGCCGACGCGCGGGGCGTCGGGGACCGGCTGGTGCTGCATGAGCAGGATGCCGGGGCGTTCGCCTCGGAGCGGGGATTCGACGTCGTGATGAGCGTGGGGGCCACCCATGCCTTCGGCGGGCTGACGGGCACGCTCGCCACGGCCCGCGAGCACCTCGCGCCCGGCGGCCGGGTGCTCGTCGGTGACGCGTACTGGGAGGCCGCGCCCAGCGCCGAGGCACGGGAGATGCTCGGGGAGTACGAGGATCTGGCCACGACCATGGACCGGGTGGCCGCGGACGGCTGGACGCCCGTGTTCGGGCACATCAGCACCCGCCGGGAGCTGGACGACTACGAGTGGCACTGGACGGGGACCCTGGCGGAGTGGGCCCTCGACCACCCCGGGGACCCCCTCGCCCAGGAGGCCCTCGCGACGGCGACCGGCACCGGTCCGAGTGGCTGCACGTGTACCGGGGCTGCTTCGGGTTCCACACGCTGGTGCTGCGGTCCACGCCGGCCGGCTGAAACGGCCGGCCGAAGGGATCAGCCGAAGAGCCAGCGGGTCTGGCTGTAGACGCCCTTGCCGAAGCCGAAGGCCGTCGACGGGGCGACGCGGAACACCACGGCGCGGTCGTCCTCGCCCGCGCCCCGGAACGCCCCGTCGTGTACGTCGAAGTGCCAGTCCGGGCCGTACTTCGTCTCGTACGCCCGGGCCAGGCGCCGCAGGCGCGGCTCGTCGGTCTCCCGAGCCGCCTCGCCCTCGACCACCAGGTCGATCCCCTCGTGCAGGGTGTTCCTGCCGGTGGTCAGGACGACGTTCCGGTTGGCGGCGAGGTTCTTCGCCTTGCGTTCCGCCGGGCCCGTGCAGAAGTACAGCGCGTCGTCCTGCCAGACGGCCAGCAGCGGGGTGACGTGCGGGCGGCCGTCCGGGCGTACGGTCGTCAGCCAGAACAGCTCCGCCTGTTCCAGGCGCGCCACCGCGTCGGACCAGGAGGCCGCGGTCGCGCCCTCGTCGCTGTAGCGGGGGTCCAGCCTGCTCTGCGGTTCCGGTTCCGGTTCCACGGTGTTTCCCTCTCGCTCGCGGTCCGCCTCTCGTTACAGAATCCTGTCGACAGGGACAGACCGCGAGCGGAACTCATCGGGCGTTCGTGCCCACCGGCTGCCAGCCGGAGGAGTCCCGGCCGCTCCAGTGGAGCCGGCCGTCCAGGGCCACCGCCGCCACCGAGGTGTTCCCCGCCGCGTCCGTGGCGGACGCGGGGGGCTCCGCCGAAGAGGAAACCGCCGCTCCTGTTCCAGCGCGGTGCGCCGGCGGGCCGGTGGGAAGTTCGGCCGTGCCGAGCCGGCCCGAGCCGTCGCGGGCCGCCAGCAGGGTGCCCGCGGCGCTCACCGGGCCGAAGCCCGCCCGGCCCGCCCAGGTCGTGACGCGCGGGGCGGCCGGGGCCGCGGCGGTCACCGCGCCCCGGGGGCGGTCCCGGCGGTGAAGCGGGCCGTCCGGACGGCGCCGGAGTCCGGCTTGCGGAAGTACAGGCGTACGCCGTCACCGTCCGGACGGACGGTCGGCGGCAGCGGCGTCGCGGGCAGGGCGGTGGGCACGGGGCCGCGCATCGGGGCGCCGGGTGCGTCCTGGGTCCACACGACGGTCGACGTGAGGGTCTGCGCGAAGACGTAGTCGCGGCCCGCGCTGTCGGTGGCCGTTGCCGGGTCGCCGAACACCTGCCGGCCGCCCAGCGCCCGCCAGGGCGCCCAGGTGCCGTCGGACAGCTGCGTACGGGAGCTGAGCCCGTGGTCGCCGTCGCGGAGGTAGACCGTCGCCCGGCCCTCGCGGTCCACCGTCACCGCCGGGGCGCTGATGTCCAGGGACTCGGGCGCGTGGACGGGGCGCGGCATGCCGAGGGCCTGCCAGGGGCCGAACGCGCCGCCCACGGTGCGCTGCACGGTGGTGACGACGTCCCTGCGGTAGCCGGCGGGGCCGTCGAAAGAGGTGCGGGTGCCGAAGAGGGCGATGCGGCCGTCGGGCAGCTTCTCGGAGGTGATGCCGCTGTCCAGACCGGTTTCGCCGAGCAGCGTCGGACCGGTCCACACGGGCTGGTCCCCCGCCCCGGTGCCCGCCTCGCGGTGCCAGACCGCGAGGCGCGTGTCCAGCACCGAGAACGCCCACAGTTCGCCCTCCCGCGCGCCGCTCTGGAGCCACGAGGTGCTGGTGTTGCGCGAGTAGCGGATGCCGTACACCCAGCCGGGGCCCGTGGGCCGCCCCGCCACCTTGCGGTCGCCGCAGCCGGCCTCCGCGCCGCAGTAGTTGTTCGGGTAGTCGGTCCAGGCGTACGTCTCCAGCGTGTGCAGCTTCTCCCGCACGGCCTCGGGGCCCAGGACGTGCGGCAGGCTGCCGTTGAGGTAGCCGAGGTAGTTCTGGACGGTGAAGTGCGGGCGGCCGGCGGTTTCGCCGTACTCGCTGAGCGCCAGCTGGGCGAACCTGGCGCCGTACATGTGGTCCTGGTGGTCGGGGAGCATCTGCGGCGTGGTCTCGCGGCCGTTCGTCGGGTCCAGCATCCGTACGAACGTCGGCCGGAAGCGCTCCAGCACCCCGGTGATCGTCCGCACGACCTGGTCCTTGGAGTACGCGAAGGTCTCCTTGACCGGGGTGTCGGACGACAGGTGCGACTCCAGGGCCTGTATCCGGCCGTCCCACAGCCCGTGCAGGCTGTGCGGCCGGTCCGCGGCGCTGGCGCCCGCCTCGTGCAGCTGCAGCCAGACCAGGCTGACCTTCGGGCGCGCCTTCAGCGTGTCCAGCTCGGCCCAGCCGCCGCCCGCGGTGCGGATCGCGGAGCGCTGCCAGGGGCTGGTGCGGTCGCCGGTGGCCATCTCGGCGTACGCGGCGCGTATGCCGTTCTGCCGGGCCTCGGCGTACCGCATCTTGTCGGGGGCGGGCAGCGGGACGCCCTCGTTCTTGCCGCCGCGGAAGGAGTTGACCCCGTCCGCCTCGCCCGCCGTCAGGTAGACCGAGGTCAGGCTCTGGCCGGTGCGTATCGACTGGCTGAGGTCGGGGTTCATGAAGAACAGGTCGTCGTCCGGGTGCGAGAGGATCTGCACCACGGACTCGTGTGCGCCGCGGGACGCCCGTCGGCGTCCGCCCGGTCCGCAGCGTCCGCCGTGCCCGCGGTGCCGGCCGTGACGGTCCTGGCCGCCGTGGAACCGGAGGACGGCGCGAGCGGGACGGCGGGACGCGCGAGCTGGACGCCCGTCACCGGCCAGCAGCAGCGCCGCGAGAGCGACGCTGGGCATGCTGCGGCGGGGCAGGCGGAAGGGACTACGGGCCCTGGGCGGCATAGGAACGGTGCTTTCGGTGTGCGGGGGTACGGCGTACGGAACGGGGTTGCGCCCAGGACGGCGCTGAACATCGCGCTGACTGTGGAGCAGAAGTGAAGAGAGTGGCACGGGGCATCCGGTTCACCGGCACCGAAAACCGGTGATGTTGTCCATGTCACTGGCCTTTTCCGTCACAGCCCTTCTCCCAGGTCCGCCGGGTGGGAGGCCGTCTCGCCGCTCCTGCGGATAGGCTCGTGAGCCGGACCTTGACCGGGCGGCCGTACGGTCCGTGGAACGGCCGGAGCAGGAGGCACGATGTCGGCGCCGGGGCGCAGGAGCAGTACCTTCACGCGTCTGCTGCGGCACGGTTTCACCGATCCGTCCGCCGCCGAGCGGCTCCTCGACGCCCCCGAGCTCGCGGCCGTACGGACCGACCCGGTGCTCCTGGACGCGCTCGGCGCGACCGCCGACCCCGACCTGGCGCTCCTCGGGCTCGTACGGCTGGCCGAGGCGCAGGACGACGCCGGGCGGCGTGTCCTCCTCGACACCCTCGTCACCGCCAAGCCGCTGCGTGACCGGCTGCTCGGTGTGCTCGGCGCGTCGGAGGCGCTCGGCGACCACCTGGCGCGCCATCCGCACGACTGGCACGCGCTCGTCACGTACGAGGCGGCCGACCTGCACCCCGGGGTCGCCGAATTCGAGCGGTGCCTCGCCGGTGCCACCGACCCGGTGTCGCTGCGGGTCGCGTACCGGCGCTGCCTGCTGTCGATCGCGGCCCGCGACGTGTGCGGCACGACCGATGTCGCGCAGACCGCCGCCGAACTGGCCGACCTGGCGACGGCGACCCTGCGCGCCGCGCTCGCCGTCGCCCGCGAGGCCGCCCCGCAAGACGCCGCCGCGTGCCGGCTCGCGGTGATAGCGATGGGCAAGTGCGGCGGCCACGAGCTGAACTACGTCTCCGACGTGGACGTGATCTTCGTGGCGGAGGCGCCGGAGGGGGCGCAGGGCGCCGACGAGGAGAAGGCGATCGGCGCCGCGACCCGGCTCGCCTCCCACCTGATGCGGATCTGCTCCGAGACGAACGCCGAGGGCACGATCTGGCCGGTCGACGCGAACCTGCGGCCCGAGGGACGCAACGGGCCGCTGGTGCGGACGCTCTCCAGCCACCTCGCGTACTACCAGCGGTGGGCCAAGACCTGGGAGTTCCAGGCCCTGCTCAAGGCGCGGCCGGTGGCCGGCGACCCCGCGCTGGGCCGGGAGTACGTCGAGGCCGTGTCACCGCTCGTGTGGCAGGCCGCCGAGCGCGAGAACTTCGTGCCCGACGTGCAGAAGATGCGCCGCCGCGTCGTCGACAACATCCCCGCCGCGCAGGTGGACCGCGAGCTCAAGCTGGGGCCCGGCGGGCTGCGGGACGTCGAGTTCGCCGTACAGCTCCTCCAGCTGGTGCACGGGCTGCAGCGACGCGACGCTGCACCACGGGTCCACGCTCGGGGCGCTGAAGGCACTCGCGGCGGGCGGGTACGTGGGGCGGGCGGACGCCGCGCAGCTGGACGAGGCGTACCGCTTCCTGCGCGCCATGGAGCACCGCATCCAGCTGTACCGGCTGCGCCGCACGCACCTCGTGCCGCAGGGCGAGGCCGACCTGCGGCGGCTCGGGCGCTCGCTCGGGGTGCGCACCAAGCCCGTCGCCGAGCTCGACCGGGCGTGGCGGCGGCACGCGTCGGTGGTGCGGCGGCTGCACGAGAAGATCTTCTACCGGCCGCTGCTCGACGCGGTCGGCCAGATCGCGCCCGGCGAGATCCGGCTCAGCCCCAAGGCGGCGGGGCAGCGGCTCGAAGCGCTGGGTTACGCCGATCCGGCCGCCGCGCTGCGGCATCTGGAGGCGCTCGCCTCCGGTGTGACGCGCAGGCGGCCATCCAGCGGACGCTGCTCCCGGTGCTGCTGGGCTGGTTCGCGGACTCCGCCGACCCGGACGCCGGACTGCTCGGCTTCCGGAAGGTGTCCGACGCGCTGGGCAAGACGCCGTGGTACCTGCGGCTGCTGCGGGACGAGGGGGCGGCGGCGGAGAACCTGGCACGGGTCCTGTCGGCCGGGCGGCTCGCCCCCGACCTGCTGCTGCGGGCACCGGAGGCGGCGGCGCTGCTCGGCGACCCGCAGGGCTCAAGCCGCGCGGCCGGGCGCACCTGGAGCAGGAGGTGCTGGCCGCGGTCGGGCGGGCGGACGGTGGCGGAGGCGGCGGTCGTGCGGCGCGAGGGGTGCGGCGGCGGGAGCTGTTCCGTACCGCCGCCGGCGACATCATCGGGTCGTACGGAACCGAGGAGAGCCCGGCGGAAGAGGACCCCGGACGCGCTCGTCGACCGTGTCGGCAACGCCCTGACCGACCTCAACGCCGCCACGCTCGCCGGCGCGCTGCGGCGCGTGCAGGGAGCGGTGGGGGAACACGCTGCCGACGCGGTTCGCGGTGATCGGGATGGGACGCTTCGGCGGCCACGAGCTGAGCTACGGGTCCGACGCGGACGTTCTCTTCGTGCACGAGCCGCGCGAGGGCGCGGACGAGCAGGAGGCGGCGCGGGCCGCGAACACGGTCGTCGCCGAGATGCGGCGGCTGCTCCAACTCCCCACCTCGGACCCGCCGTTGATGATCGACGCGGACCTGCGGCCGGAGGGCAAGAGCGGACCGATGGTGCGTACGCTCGCCTCCTACGCGGCGTACTACCGGCGGTGGTCGCTGGTCTGGGAGAGTCAGGCGCTGCTGCGCGCGGAGCCGGTGGCGGGGGACGCGGACCTCGGGCGGCGTTTCGTCGAGCTCGTCGATCCGCAGCGGTATCCGCGGACGGGGCTCGGCGAGGAGGCGGTGCGCGAGATCCGGCGGCTCAAGGCACGCATGGAGTCCGAGCGGATGCCGCGCGGCGCGGACCCGACGCTGCACGCGAAGCTGGGCCGGGGCGGGCTCAGCGACGTCGAGTGGACGGTCCAGCTGCTCCAGATGCGGCACGGGGCGGCGGAGCCGGGCCTGCGGACCACCCGTACGCGCGAGGCCCTCGCGGCGGCGCGCGAGGCGGACCTCGGCGCGGCGGACGACGCGGCGGTGCTGGACGAGGCGTGGGTACTGGCGACGCGGGTGCGCAACGCGGTGATGCTGGTCCGGGGGAGGGCGGGCGACACGTTCCCCTCGGACGCGCGCGAACTGGGCGCGGTGGCCCGGTACCTGGGGTACGAGGCGGGCACATGGGGGACATGCTCGACGACTACCGGCAGCTCGACGCGGCGCGCGCGCGCAGTCGTCGAGGAGCTGTTCTACGGGGGCTGAGGCCTACCGCGCCCAGTGCGCCGAGATGTGCGCGTCCAGCGCGGCGGTCCACTGTGCCAGGTCCATGTCCGCGTAGCCGAAGGTGGCCGGCGGGCAGCCGCCCGGGTGCAGATCGACGGCGTCCTCGCGGGCGACGAACACGGCCTCCAGCTCGAACCGTCCGCGCCCGGCGGACTCGGGGAAGAAGAAGTCGGTCTCCTGCCAGTAGGGCGCCACCCGCCGGCCCCGCATCCGGGCCGGCCAGGTGCCCACCTTCACCTCGGCCTCGTGCAGACGGAAGCCGAGGTCGGCGAGCGCCTGGTGGAGGGTGTCCTGCGCCGGCAGCGCGTGCACCTGGATCTCGTCGAAGTCGCCCTTGTCCACGGAGTTGCCGATGGACAGCTCCGTACGGACGGCAGCCCGGCCGCCCTTGATCTTCCCGCCGCGCGCATGCGTCAGCGGCATCTCCCACGGCACGGCCAGTGTGACCCGGTGCGTGACGGTCTCCCCGGCGCGCAGCACGAAGGCGTCCAGGCCGGCCTCGACCACGGTGTACGGGTTGTTCCAGGCGGTCGAACCGTCGGCTTCGCGGCCCTCGGCACGCACCACCAGTTCCAGCCGCAGCCGTTCGACCTCGACGACGCCCCGCCGCCCCGGACGGTCACGGTGCAGTGGAGCTGCTCGCCCGGGCGGACGGCGGGGTTCTCGACCACCGTCCCGACGCTGGGCGCGTTGATGCCGAGCGAGCTCAGAAACTTGCGGAATGCCATGAAAAGGGGTCCCCTCCCTGAACGTTCTGTTCGACGGGCACTCTAGGCGGACGCACCCCTCTTCCTCGTGACGAGGAACGTCGGTCTGTTCTCGGGGGCGACCACCGGCGTCAACATCGCCCTCGTCTCCGTCGTGCCCGCCGTCTTCCTCCTCGGCGTCGCCCTCGCCCTGCGCCTGCGCCGCAGCAGGCCCCGGGTGTACGCCGGCTTCGCCGCAGAACCGAACGAGTGAGAAAGCAGAGAAACATGCCCGCAGCCGACCTCGTCCTCACCGACGCCCGCGTCCGCACCCTCGACCCCGCCCGGCCCGAGGCCACCGCCGTGGCCGTGAAGGACGGGCTGATCGTCGCCGTCGGCGGCGAGCCGGACGTACAGGACTGGTGCGGCCCCGGCACCGAGACCGTCGGCCTGGCCGGGGCCACCCTCACCCCCGGCCTGGTCGACAGCCACAGCCACCCCGTGTGGGGCCTGGAGATGTCCACCGGACTCGACCTCTCCGCCGTACGCGACCTCGACGCGCTCCGCGCCGCCCTCGCCGGCGCCGACCGCAATGAAGGCTGGATCACCGCCTGGGGCCTCGACCACAACGCCTTCGGCGGCCGCCCCGTCGACCGCGCCCTCATCGAGGACGCCGTGGCCGGCGCCCCCGCCTTCATCCGCCTCTACGACGGCCACTCGGCCCTGGCCAGCGGCGCCGCACTCGACGCCGCCCAGATCACCGGGCGGCGCACCTTCGCGCAGCGCTCGGAGATCGTCTGCGACGCCGACGGCCGCCTCACCGGGCACCTGATCGAGCACGCCGCCATGGAACTGGTCGGCGCCAGGGTGCCCAGGCCGTCGTACGCCGAACGCCGCGCCCGCCTCGGCGAGCTGCTCTCCGCGATGGCCGCCACCGGCCTGACCGGCGCCCATGTGATGGACCTCGGCGGCGACGCCCTGGAACTGCTCCGGGCGGCCGAGGAGACGGACGACCTGCCCGTACGGCTGCTCCTCGCCCCGTGGTGCATGCCGGGCGCGGACACCGCCGGACTCGACGAGCTCGTCGCCCTCCAGAAGGAAGCGGGCCGCCTCTGGCGCGTCGGCGGCGTCAAGTTCTTCATGGACGGCACGGTCGAGGGCGGCACCGCCTGGCTGGAGCACGCCGACTGCCACGGCCAGGGCACCGAAGCGTTCTGGCCGGACCCGGCGGCGTACACCGGGGCCGTGCGCCACCTCCACGAGGCAGGGGTGCGGACCGCCACCCACGCCATCGGTGACGCCGCCGTGCGCCACGTCCTGGACACCGTCGCGTCACTCGGCCCGAGCGGGCGGCTGCGCCACCGCATCGAGCACATCGAGACCGTCCCCGGGGACCAGATCGCCCGCTTCGCCGAGCGCGGCGTGATCGCCTCGATGCAGCCGCCCCACACCGCGTACACCCGCGCCGACCACACCGACGAATGGTCGAAGCGTCTCGGCGGCGAACGCGCGGTCCCGCGCCTGGCGCTGCCGCGACCTGCTCGATGCCGGCGCCGTCCTGGCCCTCGGCTCGGACTGGCCCATCGCCCACTACGACGCACGCCAGGTCCTGGCCACCGCCCGTGCCCCGCGCGGCGCCGCCGGGGCCGGCCGCGCGCTGACCGGCCTGATGGCGCTGGAGGGCTGCACCACGCACGCGGCGGTGCACGGCGGGCGAGCAGACCGTCTCGGGCCGCATCGTCCCGGGCCTGCGGGCCGACCTGGCGGCCTTCGGCCTGGACCCGGTGGAGGCACCGGCCGACGAGGTGGCACAGGCGCCCGTACGCCTGACCGTGACCGGTGGCAGGATCACGCACCGGGGCTGACCCGGCGCGGGCACCGCTCCTTCGGCTACGCCCGGACCGGCCACACTCGGCGGCCGGTCCGGGGCCGCGACACGTCCTCGTCGACCAGCTTCGGCAGGCGGTGCGGCAGGGCGCCGTACCAGACGCCGCTGAGGGCGTAACCGAAGGAGAGGCAGAGCATGCCGCCGACCGCGTCCAGCCAGAAGTGGTTGGCGGTGGCGACGATCACGACCAGGGTGGCCGTCGGGTAGAGCAGGCCGAGGATCCTCACCCAGGGGACGGTGGCCACGGCGAAGATCGTCAGGCCGCACCAGAGGGACCAGCCGATGTGCATCGAGGGCATCGCGGCGTACTGGTTCGACATGTTCTTGAAGTTGCCCGAAGCCATCGAGCCCCACGTCTGGTGCACCAGGACCGTGTCGATGAAGGCGTGCCCGTTCATCAGGCGGGGCGGCGCCAGGGGGTACAGGTAGTAACCGAGCAGGGCGATGCCCGTGGTCGCGAAGAGGACGAGGCGGGTCGCCGCGTAACGGCCGGGATGCCAGCGGAAAAGCCAGACCAGGACGCCGATCGTGACGATGAAGTGCAGCGTCGCGTAGTAGTAGTTCATCGACACGACGAGCCATGTCACCGAGTTCACGGCGCGATTGACCGTCTCCTCGACCGCTATCCCGAGGGTCTGCTCGGCCTGCCAGATCCAGTCCGCGTTGCGCAGGGCCGCGGCCTTCTGCTCCGGCACGGCGTTGCGGATCAGCGAGTACGTCCAGTAACTGACCGCGATCAGCAGGATCTCGAACCAGATCCGCGGACGGCGGGGCGAACGAAGCCTCTTCAGAGCCGCCGGCCGTGCGGACGGCCGATGCTGCTCGTCGTCCGCGCTGGGTGAGGGGGCGGTGGCCGCCCGGCCTTCCACAGTCTTCACGGTCAGTTCACCCATGGGGAGAGAGTCTGCCAGATGAGGGCCACCCCTCCGATCATCCTCCGGTCGGGTGGTGCTCGCACGCGCTCAGCCCTACGGACGAGGCCCCGCTGCCGTTGAACCACGTACTACCAGCTCGGGCATGAAGACGAACTCGCTGGGCGGGGCAGGGGTGCCGCCGACCTCTTCGAGGAGGGTGCGGACCGCGGCCTGCCCCATCGCCGTCACCGGCTGTCTGATGGTCGTCAGGGGAGGGTCGGTGAACGCTATGAGCGGCGAATCGTCGAAGCCGACCACCGAGACGTCACGCGGTACGTCGAGGCCCAGGCGGCGGGCGGCGCGGATCGCTCCCAGCGCCATCATGTCGCTGGCGCACACGATCGCCGTACAGCCCCGCTCGATGAGGGCCGAGGCGGCGGCCTGGCCGCCCTCCAGGGTGTAGAGCGAGTGCTGGATGCGCTCCTCCGCCTCCTCGGGGGTGAGGCCGAGCCGCTCCTGCATGGCGGTCCGGAACCCCTCGATCTTGCGGAGTACGGGAACGAACCGCTTCGGGCCGACGGCCAGACCGATCCCGGTGTGGCCCAGCGACGCCAGGTGCGTCACGGCCAGCCGCATCGCCGCCCGGTCGTCGGGCGAGATGAAGGGTGCCTGGACCTTCGGCGAGAAGCCGTTGACCAGGACGAAGGGGACACCCTGGGCACGCAGCTGTTCGTAGCGCTGCATGTCGGCGGTGGTGTCCGCGTGGAGCCCGGAGACGAAGATGATGCCGGAGACACCGCGGTCCACGAGCATCTCGGTGAGCTCGTCCTCGGTGGAGCCGCCGGGGGTCTGGGTGGCGAGGACGGGGGTGTAGCCCTGGCGGGTCAGGCCCTGGCCGATGACCTGGGCGAGGGCCGGGAAGATCGGGTTCTCGAGCTCGGGGGTTATGAGGCCGACCAGTCCCGCGCTGCGCCTGCGCAGGCGGACGGGACGCTCGTATCCGAGGACGTCGAGCGCGGCAAGTACGGATTCGCGGGTGGCCGCGGCAACCCCCGGCTTGCCGTTGAGCACGCGGCTGACCGTCGCTTCACTGACCCCCGCCTGGGCTGCGATGTCGGCAAGCCGTGCGGTCATGGGAGTGGACTGTACCGGGCGCATGTCAGATTGCCCACCAGGCGCAGGAATCGGGCGGGAGGGTGACGGCGCGCCGTTCACGGCGGGGGCCTCGGAAGCGATCAGGAGGCGCCCCGGAGCGGGGAGTTCGGCGGGGCGGGCCGTGGCGTTGAGCGTGCAGACGAAGCCGGGGCGGCCGAAGACCAGCAGACCGCCGGGGGCCTGCCGCCAGGTGATCGGTCCGTCTCCCAGGCCCGGGAGCTCGCGGCGCAGGGCCAGCGCGGAGCGGTACAGCTCCAGGGTGGAGTGCGGGTCACCGGTCTGGGCCTCGACGGTCAGGTCCTTCCAGGTGTCGGGCTGCGGCAGCCAGGAGGGGGCGGCGGGCTCGGGGGAGAAGCCGTACGGCGGCGCGTCGCCCGACCAGGGCATGGGCACCCTGCATCCGTCGCGCAGGCCGTCCTGGCCGTCGCTGCGGAAGAAGGACGGGTCCTGGCGGACCGCGTCGGGCAGCCCGGTGACCTCGGGCAGGCCCGCTCCTCGCCCTGGTAGAGGTACGCCGAACCGGGCAGCGCCAGCATCAGCAGCGCGGCGGCCCGGGCCCGGCGCAGGCCCAGCGCGTCGTCCCCGCCGCCGTAACGGGTGGGGTGGCGGACCACGTCGTGGTTGGACAGGACCCAGGTGGTGGGGGCTTCTACCAGGGTGGTCGCGGCGAGCGATGCCTCGATGACGGCGCGCATCGCCCGTGCGTCCCACGGACAGTTCAGGAACTGGAAGTTGAACGCCTGGTGCAGCTCGTCGGGGCGTACGTACAGGGCGAGCCGCTCGGGGGTGGGGGCCCATGCCTCCGCGACGCCGATGCGCTCGCCGTCGTACGAGTCCAGCAGCCTGCGCCAGGAGCGGTGGATGTCGTGCACGCCGTCCTGGTCGAAGAACGGCAGGACCTGGGAGCCGATCATCTTGGCCTGCTCCCGGGCGCCGATGTCCGGCAGCCCCTCCGCCTTGATCATGCCGTGCGCGACGTCGACCCGGAAGCCGTCCACGCCCAGGCCCAGCCAGAAGCGCAGGATCGACTCGAACTCCTCGTGGACCTCGGGGTTGTGCCAGTTGAGGTCGGGCTGCTGGGGCGCGAAGAGGTGCAGGTACCAGTCGCCGTCGGGGACACGGGTCCAGGCGGGGCCGCCGAAGACCGACTCCCAGTCGTTGGGCGGGAGTTCACCGGCGGCGCGCCGGGCGGGGGAAGTGGTAGCGGTCGCGGGCCGGGCCGTCCTGCTGGTCCGCCAGGGCGGCGCGGAACCACGCGTGCTGGTCGGAGGTGTGGTTCGGGACGACGTCGACGATCACCCGCAGGTTCAGGTCGTGCGCCGCGTTGATCAGTTCCGCGGCGTCGTCGAGGGTGCCGAAGAGCGGATCGACGGTGCGGTAGTCGGCGACGTCGTAACCGCCGTCGGCCTGCGGCGAGGCGTAGAAGGGGGTCAGCCAGACCGCGTCGGCGCCCAGGGCGGCCACATGCGGCAGGCGCTCGCGGATTCCGCGCAGATCGCCGATGCCGTCGCCGTCGCTGTCCGCGAAGGAGCGCACGTACACCTGGTAGATGACGGCGTCGCGCCACCAGCCGCGCGCCGGGGTCGTCCGGGTGGATGCGAGCTCCTGCGTCATGAAGGTCCCTCTCGTACGGGCGGGCTGGATCGGTCACTACGAGATCAACGCGGACAGATCCTGAAAGTAACAGCTCTGCAAGTCTTTGCGGTAGTGCTTGCAGGGTCGGCCGCGAGCCGTTAAGTCCTCTCCTGCCTGCCTGACAAGGGGTTCGACGGCAACCGTGAGGACACGTCGATGTAACGATCGGCTGTTCTTGCGGAAAATCTTCGCAAGCTCTTTCGGACTTCTTTCATCCTTGTTACGTTCCTCGACGACCCGGCGCCGCGACGGAGCGGTTCGGCAGTTGAAGGAGTTCAGATGCGACGTGGCATAACGGCCACCGCCCTGGTCGCGACCCTGGCGCTCGCGGCGACGGCTTGTGGTGGCGACAGCGGTGACACCGGTGACAAGAAGGCTTCGGGCGAGCTGTCCGGCACCGTCACCTGGTGGGACACCTCGACCGTCGGCAGTGAGGACAAGGTCTTCAAGAAGCTCGCCGAAGGTTTCGAGAAGAAGCACCCGGGCGTCGACGTCAAGTACGTCAACGTCCCCTTCGGCGAGGCGCAGAACAAGTTCAAGAACGCCGCCTCGTCCGGCTCCGACGCCCCCGACGTGATCCGCTCCGAGGTCGCCTGGACCCCCGAGTTCGCGGACCTCGGCCTGCTGGCCCCGCTGGACGGCACCGCCGCGCTCAAGGACGACAAGGACTTCCTGGCGCAGGCCGCGGCCAGCACCAAGTACGACGGCAAGACGTACGCGGTGCCGCAGGTCATCGACTCGATGGGCCTCTTCTACAACGAGAAGATCTTCAAGGACGCCGGCGTCGAGGTGCCCGAGAGCATCGACGAGCTGAAGGCCGTCTCGAAGAAGATCAAGGAGAAGACCGGCAAGACCGGCCTCTACCTGCGCGGCGACGACGCGTACTGGTTCCTGCCCTTCCTCTACGGCGAGGGCGGCGACCTGGTCGACGCCAAGAGCAAGAGCGTCACGGTCGACCAGGAGCCCGGCGTCAAGGCGATGAAGGTCGTCAAGGACCTCGTCGACTCGGGTGCCGCGAAGACGGACGCCACCGACGGCTGGGAGAACATGCAGGCGGCGTTCAAGGACGGCAAGGTCGCCATGATGATCAACGGCCCGTGGGCCGTCGCCGACACCTTCGCCGGCAAGGAGTTCAAGGACAAGGCGAACCTGGGCATCACCACGGTCCCGGCCGGCAGCAAGGGCCAGGGCGCCCCGCAGGGCGGCCACAACCTCGCGGTCTACGCGGGCTCCAAGAACCTGGACGCCTCGTACGCCTTCAGCGAGTACATGACCTCCGCCGAGAGCCAGGCGCTCGTCGCCAAGGAGCTCAGCCTGCTGCCGACCCGCACCTCGGTCTACTCCCAGCCGGACGTCTCCGGCAACCAGATCGTCGGCTTCTTCAAGCCCGTCGTCGACAAGGCCGTCGAGCGCCCCTGGATCCCCGAGACCGGCAGCCTCTTCGCGCCGCTGGTCACCGAGTACACCAAGGTCCTCACCGGCCAGACCACCCCGGAGAAGGGTGCCAAGGCCACCGGCGACCAGTACCGCAAGCTCCTCAAGGGCTGGAAGTAACAGAAAGGCAGGCCGACTGATGGCTGTCCACACCAGCCAGTCGGTGGCGAAGGCCGCGGGCGACGACGTCGCCCGCGGCCCCAGCCGCGGTGCTGGCACACCTCCGGGCAAGCTCCGGCGGTCGCTCTCCACCCACTGGTACGCCTGGACCATGGTCGCCCCCGTGGTGATCGTGATCGGCGTGATCATCGGGTATCCGCTGGTCCGCGGCATCTACCTGTCGCTGACCGACGCCAACGAGCGCAACGTCGAGCGCAGCATCGGCGTCAACCACCTCCCCGCCACGTACGAGTTCGTGGGGCTGGACAACTACGCCGACGCGCTCACCGGCTCCCAGTTCCTCGACACCCTCGGCTGGACGCTGGTGTGGACGGTCTCCTGCGTCAGCATCACGTTCCTGCTGGGCCTGGGGCTCGCGAACATCCTCAACCGCAGGATCGCCGGCCGGTCCGTCTACCGGATGATGCTGATCCTGCCGTGGGCCATCCCCGGCTTCGTCTCGGTCTTCGCCTGGCGCTTCCTCTACAACGAGGACCGCGGCTTCCTGAACCGGCTCCTGGCCGGCGGCGGCATCGACGCGGTGCCGTGGCTCAACGACCCGACGATGGCGAAGATCTCGGTCATCGCCGTCAACGTCTGGCTCGGCGTGCCGTTCATGATGGTCGCCCTCCTCGGCGGCCTCCAGTCCATCGACAGCGCCCAGTACGAAGCCGCCGAGATGGACGGCGCCAACGCCTGGCAGCGCTTCCGGCACATCACCCTGCCGGGACTGCGCCCCGTCAGTTCCACCGTGATCCTGCTGTCCACGATCTGGACCTTCAACATGTTCCCGGTGATCTTCCTGCTCACCCGCGGCGGACCCGGCGACGCCACCCAGATCCTGGTCACCCAGGCGTACAAGTTCTCCTTCGAGATCAGTCCCCGCGACTACGCGCAGTCCTCCACCTGGGGCGTACTGATCCTGATCCTCCTGATGCTCTTCGCCGCGGTCTACCGGCGAGTGCTCCGCAAGCAGGGAGATGTCTGGTGACCACTGCCTCCAACGCCCCCGCCCCGGCCTCCGCGAACGTCCCGCTCCGCGGCCGGCGCTCCCCGCTGGCCTCGGCCGGTCTGCACGTCACGCTCGTCGTGGCGTCGGTGATCGCCGTGTTCCCCGTGCTGTGGGTCCTGCTGACCTCGCTCAAGCCGGCGGCGTACGCGACGTCCACCGACTTCTTCAAGGACACGACGTTCGAGAACTACACCAACCTGCTGCGTGACACTCCGTTCCTCACCTGGTTCGGGAACTCGCTGCTCGTCGCGGGCCTGTCCACGGTCCTCGGCGTCTTCGTCGCCGCCACGACCGGCTACGCCGTGAGCCGCTTCCGGTTCCCCGGCAAGCGCGGCCTGATGTGGACCCTGCTGATCACCCAGATGTTCCCGGTCGCGGTCCTGATCGTGCCGATCTACAACATCATGTCGAGCATGGGCCTGCTCAACCAGCCGGCCGGCCTGGTGATCACCTACCTCACCATCTCCGTGCCGTTCTGCGCCTGGATGATGAAGGGCTTCTTCGACACCATCCCGCGCGAGATCGACGAGTCGGGCCAGGTCGACGGCCTCACCCCGTTCGGCACCTTCTGGCGGCTGATCCTGCCGCTCGCCAAGCCGGGCATCGCGGTGACCGCGTTCTACTCCTTCGTCACCGCCTGGGGCGAAGTGGCGTACGCCTCCGCCTTCATGGTCGGCGACGAGAACATGACCCTCGCGGGCGGCCTCCAGAAGTTCGTCAACCAGTACGGCGCCCAGTGGGGCCCGATGGCCGCCGCCTCCGTGCTCATCGCCATCCCGGCGGCGCTCGTCTTCCTCTTCGCCCAGCGCCACCTGGTGACCGGCGTGTCCGCCGGAGCCGTCAAGGGCTGACCGCCCTTTCCCCTTTTCCGTACGCCGGCGGCGCCGGGCCCCGCACCGAGGACCCGGCGCCGCTCCCGCCCCCATGACTTCCAGGGACGACATGACCCAGCACCTCGCTGCCCCCACCGCCCCCACCCGCGGCAACCGCACCGGCTGGTGGCGTGACGCGGTGATCTACCAGGTCTATCCGCGCAGCTTCGCCGACGGCAACGGCGACGGCATGGGCGATCTCGAAGGGGTACGCGGCCGGCTCCCGTACCTCAAGGAGCTCGGCGTCGACGCCGTCTGGCTCAGCCCCTTCTACGCGTCGCCGCAGGCCGACGCCGGCTACGACGTCGCCGACTACCGGGCCATCGACCCGATGTTCGGCACCCTCCTCGACGCCGACGCCCTGATACGCGACGCCCACGCCCTGGGCCTGCGCATCATCGTCGACCTGGTGCCCAACCACTCCTCCGACCAGCACGAGTGGTTCAAGCGCGCGCTGAAGGAGGGCCCCGGCTCGCCGCTGCGCGACCGCTACCACTTCCGCCCCGGCAAGGGTGCGAGCGGTGAACTCCCGCCCAACGACTGGGAGTCCATCTTCGGCGGCCCCGCCTGGACCCGTACGACGGACCCGGACGGCACGCCCGGCGACTGGTACCTGCACCTCTTCGCGCCCGAGCAGCCCGACTTCAACTGGGAGCACCCGGCCGTCGCCGACGAGTTCCGCTCCATCCTCCGCTTCTGGCTCGACATGGGCGTCGACGGCTTCCGCATCGACGTGGCGCACGGCCTGGTCAAGGCGGACGGCCTTCCGGACCTCGGCAGCCACGACCAGCTGAAGCTCCTCGGCAACGACGTCATGCCCTTCTTCGACCAGGACGGCGTCCACGAGATCTACCGCTCCTGGCGGCAGATCCTCGACGAGTACCCGGGCGAGCGCATCGGCGTCGCCGAGGCGTGGACGCCGACCGTGGAGCGCACGGCCAACTACGTGCGCCCCGACGAGCTGCACCAGGCGTTCAACTTCCAGTACCTGGGCACCGGATGGGACGCGGCCGCGCTGCGCGAGGTCATCGACGTCTCGCTCGCCGCGATGCGCCCGGTCGGCGCGCCCGCCACCTGGGTGCTGTCCAACCACGACGTGACCCGCCACGCGACCCGGTTCGCCAACCCGCCGGGCCTCGGCACGCAGATCCGCACCCCCGGTGACCGCGAGCTGGGCCTGCGCCGCGCCCGCGCGGTGACGCTGCTGATGCTGGCGCTGCCCGGATCGGCGTACATCTACCAGGGCGAGGAGCTCGGGCTGCCCGACGTCACCGACCTGCCCGACGAGGCCCGCCAGGACCCGTCGTTCTTCCGCGCGGAGGGCCAGGACGGCTTCCGCGACGGGTGCCGCGTGCCGATTCCGTGGACGGCCGGGGGGCCGTCCCACGGTTTCGGTACGGGCGGCAGCTGGCTGCCGCAGCCGGCGGGCTGGGGCGAGCTGGGCGTCGAGACGCAGACCGGCGACCCGGCGTCGACCCTGGAGCTGTACCGCTCCGCGCTGGCCGTACGCCGTGAACACCCCGGCCTGGGCGCCGGCACGGACGTGGCGTGGCTGGACGCGCCCGAGGGCGTGATCGCCTTCGCGCGCGAGGGGTTCGTCTGCACGGTCAACACGACGGGCGCTGCGGTACGCATCCCCGCACCTGGGCCGCGCGCTGCTCGCCAGCGGCGAAGTGACCCTGCGCGAGGGCGATGTCGACCTGCCGGCGGACACCACGGTGTGGTGGACGGTGTGACCGCACCCGCGCCGCCCCGGCTGGCGCACATAGCGGAGCACGCCCGGGTCAGCGAGGCCACCGTGAGCCGGGTCCTGAACGGCAAGCCGGGCGTCGCGGACACCACGCGCCAGCGGGTGCTCGCGACGCTCGACGTCCTCGGGTACGAGCGGCCGATGCGGCTGCGGCAGCGCAGCGCGGGCCTGATCGGGCTGGTGACGCCCGAGCTGACCAACCCGATCTTCCCGGCGTTCGCCCAGGTCATCGAGCAGGTGCTGGCGGGGCACGGCTACACGCCGGTGCTGTGCACCCAGCTGCCGGGCGGGGCGACGGAGGACGAGCTCGTCGAGCAGCTGGTGGACCGGGGGGTCGGCGGCATCGTCTTCCTGTCCGGGCTGCACGCCGACCTGTCGGCCGACCCCGCGCGGTACGGCCGGCTGGCCGAGCGCGGGGTCCCGTACGTCCTGGTCAACGGCTACAACGAGGCGATCAGCGCGCCCTTCGTGTCCCCGGACGACCACGCCGCGATGCGGATGGCCGTCGGCCACCTCGCCGAGCTGGGCCACGAACGGATCGGCCTCGCGGTCGGCCCGCGGCGGTACGTCCCTTCGCGCCGCAAGCGGGAGGGCTTCGTCGACGCGCTCGCCGGCCTGCTGCGGACGCCGCGCGGCGAAGCCGAACTCCTGGTCCAGCACACGCTGTTCAGCGTCGAGGGCGGCCGGGCGGCGGCGGGCGCGCTGCTCGACGCTGCACGGGCATCGTCTGCGGCAGCGACATGATGGCGCTGGGAGTGGTGCGGGCGGCGCGCGAGCGCGGGCTCGAAGTGCCGGACCACCTCTCGGTGGTGGGCTTCGACGACTCGCAGCTGATCGCCTTCACCGATCCGCCGCTGACCACGGTCCGCCAGCCGGTGCGGGCGATGGCGACGGCGGCGGTCGGGGCGCTGCTGGAGGAGCTGGGCGGCAGCCCGGTCCAGCGCACGGAGTACGTGTTCCAGCCGGAGCTGGTGGTGCGGGGCTCCACGGCGCAGAAGCGCGCGTAGCGGAACGCGCCGCCGGGGGCGGGGCGGCAGGGGAACCCCGGGCCTGCCCAGGCAGGGCCGCGGGGATTCGACGGTCCGGGGAGTCCCCTGTCGTACCCGACCCGGCCGCCGGGCGCGTGGGGCCCGGACCTGCCGGACCCCCGGCCGCCGGGCCGGAGTCGAGGAGAACGTAGCAGCTCCGCAATGACTTGCGAAAGAGTTTGCAAGAAGAAATCCGGCAGGTTTCTCGCAGGTGAGCGGAGTGTGTCACAAGGGTTGACCACGCTGGTGAGGGCTCGTACGGTCTGCCCCGCGGCAAGTTTTCAACCATTGCTGCAAGAAAATTCAAGCCTTGAGGGCAAGGCGCGTTGCCGCGCGAGGCTGCACCGTCGCACCCGCACCTCCCCCCCATGCAGGAGGAACACATGGCCCGCAGACCTTTCTCTGCCGCCCTCGCCCTCGCCCTCGCGGCCGGTGCGGGAGTCCTGGCGGCCCCCACGGGCGCCGCGCAGGCCGCCCCGCCCGGCACCAAGGACGTCACCGCCGTCCTCTTCGAGTGGAAGTTCGACTCGGTCGCCAAGGAGTGCACGCGGACCCTCGGACCGGCCGGTTACGGCTTCGTCCAGGTATCCCCGCCGCAGGAGCACATCCAGGGCGGCCAGTGGTGGACCTCGTACCAGCCCGTCAGCTACAAGATCGCCGGAAGGCTCGGCGACCGCACCGCGTTCGCGAACATGGTCAGCGCCTGCCACGGGGCGGGCGTGAAGGTCATCGCCGACAGCGTCATCAACCACATGGCGGCCGGCAACGGCACCGGCACCGGCGGCTCGACGTACGAGAAGTACAACTACCCCGGCACCTACTCGGGCTCGGACATGGACGACTGCCGCTCCCAGATCAACAACTACCGGGACCGGGGCAACGTACAGAACTGCGAGCTGGTCGGGCTCGCCGACCTGGACACGGGCGAGAACTACGTGCGCGGCCGGATCGCGGCGTACCTGAACGACCTGCTCTCCCTGGGCGTCGACGGCTTCCGGATCGACGCGGCCAAGCACATGCCGGCCGCGGACCTCGCCGACATCAAGTCCCGGCTGAACAACCCGGGCGTGTACTGGAAGCACGAAGCCATCCACGGCGCGGGCGAGGCGGTCTCGCCGGACGAGTACCTGGGCTCGGGCGACGTGCAGGAGTTCCGTTACGGCCGGGGCCTCAAGCAGGTCTTCAACAACGAGAACCTCGCGAACCTCAAGAACTACGGCGAGGGCTGGGGCTTCATGGAGAGCGGCAGGTCCGCCGTCTTCGTGGACAACCACGACACCGAGCGCGGCGGCGACACCCTCAGCTACAAGGACGGCGCCACCTACACCCTCGCCGGCGTCTTCATGCTGGCCTGGCCGTACGGCTCCCCGGACGTCCACTCCGGCTACGAGTTCTCCAGCCACGACGCGGGGCCGCCCGGCGGCGGAGCGGTCAGCGCCTGTTACAGCGACGGGTGGAAGTGCCAGCACGACTGGACCGAGATCAGGAGCATGGTCGGCTTCCGGAACGCGGCGCGCGGTCAGGGCGTCACGAACTGGTGGGACAACGGCGGCGACCAGATCGCCTTCGGCCGCGGTGACAAGGCGTACGTCGCCATCAACCACGAAGGCTCCTCGCTGACCCGAACCTTCCAGACCTCGCTCGCGGCCGGCACCTACTGCAACGTCCAGAACAACACCGCCGTGACGGTCAACAGCTCCGGCCAGTTCACGGCCACCCTCGGCGCGAACACCGCCGTCGCCCTGCACGTGAACGCCAAGACCTGCGCCGGCGGCACCGGCCCGGCGCCGGTCACCGCCGGCGCCTCCTTCAACGTCGACGCCACCACCACGGTCGGCCAGAACATCTACGTCACCGGCGACCAGTCCGCACTCGGCAACTGGAACACCGCCGCCGCGATCAAGCTGGACCCGGCGAGCTACCCGGTGTGGAAGCTCGACGTCTCCATGCCCGCCGGCACGTCCTTCGCGTACAAGTACATCCGCAAGGACGCCTCCGGCAACGTCACGTGGGAGAGCGGCGCCAACCGTACGGCGACCGTCCCCGCGGGCGGCAGGGTCACGCTGAACGACACCTGGCGCGGCTGACCCGTCCGTCCGTCCGTCCGTCCCCCGTACGCCCCCGCACCTTCCGAGGAGTTCTCGCTGTGATACGCCCGCCCCTGCGAAGAGCGGCCGTCGGCGCCGTGAGCGTGGCGCTGTGCGCCGCGCTCGCGCCCGCCGTACCGGCGGCCGCGGCCGCGAAGCCGCCCGCCCCGCCGTCGGACAAGGCCCTGGCCGCCGAGCCCGCGCGGCACGACCTGACCCGGGAGCAGTTCTACTTCGTACTGCCCGACCGGTTCGCGAACGGCGACACGGCCAACGACAGGGGCGGGCTCACCGGCTCACGCCTCGAAACGGGCTTCGACCCCACCGACAAGGGCTTCTACCAGGGGGGCGACCTCAAGGGCCTGACGCAGAAGCTCGACTACATCAAGGGCCTCGGCACCACCTCCATCTGGATGGCGCCGATCTTCAAGAACAAGCCCGTGCAGGGGACCGGCAAGGACGCCTCCGCCGGCTACCACGGCTACTGGATCACCGACTTCACCCAGGTCGACCCGCACTTCGGCACCAACGCCGACCTGGAGAAGCTGATCGACAAGGCCCACGCCAAGGGCATGAAGGTCTTCTTCGACGTCATCACCAACCACACCGCCGACACCGTCGACTACGCCGAGAAGAAGTACGGCTACCGCTCCAAGGGCGCGTACCCCTACCTCGACAGGAACGGCCGTCCCTTCGACGACCGCGAGGGTGTCGGGAAGACCGGCCGCGACTCCTTCCCCTACACGCCGAAGCAGTCCGGGGACGGCGAGAGGAAGGTCCCGGCCTGGCTCAACGACCCGACGATGTACCACAACCGGGGCGACTCGACCTTCGCGGGCGAGAGCTCCGAGTACGGCGACTTCTCCGGGCTCGACGACCTGTGGACCGAGCGTCCCGAGGTCGTCGACGGCATGGCGGAGATCTACCGGAAGTGGGTCCGCGACTTCGACATCGACGGCTTCCGCATCGACACCGTCAAACACGTCGACCTGGACTTCTGGACGCAGTGGGCCACCGCCCTCGACGCGTACGCGAAGAAGCAGGGCCGCGACGACTTCTTCATGTTCGGCGAGGTCTACTCCGCCGACACCACGGTCACCTCGTCCTACGTGACGCGCGGCCGCCTCGACTCCACCCTCGACTTCCCGCTCCAGGACGCCACCCGCGCATACGCCTCGCAGGGCGCGGCGGCCGGCAGGCTGGCCAAGGTCTTCGCAGAGGACTACCGCTACACCACCGACAAGGCCAACGCCTACGAGCAGGTCTCCTTCACCGGCAACCACGACATGGGCCGCCTCGGCACGTTCCTCAGGCAGGACAACCCGAAGGCCGGCGACGCCGAGCTGCTGGGGCGCGCCCGTCTCGCCAACGAGCTGATGTTCCTCTCGCGCGGCAACCCCGTCGTCTACTACGGCGACGAGCAGGGCTTCACCGGCGCGGGCGGCGACAAGGACGCCCGCCAGACCCTCTTCGCGTCGAAGACCGCCGACTACCTCGACGACGACCAGCTCGGTACGGACCGCACGCACGCCTCCGACGCGTACGACACCACGCACCCCCTCTACCGGTCGATCGCCGCACTGTCGAAGCTGACGAAGGACCACCCCGCGCTGCGCGACGGCGTCCAGCAGGAGCTGCACGCCCAGGGACCGGTCTACGCCTTCTCCCGCACGGACGCCAAGCGCGGGGCCGAGTACGTCGTCGCCGCCAACAACAGCGCCGGACCGAGGACCGTCGAGCTGACGACCGGCTCCGCGCACACGGACTTCCGCGCGCTGTACGGCACTTCGGAGACGGTACGCAGTGACGCAGGCCGCAAGGTGAAGGTCACCGTGCCCGCGCTGTCGTCCGTCGTGCTCCGGGCGGCCGAGCCCCTCCCCGCCCCGGCGGCCAGGCCGGCCCTCACCCTCAGGGCACCGGCGGCCGGCGCCACCGGCACCGACGAGATCGGCTGCGGACGTCGACGGCGGGCAGCTCAACCGTGTCGTCTTCGCCGCCCAGACGGGCAACGGCAAGTGGCGCACGCTCGGCTCCGCCGACCACGCCCCGTACAAGGTCACCCAGTACCTGGGCGACGACGTGAAGGCCGGAACCACCCTGCGCTACAAGGCCGTTGTGGTGGACAGTGCCGGACGCACCGCGAGCGCCTCGCCTCGACGACGGCGGGCCGGACCCCCGCGCCGGACAGGCCGGCGGCCGTCGAGCGCGACCACGCCGTCGTCCACTACAAGCGCCCCGACGGCGACTACGACGGCTGGCAGCTGAAGTCCGGCGACAAGGCCGCCGCCTTCACCGGCCGGCGACGCGTACGGCGCCTTCGCATGGATCAAACTCGCCGAGGGAGCCTCGTCGCTCCCGTACACCGTCGAGAAGGACGGCACGGCGGACGGCCCCCAGCGCACCGTCGACCTCGGCAGGACCGGCGAGGTCTGGATCGAGCAGGGCGAGGACGGCCAGGCCGCCAAGGCCCCCGACGGCGCGTACCCGCCCCAGGACAAGGCGAAGGCCGTACTCCACTACCAGCGCGCCGACGGGGACTACGACGGCTGGGGCCTGCACACCTGGACCGGCGCCAAGGAGCCCACCGACTGGTCCAGGCCGCTGATGCCGGTGAAGAAGGACGCGTACGGCGTGACCTTCGAGGTCCCGCTCGCCTCCGGCGCCACGTCCCTCAGCTACATCCTCCACAAGGGGGACGAGAAGGACCTCCCCACCGACCAGTCCCTCGACCTGGCCACCCACGGCCACGAGGTGTGGATGCTGGCCGGGCAGCCCACGTACCTGCTGCCGCAGGCCGCCGGGGCGCCTCGCTCGACCTGGCCGAGGCCGAGGCCCAGTGGATCGACAAGGACACGGTCGTCTGGAAGGTCAAGGCCACCGACGCCACCAGCCAGCAGCTCGTGTACGCCCGTGACGGCGGCATCTCCGTCGTCGACGGGGCGCTCTCCGACGAGGGCCGCTGGCTGCGCCTCTCCCCCTCCGCCCTGACCGTACGCGCAGAAGGCGAAGTACCCGCACCTCAAGGACCACCCCGCCTTCACCGTCGACCCGCGCGACCAAGGCCGCGTCCGCGAGGCCCTGCGCGGCCAGGTCGTCGCCACCCAGCGGGCCGCCAACGGCGCCCTGTCGCCGCCACCGGCGTGCAGCTGCCCGGCGTACTGGACGACACGTACACGCCTCCGCCACCAAGGCGTCCCTCGGCCCCGTCTTCCGCAAGGGCCGCCCCGTCCTCTCCCTCTGGGCCCCCACCGCCCAGCACGTCGCCCTCGAACTCGACGGCAGGACCGTCCCGATGCGGCGCGACGACGGCAGCGGCGTCTGGTCCGTCACCGGCGCCACGTCCTGGGCGGGCAAGCCGTACCGGTACGTCGTGAAGGTCTGGGCGCCCAGCGTCCAGAAGGTGGTCACCAACAAGGTCACCGACCCGTACTCGACCGCGCTCACCGCCGACTCCGCCCGCAGCCTCGTCGTCGACCTCACCGACCCGAAGCTCGCCCCCAAGGGCTGGTCGACGCTCAAGAAGCCGGCCGCCACCCCGCTGCGCGACGCGCAGATCCAGGAACTGCACGTCAGGGACTTCTCCGTCGCCGACCGCACCGCGAAGCACCCGGGGGAGTACCTGGCCTTCACCGACCGCGGCTCGAAGGGCATGAAGCACCTCGACAAGCTGGCGAAGGCCGGCACGTCGTACGTCCACCTCCTCCCGGTCTTCGACATCGGCACCATTCCCGAGAAGAAGACCGACCAGCAGCGCCCCGCCTGCGACCTGGCCGTGTACGCGCCCGACTCCGACGAGCAGCAGGCGTGCGTGGCGAAGGCGGCGGCGAAGGACGCGTACAACTGGGGTTACGATCCGCTGCACTACACCGTCCCCGAGGGCTCGTACGCCAGTGATCCCGACGGCACGCGGCGCACGGTGGAGTTCCGGCAGATGGTCAAGGGCCTGAACGACTCCGGCCTGCGCACGGTCATGGACGTCGTCTACAACCACACCGTCGCGTCCGGCCAGGCCGAGAAGTCCGTACTCGACAAGATCGTCCCCGGCTACTACCAGCGGTTGATGGCCGACGGCAGCGTGGCCACCTCCACCTGCTGTGCGAACACCGCGCCCGAGAACGCCATGATGGGCAAGCTCGTCGTGGACTCCGTCGTCACCTGGGCCCGCGACTACAAGGTCGACGGCTTCCGCTTCGACCTCATGGGCCACCACCCGAAGGCGAACATCCTGGCCGTGCGCAAGGCGCTCGACGAGCTGACACCCGCCCGCGACGGCGTCGACGGCAAGAAGATCGTCCTGTACGGCGAGGGCTGGAACTTCGGCGAGATCGCCGACGACGCCCGTTTCGAACAGGCCACCCAGAAGAACATGGCCGGCACGGGCATCGCGACCTTCTCCGACCGCGCGCGCGACGCCGTACGCGGCGGCGGGCCCTTCGACGAGGACCCGGGCGTGCAGGGCTTCGCCTCCGGCCTCTACACCGACCCCAACCCGTCGGCGGCGAACGGCACCCCGGCCGAGCAGAAGGCCCGCCTCCTCCACTACCAGGACCTGATCAAGGTGGGCCTGACCGGCAACCTGGCGTCGTACACCTTCACCGACACGGCCGGCCGTACGGTCAAGGGCTCCGAGGTCGACTACAACGGCGCGCCGCCGGGTACGCCGCGGCCCCCGGCGACGCCCTCGCCTACGCCGACGCCCACGACAACGAGACCCTCTACGACGCGCTGGCCTTCAAGCTGCCGCGCGCCACCCCGGCGGCGGACCGGGCGCGCATGCAGGTACTGGCGATGGCGACGGCCGCGCTCTCGCAGGGCCCGGCCCTGTCCCAGGCGGGCACGGACCTCCTCCGTTCCAAGTCGCTCGACCGCAATTCCTACGACAGCGGTGACTGGTTCAACGCGATCCACTGGGACTGCGGGGACGGCAACGGCTTCGGGCGCGGCCTGCCACCGGCGGCCGACAACAAGGACAAGTGGTCCTACGCCGAGCCCCTGCTGACCGGGGCCGCCCTGTCACCGGGCTGCCGGGACATCGAGGGCGCCTCGGCGGCGTACGAGGACCTGCTGAAGATCCGTACGACGGAGAAGGCCTTCAGCCTCGCCTCGGCGGACCAGGTGCAGAAGGCGGTCTCCTTCCCCCTCTCCGGCAAGGAGGAGACGCCCGGCGTCATCACCATGCGCGCCGGCGACCTGATGGTGGTCTTCAACGCGACCCCGTCCGCGCAGCGGCAGAAGGCCGCCGGTCTCGGCGACGCGGCGTACGCCCTGCACCCGGTCCAGGCGACGGGCGCGGACGCGACGGTCAAGAAGGCGGCGTACGAGAGGAGCACCGGCACGTTCACCGTTCCCGCCCGCACGGTCGCCGTCTTCACCCGAGGCTGACACACGGGGCGCCCCGGGTTCCGGACACCCTCCGGAACCCGGGGCCCGTCCTCCCACGGCCGCCCCGCTACAACCGCCGGCTCCAGCAGCGTCACCCCGTACGGGCTCCCGTCCCGCGGCCCCGCCTTGGCCGGCTGCTCGCCGACCACCCGGTACCCCGCCTCCTCGTAGTACGTCCGCAGCCGCGGATTCGACGTCAGGCAGTCCAGCCGCGCCAGTTCCCGCCCCGCCTCCGCGATCCGCTGCTCCGCCCGTGCCAGCACGACCCGCCCGAGGCCGGCCGGCGCGGCCGTGCGGTCGGTCATCAGCCGGTGCACGTACCCGGCGACCGGCGGCTGCGCACCCCACGCCGGTTCGTCGTCCCACCACAGCTCGTACGCCCCGACGGCCACGCCTCCCGCCGTCTTGGCCAGCCACACCTCGCCCTCCTTCATCCGCAGCCGGAAGTGCTCCTCGTCCTTCCCGCCCGGCTGCCACTGCGCGATCCTGCGGCTCCGCATCCAGCGGGCGGCCCCGTCGTAGAGGGAGACCAGGCCGGCCGCGTCCTCCTCGTCCGCGATGCGGAACGTCACTTGTGCCGTCATGCGATCACCGTAAAGGTGACGGGACAGCCCCCGACCTGGAGCGTGCTCATGCCACAGATCACCGTCGACTACTCCGAGCCGCTGGCGGACTCCTTCGACCGCCGGGGCTTCGCCCTGGCCCTGCACCCCCTGGTCGTCGACACCGTCGGCACCCGGCCCGACGCCTGCAAGACGCGGTTCCGCCGCGCCGACGACACCGTGGTGGGCGACGCGGACACCGGCCACGCCCTCGTGCACATCGGCATCGCCCTGCTGCCGGGCCGCACACCGCAGGTGAAGGAGCAACTCACGGCCGCCGTACTGGAACTGGCCGCCCAGTACGTCAAGCCGGCCGACGGGGCGGAGCTGCACCTCTCGGCCGAGGTACGCGACCTGGAAGCGTCGTACCGCAAACGCTGAGTGACCAAGGGCTCCGGGGGAATCCGTACCGTATGACTCTCACCGGACAGCAGCTCAACAGGCCCCCGCGCCGCACCGGGCTCCCGTGGTGGGCCAAGGCGACGGGCGTCCTCGCGGTACTGGCGGCGCTGCTGCTCGTCGCAGCAGGCTCAGTCTGCTGCCGGACCTCGACGACGTCTTCGGGGAGGAGACCCACGACCGTTCGGGCCCGGTGCTCCTGAAGTCCATTCAGGACATGAGCCGTTACGAGGCTGCGTCCGGCAACTTCCAGGTCGTCGTCGACCTGGAGAAGGACGCCAAGTTCCTCCCCGACGCCCTGCGCGGCACCCGCACGCTCTACGTCGGCGCGGGCACCGTCAGCGCGTACGTCGACCTCGGCGAGGTGGGGGAGGGGCAGGTCAGCGTGAACGAGGAACGCACCGCCGCCACCCTGCGGCTGCCGCACGCGCGGCTCGGCAAACCGGCGCTGGACGCGGACCGTTCGTACGCCGTGTCCAAGGAGCGCGGTCTGCTCGACCGGCTCGGGGACTTCTTCTCCGACAACCCGGCCGACGAGCGGGCCGTCAACCGTCTCGCCGCCCGTCACATCGGGGAGGCCGCGAAGGAGAGCGAACTGGCCGCGCGCGCCGAGAAGAACACCACCAGCATGCTCCAGGGCCTGCTGCACTCACTCGGCTTCAAGGACGTCACCGTCCACTACGGCGACGGCGGGCGCTGACCGGGCACGACCTTCGGCGCCGCAGTCAGGGAGCCCAGGCGTGTGAGCAGGTCCCCGAAGGGCCCGTCGGCCGGCTCCAGCGCGAGGATCCGCAGCACGATCCGTGCCATCTCCTCGTCGTACGCCGCGCTCACGGCGGCCAGCGCCGCGAAGTCGTGCACCAGCTGCAACTCCAGCTCGGCGCGCGGGATCTGTCGCCCGTCCAGCCAGATCAGCGCCGTCGACTCGGCGAGCGACACCCACGACCGCACGACCATCGCCAGCCTCGCCGGCGGGTCGGTGACCCCGAGGTGCGCGACGATCTGCTCGTACGCCGCCCGGCGCACCTCGTCGATCATGGCGTTCGTCGTCGACGAACGGCCGCGGGGCGCCCCGCATCAGCGCGGAGAAGCCGGGCCCGTGGTCGTCGACGAAGTCGAAGAAGCGACCCATGACCCGCAGCAGCCGGGCGCCCAGCGGCCCTTCGCGCGGTTCGGTGAACCGGGCGGCGAGCTCGTCGGCCGCCCGGCGCAGCGCGGCTTCGTACAGGTTCTGCTTGCCGGGGAAGTAGTGGTAGACGAGCGGCCGCGAGATGCCCGCGGCGGCCGCTATCTCGTCGATCGACACGTCGTCGGGCGAGCGACGGCTGAACAGCTCCAGTGCCACGCCGATCAGCTGCTGTCTGCGTTCCTCGACGCCCATTCTTCGGCGCACCCCGGTCGTCATACGAGCAGCGTAACCGCCGTGGCCTGCCGGGAATCCCGGGGCCGGGACCGGGCCGGGGGCCGGTCCCGGCCTAGCGCAGTGCCCCCACCCGGGCGCCGCTCTCCACCTGCCCGTCCAGGTCCGCCTGTGCGCCCGCCCTCGCCCGTACGGCGAGGAGGTTGCCCTGCGCGGTGCCCTCCACCCCGCCCGAGGTGGTGACCGAGGTGAACTGCTCGCTGCCGGCCGCGAGGACGTACCAGTTGCCGCCCCGCGACTTCCACAGCACACCCGCCAGCACCTGCGGATCACGCTCCCCGCACGCGGGCGAGTGCTAGGCGCCCGCGCGACGATCGCGCCCGATGCCCCCTTCTGCGCGGACGGCGCCTGGAACTGCGCGAGCACCCTGCTGCCCGTGCCCCGCCACGTCTCCGCGCGGGTGCAGAGCCACTGGGCGGTGCCGTTGCCCTCGGGCAGGGGCTGCTCGGCGTACGCCCACAAGTTCACGCTGCGCACGCCGTGCGAACGCACCGCGGGCAGCAGGCAGGCCGTACGGGCCCAGCGCGCCCGCTCGCGCGCGCCCGTCACATCGCGCGGCGCGGACGGCGGGCCCGACGTCAGCCGCGCCGGGGCGAGTTCACCGAGGTCGGTCATCAGCCGGGGGCCCACGTCGTCGCGCAGTTCGAGGGCGTCCCAGGAACGGCAGTCGCCCGGCCTGCGCCGGACTCGTGAGCGGGTCCGTCACACCGTCCCGGGTGCGGTCCAGGGGCGCCGGCGCCCCGGCCGGGTCGAGCAGGTCCCGTACGGACGCCTTGCGCACCCAGGGGGCCGTCAGGTAGCGGACGTTGCCGTCGGTGCGGCCCACCACCAGGGCGTTCGCCCCGGCCGCGTCCGCGCCGTCCACGCGCGCGAAGTCGAGCGCCGCGCCCGCCGCGCCGCTCTGCGGCTCGGCGTACCGGTCGACGCGCAGACCGTCGTACAGCAGCACCACTCTCGCACCGCGTCGACGTCGCCCGCGAAGAGCAGCTGCGGCGACCCCATCGGCGGGCCCACCGGCGTGGCGGGCGTCGCGGAGGTCTGCACGGACGGGCCCGGCCTGGCCCAGACGGCGAGGGCGCGGAGCAGCAGGGCGTTGTCGTCGGTGAGGCCGCCGCGGGCCGGCCAGACGGAGAAGTCGGTACGGGAGGACCGCTTCCACACGGCGGGTCCGACCCGGACCGTCTTCGCCGGGTCGAGGGCCCGCTCGGCAGCCGGGTTGCGGGCGTACGAGGGCGCGGCCGCACCGTCGGGGCCCCGAGCCCTCGCCCGGCAGCCCGAGCAGCGTCCCGCAGACCACGACGGCGGCGGTCGCGGCGAGCGCGGCCTTCGTGTGCTGCCTGCGCCGCATCAGGTCGGTGGGCCTGGCCTGGAGGGAGCACGGGTCGAACTCGGCGGACCTCAGCAGCTCCTCCGCACGCGCGCCGTCCGCAGCCCCGGCCCCCGCCGCGACGCCGTCCGCCTCGGCCTGTGCCGCGTCCGGGTCGGCGGCCCCGGCGGCGGCGAGCGTCTGCGCCACCTCCGCGTCCCGCATGCGCTCCAGGCCGCGCAGTGCGTACGCGGCCCGGCCGGGCCCGCTGAGCGCCGAGAGCCGCTGGTCCAGGGCGAGTTCGTCGGCACCGCCGGAGCGCGGGAACAGCCGCAGCCCCCACACCTGCGGCAGCAGCGGCGGCAGCTGCGCCCGCTTGGGCCAGGCCCTGCGGCGCAGCGGCAGCCCGGCCTCCAGGGCCTGGCGCAGCACCTGCTGCCGTACGTACGCGTACCCCGGGTCGGGGCGGGCGCCCTCGCGGCGCGGCAGTGGAAGGCCGGACACACCCGCGGTGCGGCTGCGCGGCAGCGAGCGCTGCACGAGCGAATGGGCGGTCAGGACCCGGCGGTTGCGGCCGAGACGCGGCGGCAGCACAAGGTACGCCAGCCGTACGAGCCGCGGATAGTGTTCGACGAGCGCGGCCTCGGCCTGCTCGACGTCGATGGGGTCGGGGGCAGGGGGAGTGATGACATCCTGTGGGCGCACGTTCAGCAAAACGAGCGAATCGTCCGATGGTCACCTCGCCGGCCGCCGCACCGGCACCTGCCCCGCCCCGGGACTCAGCCCGCGATCAGACGCTCGCGGATGCGCGCGATGCTCTCGCCGGACACGCCGAGCCCTTCCCGCACGTACTTCTCGACCGAGCCGTGGGCGCGCGTGCGCCTCGTCGAGCGCCCGCCGGCCAGGGTAACTCCGGGCACGACCCCGATGACGGCGAGGCGGTCTCCGGGTCGCCGCCGGCGGCGAGAACCCCTCGACGAGGGGGGCGAAGGCCTGCCGCACGGCCGGGTTGACGGAGAGGTACTCGCGCTCGATCGTGGCGTCGTCCGCGCCGAGGAGGGACAGCACCAGGGTCGCCGCCCAGCCGGTGCGGTCCTTGCCCGCCGTGCAGTGGAACAGCAGCGGCCCCGCGTCGGGTGCGCCGAGTTCGGTGAGGAAGGTGCGGTAGGCGGCGCGGGCCGAGCCGGACGACACGAAGGAGCGGTAGGTGTCGGCGAACAGCTTCCGGGCCCTGCCGCCGCCCAGGCGATGCTCGGCGAGGGCCGGGCTGGAGAGGATGTGCTTCAGCTGGGCGGGGGCGGCGCGGGCCGTGCCGGCGGCGGCGAGCCGGTCGGCCAGTACGTCGGCGACGATCAGCCGCGCGCCGTCCGGGACCCGGTCGGGGTGGTCGGCGCGCTCGGCGGCGGAGCGGAAGTCGACGACCGTATGGAGGGAGAGCGCGGCGACGGCGGGGTCGGACGCGGGGTCCATCCGGTCGAGCTGCCCGGAGCGCAGGACGAATCCGGGGCGTACGGAGCGGCCGCCGGGGAGCGGGGTGCCGCCGAGGTCGCGGAGGTTCGCGACGGTGGTGGCGGGGATCTGGGGCATGGGGTACTCCTGGGGCGTTCGTTCTCAGCCACTGCGCGTCCGGACCGGACGCTGTCCGACGGCCTCCCGGCCGGCCGGGGGAGAGGGCCGTGCGGGTCGCCTGCGGCGCTGCTCCCCTGCCCGCCGCTTCCCGGACCGGGGCAGGTCCCGGGCCCCGGACGCCCTTCGGGCGTGTCCTCAATCGCCGGACGGGCTCACATCGAGCGTGGCGATGAGGAGCGGGGCCCGGGGCGAGGAGGGGAAAGCCCCGCCGCAGGCAACCCGCACCGCACCGCGCACCCGCGCCCGCACCCGCCCCGCCCCCGCGTCGTCAGGACATGCGCCACCCGATGAACTCCACCGTGCCCGCGTCCCGCTCCCCCCATGCGTCGCACTCATGAACATCCCCGCGTCCTGGACCTCCGCCGCCCCAGCCACCGGCACCGTCGCGACCGTCCGCCACGTCGCCCCGCCGTCCGTCGAGCAGGCCCCCGTGAACGCCCCGCCCGCCCGCGAGAGCCGCAGCAGCACCGGTGCCCTGACGCCGGTGATGCGCTGGTAGGTGTCCACCGTGCCGTCGCCGTCGTGTCGTACGACAGCACCACACCGTTCGCCGGGGTGACCGCGAGGTTCAGGAAGCCCCGCGACCCCGGTGTGTCCAGGCTGTTGCGGACGGCGATGCCGGCGCGCGCCCACGCGCCCGTCACCTCCTGCGCGTCCACCCGCACGGTGATGCCACCGCCGTCCCGCAGCGCCCCCTGCCGGTACAGCGCGCCGAACTCCGTGGTCGCCTTCCACAGGTCCTGGCCCGCCCCGTCGACCGCGTACCGGTCCTCCAGCTGCCCGAAGACCGCGCCGTTGTTCGTGTACGTCCGCCAGCCCCCGGCCAACGGCCCGGCGACGTACAGGCTGCCCTCCTGGACGGTGGTGACCCGGGCCTCGCCCTGCGGACCGTACGCCGTGCTCAGTTCGTACGGCACCGGTTCGAGCGGACGGGTCAGCGGTGTGCCGGGGGCCTTCACGCGCCAGGAGGCGCTCCCCCTGCCCGCCGCCGGGACGGACGCCAGCGACACCGGGCCCTCGGGCTCCGCCTCCACGCCGCCGGACGCGAAGCCGAGCGCGAAGTCGACGCGGCCGGTCGCCCGCAGTCCGTTGACGTTGCGGAAGGCGGCGGTGACCAGCGCCGAGCCGCCGGGCGGGAAGACGGCGGGCTCGGCGGTGACGGTGAGCGCGCCCTGGTAGGGCGCGCGGGCGAGCACGTCGTGGACGCGCCGGGCCGTGCGGTACGGATCGTTCGGCGGACGCAGCGGATACGCCTCGCGCTCGCGCGTCCACGGCTCCTCGACGGCGTACCAGTCGAAGGACTTGGGCGCGCGGTCCGCCGCGAGCGCGTCCTCCAGCTCCTCCAGGTACGCCTGCCACTGCGGGAGGTGGAAGTCGCCGATGAGCCCCTGCCAGTCGCGGTTGGCGTAGTTGACGAGGCGGCCGCCGTCCGCGGTGGGCCTCTCGGCCCAGGTGGTGACGAGCACGCGCGCGGTGCGCTCCAGCTGCTGTGCCTCGGCGGGCGAGGACGCCAGGCGCTTCGCGTCCTCGATCCACGGCCCGAGCAGGAACGCGCGGTGCGAGCCCGCCATGTCCTCACTCAGCCGCATCAGCTTGAGCCAGAGGGCGGACAGGGCGCGGAAGGCGGGCAGGTCCTTTCGCGCGTACGCCGCCTTGAGCTGCGGCAGCAGCTGCCAGGAGCGGTTGGCGAGGGCCTGGCGGCCCAGGTCGGTGAGGTCGTAGCGGTACGCGTCGGACCGGCGCAGCGGTTCGCGTACGCCGAGCAGCGCACCGAACGCCTTGTCGAAGTCCGCCGGGTCGAAGGCGGGCGTATGGGTGGCGTAGTGCGTACCGGAGGCGGCGGACAGGCTCGGCCGGGAGGCGAAGACCGAGTCGTGCGGGCGGCCGTCGCGGCTGGTGATGCGGTACGCCGTCTCGCGCAGCGCGGCGAAGGCGGCGCGGGCGTCCGCGTCCCGGCCGCCGTAGCGCAGATCGGCGTACCCCTCGAACCACTCCTTGCGGTCCACCGCCTCCCTCCGCCACGCCAGCTCGGAGAACAGCTCCAGTGCGGCCGGATCGCGCTCGGCGGCCTCCGGCATGTAGGCGGTGCCGACGAGGGCGGACCCCGGCCGGTCGCGCCAGACGGTGAAGCGCTCGGTCCACAGGTGGGTCTTGGCGCCGATCGTCGTGCGGCCGCCGAAGTTGGGGATGGTGCCGAAGGCGTACGGCGCGCCGCCCCAGTCCTTCTCCCGGTCGGTGACGGTGTCCAGGTCGGAGAGGCCGTCCACGATCAGGAGGTGTTTCTTGTCGAGCGCGTCGAGCAGGTCGCGGCGCGGGTTCGCCTGCCAGCCGAGGATCACCCAGGTGGCGCCGGGACGGGCGGCCCGGAGCGCGAACTCGACGGCGCGGGCGGCCTCGGGGACGGGCACGTCGCCCGCCGAGCCGCCCTCGTGGAGGAGGTCCATCTTGAAGTGCCGGACCGGGCCGAAGTGCGCGTGCTGGTGGCGGTAGAAGGAGGCGGCGACCTCGCGGAAGGCGGTGGTGCGCGGGTCGAGCCAGTCGGGGCGGCGCAGGCCCGCCCAGTCGCCCTGCGGGACGGTGCGGGCGCCGGGGTTGCGGGCGCGAAGCCGTCGGGGACGGTGCCGAAGTAGCCGGGGAGGACCGGTTCCATGCCGAGCTCGCGCATGCGGTCGGCGATGCGGCGGCCGAGGCCGGCGCGTTTCGCGACGAGTTCGGGGGAGAGCGGGCCGCCGTACGCGCTCATGTTCTGCAGGAGCCACCACGGCTGGTGGGAGGGCGCGGGAAGCCAGGCGCGGGCTTCGGCGTCGGAGTAGCCGAAGTCCTGGAGGAGGCGGTGGTAGACGGCTTCCTGACCGGTCGTGACGAGCACTTCGTTGCAGCCGTGCAGCGCGAGTACGTCGATCATCCGCTCCCAGCGGGGCCAGTCGGCGTACGGCGCGGTGTAGCCGTCGTGGGTGTCGTTGAACGCGAAGCGGTGCGGGACGGTGGCCGACCGCTCCAGGGGCTGGCGGGGCGCGGGAAGCCGCCGGGGGAGGTCGAGCTGGGTGCCCGACCAGGAGATGTGCGCCCCGCAGACGTACTTGAGGTACCAGTGGACGCCGGTGAGCAGGGCGGCGGGGCCGGTGCCCGCGACCTCGACGCGGCCGGTGGCGCCGTCGGACGCGGAAGCGCTGGGGGCGGCCGTCGCCCGTCGTGAGGGGGCTGAGGCGGAACTGGCCGGCGTGGTCGGGCAGCAGCCGTTCCAGGGCGGCGCGCGCCGGGGCGGCGGGGTCGGGAGCGGTGGCGGCGCCGGGTCTGCCCGCTGCCGTGGCCGGGGTGTGCCCGCCGACCGCGGCTGTGACGCCGATCGCTCCGGCGGTGCCCAGCAGCGTGCGTCGCGACAGACGGTGATCGGGCATCGGGGCGCTCCTCGGTGGGACGACAGGCGCGTACGGAGCGCACGTTAATGACGGTGCGGGAGCGCAGCAATGGGGCATGCGATGTGTTCGTATCCGCCCCACCGTGTGGCCCAACGCGGCACGATGGGCGGATGCGCTACCAAGGCCGACGTACGGCAACTTCCGCATCGACTCCGGTGGTTCTGGCCGCCCTGGCCGTGCTCGCCACGGGCTGTGGTCCGGCCGAGGACGGGAAGCCGGTGCCGGACACGGCGAAGGGCAGCCTCGAACAGCTCGCGGCGAAGGCGGAGTGCGCGCCGGACGTCCGGACGGACGCGGCGGAGCTGCGCCAGGCGAACTGTGAGACCGGCGACGGCCGCTATGTGCTGGCCACCTTCGCGACCGACCGGGGGCAGCGCGAGTGGATCAACGAGGCGAAGGACTACGGCGGTGCGTACCTGGTCGGCAGGAAGTGGGTCGCGGCGGGCGACCGGGAGGTGGTCACAGCGCTGCGCGGCCGGCTCGGGGGGACGGTGGAGACTTCCTCGCACCACTCGGGGGAGAGCGGCGGTGGGGGGAACGAGGAGGAGCACTCCGGTCACCACGGGAGCTGACCGCGCAGGTTCTCGGGGGTGAAATCCTCAGCGGCTGGGCGGGCTCACACCGAGCCCGCCCGGCCACTGCCTAGGCGCACTTACGGCCGCCGTTCACACAGGACACCACCTTCTTCATCAGCCGGCTGTCGAAGACGTTGATGAAGTCCCCGTGGTCGGTGACCGGCTTGTGGAGCTGCTCGGGGAAGGAGTCGACCGCGAACCCGGGGCCCGGCGGGACGTCGTACACGATCCGCTGCACCAGCTGCGGAATGGCACGGAATCCGTCGGGACAGCCACCGTTTTCTTCCGCGAATGCGACATGTGTGCGGTGATTGGCGCTGTCGATGTTCTTTCCGTCCCAGCAGCTCTGGAACGCGAAAGTGCGGACGACCTGGCTGCCTTCCGGGCAGATCGGGTATTTGTCCTTGAGCTGGCGGTCCTCGAATCCGGTGCAGCTCCAGGAAGCATTGGCATTGGCGTCACCATTGGTGAACGCCTTGGCGTCGCCGGTGATGATGCGCAGGAAGCGCGGCATCGCGGTGACCTTTCCGACGGGACTTCCGACGAATTTCAGCGTGACCTGCGTGGGCGTCTGGATCTCCCCGACGTTGCTGTCCTTGCCTCCGCCGTCGGCATTGGCGTCGTTCTCGTTCTGGCCGTTCTGGAGGCGCAGGACGGGCCAGTAGTACGTCGACCTGTCACCCTGGTTCCGGCAGGTGGTGGCACCGCGGGCCAGGTCGTCGTCGCTCGCGAAGGCGTCATTGGCCTGGTTGCCGACGTAGTCGTGCATGTGGTGGGCGCCATTGCTCACACCTGGGGCGACAATGACGTTGTCCGGATTGAACTTCCCGTTCTCGTTCCGCCCGCAATCGGTGGTGAACTCGCCGCGGGAGGCGCCGCGCCGCTTGCGCGGCTGCTGGACGTTCGGCTGGACGGACTGGATGTCGACGAAGTCGGAGGCGTCGGGGCCGTTGCCGGCCTGTCCGCCGTTGCCGTTGCCGTCCTGGCCGCCTCCCTGGTCACCGCCCTGACCAGCATTGTCGCCGTTGCCGGCCTGTCCGCCGTCGTCCTGGCCGTCGTTCCCCTGTCCGTCCCCGTCGTTCCCCTGTCCGTCCTCGCCGTTCCCCGCGTTGTCGTCGGCGCGCAGTGTGCAGGGTGCGAGGCTTTCGAGCCCCTGGGGGCGTTCGCCGCGCGGTCGACGGCGGTGGCGATCCGGTCGACGGAAGCCAGCCGCTTGTCCCTCAGCGGCCGGAGAATGGCGTTTTCGGCAAGGCTCGGGTCCCGGGCGATCTGCTCCTTGGAATCGGCGAACCGCTTGTACGCTTCCGTGATCTGGGAATCGAGATTCGCGAGCTCCCGATCGACTTCCCGGCGCGCGGAATCGGGTACGTCGGGCAGGTCGTTCGCCACCTCCGGGCAGTCAATGGTCGACAACTGCTGACCGGCATTCTGGATCCGGCCGGACTGACCCGGCCCCGGACCGGACGGCCCGGACCCGCCTTCTCCCGCGGATGCGGAGACATTGACCACGAGCAGTCCGCCCCCGCCCAGGATCAGGGCGGCCGATGCGGCAATCGCCCGGTTCGTCAGTGTGGAACGTTTTCTTGATGCGCGTCGCATGGAACTCCTCTGCTTCGTTGCCGGGTGAAGGTAAGGGGGGTCCCGGCAGGGGAGAAGCGCTCCCTCCCCATACGGGCCCTGTTCGCGTCCCGTTCAAACCTCTTTCGAATTCGTAGGTGTCCACATCCGCGAAGCGGGACGGATGCCGACGTACGGGACGACGTGAGGCGCGGTGTCGCGGGGCGCGCGACACGGCAGGATGCGAGAGGGGAGGGAGGAGGAGTTCATGTGCACGCAGCATCGATGAACTGTGCGCTGTGGGCCAACGACAGGGGTGAGCGGCACTCCGCAGGACGGGCGTGAGATCCAGCGGGGGTCACGCGGTCGGGGGTGGGCGGGGAGGCCGGGGCCGGGACGGGGGAAACGCACGGCGCGCCATGGGGAAGCGCGCCGCGCCCCGGGACCCGGCCCCGGGCGGGGCCGGACCTCAGCCGGACGGCGTACCCACCCGGAGCCGGTTGCCGTCGGGGTCCCGCAGCTCGACCTCGCGCGCCCACGGCTGGTCCTGCGCCGTTACGCCGAACTCCGTGGCGACGGCGTCCACGTCGCGCACCTGCAGGTACACCAGGGTGTCGGGGAGCGCGTCTCTCTGGTGCTCCGACAGGAACAGCCGCACGGGGCCGCGTGCCACCTCCACGAAGGCGGGGAAGCCCGGCTCGTAACGGTGCTCCCATTGTTTTTCGAAGCCGAGGCGGGCGTACCAGGCGACCGCCGCCTCCGCGTCTTTGACGTGCAGGACCGGAATGGCTTCCTCGTTGATGGTCATGAGGCCATCCTCCCGCTCCGTCACTCCTTCCAGGCGAACGGCGTGAGCTGTTCGTCCAAGGGGGCACCGGTCAGCCGGTTGGCCAGGGTCGACATCGTGTAGGCCCCGATGCCCAGGACGACCTCCAGCGCGTTCTGCGGGGTGTAACCGTGGGCAAGGAAGGTCTGGAACGTGCCGTCGGGGACCGCACCCGAGGTGGCGACGGCCTCCAGCGTGAACTGACGTACCACTTCCAGCCGATCGTCGCCCAGCGGCTGCTGCTCGCGCAGCGACTCGACCAGATCGGCGCCGGCCCCCAGCGCGGTGAGTTTCGCCGTGTGCATCGCGACGCAGACGTGACAGCCGTTGCGGGTCGCGATCGTCATGATCACGACCTCGCGGGACAGCGGATCCAGGGTCGTGGACTCGAAGAGCGCGCTGATCTTCAGGAAACCGTCGAGCAGGTGCGGGGACGCCGCCATGCGGGCGACGGGGGCGGGCAGGTAGCCCAGGCGCTTCGCCGTCGCCTCCATGGAGCGGCGGGAGGCGGCGGGGGCCGCCTCGGTGGTGTGGTCGGGGAAGTGGGGCCGGGGCGCGGTCAAGGGGTCTCCTCGGGTAAAATCGTCAACATGATTGTCGAAAAGGTAAACGTTGTTGACGAGTTGCGCAATGGCTGAGGGGTACGAGCTTCCGCTGCTGCTGTTCGCCGGATTCCGCTCGTTCATCGACGAGTTGCACGCCGAACTGGCCGCGCAGGGCCACCCCGACGTCCGCCCCGCACACGGCTTCGCCCTCCAGGCCGTCGGCCGCGACGGCGTGACGGCCGGTGAACTGGGCCGGCGGCTCGGGATCTCCAAACAGGCCGCGGGCAAGACCGTCGAGCGGCTGGAACGGCTCGGTTACGTCGAGCGGACCGACGACCCGGACGACGGGCGGCGCAAGCTGGTGAGGCTCACGCCGCGCGGATCCGACGTCCTCGTGCGGTCGGCCGTCGTCTTCGGCCGGCTGCGCGCCCGGTGGGTCGAGGCCCTCGGCGCGCAGCGGGTGGACGCGCTGGAGGCGGACCTGCGGGCCATGACCCCCGGAGGCAGCGGCCTGCGGCTGGACGCGGCCGGCTGGTTCGGGCCCTAGCCGCCCTCAGTTTCCGCCGACGCGCCCGTTCTCGTTCCCACCCCGGTCCAGATAGGCCAGTACGGCCAGCACCCGCCGGTTGTCGTCGTCCGACACGGGCAGGCCGAGCTTGCCGAAGATGTTCGACGTGTGCTTGGCGATCGCCCGCTCGGTGACGACGAGCCGGTCCGCGATGGCCGCGTTCGACCTGCCCTGCGCCATCAGCTCCATGACCTCCCGCTCCCGCGGCGTCAGATGGCCCATCGGCTTGTCCTGAGCACGGCGGGAGAGAAGCTGGGAGATCACCTGGGGGTCCATCGCCGTGCCGCCGGCCGCCACCCGCCGTACCGCGTCGACGAACTGCTCGGCGTCGAAGACCCGGTCCTTGAGCAGGTACCCGACACCGCCGTTGCCGTCGGCCAGCAGCTCGCGGGCGTACAGCTGTTCCACGTGCTGGGAGAGCACCAGCACCGGCAGGCCCGGCCGCGCCCGGCGTGCCTCCAGCGCGCACTGGAGACCCTCGTCGGTGTGGGACGGCGGAAGCCGACGTCGACGACCGCGACGTCCGGTTCCAGCTCGGCCAGCGCCCGGGTCAGCTCGGGCCCGGTCTCCACGGCGGCCAGGATCTCGAAGCCGAAGGCTTCGAGCATGCGGACCAGCCCGTCGCGGAGCAGGAAGAGGTCTTCGGCTAGGACAACGCGCAAGGGATCTCCATGGTGACCATGGTGGGACCGCCCGCGGGACTGCTGACGGCCAGGACGCCGTCGAATGTACCGAGCCGGCGTTCGACACCGCTCAGACCGGAGCCCGCCCCGGCGTCCGCCCCGCCGTGCCCGTTGTCGGTGACGGAGACCCGCAGCATGCCGTCGGCGTGGTGCATGTCGGCGTGGATCCGGTCCGCCCCCGCGTGCTTGACCGCGTTCGTGAGGAGCTCGCTGACCGCGAAGTACGCCGCCGACTCGACGGGCGCGTCCACACGGCCCGGCAGGTCCACCGTCACCTCCGTCTCGACGGGCAGGCGCAGCGCCAACGCCCGTACCGCGTCGCCGAGTCCGCGTTCGGCGAGCACCGGCGGGTGGATGCCGCGCACCAGGTCACGCAGTTCGGCCAGGGCCTCGGCGGAGGACTCGCGGGCCATGGCGAGGAGCTTCCTGGCCTGGGCCGGGTCCTTCTCGACGAGTGCCTCGATGGTGGAGAGGTTCATGCCCATGGCGACCAGCCGGGCCTGCGCGCCGTCGTGCAGGTCCCGCTCGATGCGGCGCAGTTCGGCGGCCGAGGTGTCGACGGCGTCGTGCCGCGTCTCGGTCAGGTGGTCGATGCGCCGGGCGAGCGACATCTCGTGGGTGGGGCGCAGCAGCGACCCGGTGAGGGTGAAGTGGGCGCGCAGCAGCGCCGGGTTGCAGCGCACGGCCACGTGGAAGAGGGCGACGCCGAGCGCGACCGCGAGGAGTGCGGTCCCCTGGCTGTCGACGGGAACGGGGCCGTACCAGTACGGATCGTTCTCGAACACCCGCCACAGCCCCGCCGCCAGCACCAGGCTCTCCAGCGGGTACAGGAGCAGTGCGGCGGGCAGGAACGCGCTGACACAGCCGGCCGTCATGTCCACCAGCAGCCACACGAAGTCCCGCCAGGTCGCCGGGTCCTTCAGCATCAGCACGCACCGCTCGACCTGTCCGACGAAGCCGCCGCGCAGGTCGGCGGGCATCCGGCGGTACGGGAGCGGGATGTGCACGCCCGACCACCTGGCCACGAGAAGCCTCCGCTGATCGGCGTAGCCGCGGAGCGCGGTCAGGACGACAGGGGTGGTGAAGAGGCCGATCCCGATCGGGATGAGCGCGAGGGAGACGGCCGTGAGTGTGAACAGGACGACCGATGCCGTGAGCGACATGACCGTCAATGCCAGTCCCCGCACGCCGGCAAGGAACGCGCTGCGTATTCTGGTCGCCATCATGCTGTTCAGCCCTCTCCTCGGAGGCCCGTACGCCGGGCACGCGCACAGTCTTGCCTGAGGCGGCCTCCGAGGTCACGGGGTTCCGCACCCGGACCGGGGGTGTACCCACCACCACCCCCCGGCCCCTCCTCGCCGCCCAGCTGTGTCCTGCACCCATGCCCCCACGAGGGCTCCCGGAGTGGCAGCATGTGCGGACCATGACGGACGCCCGGTCGCCCCTGCGCGCACTGCGAGCCGCACTCTTCGCGGCGGTGTGCGTCATCGCGGCGGCTGTGGGCCATTCCTCCATGTCCGGGCACGGAGTTCCGGTTCCGGGGCTGCTCGCGGCCTTCGCGGTGACGGCCGGGCTCGCGTGGGCCGCGGGTCACAGGCGGCGCGGGGTCTTCGCCGTCGGCGGCGGCCTCCTCGCCGTACAGGGCGTACTGCACCTCGTCTTCGGTACGGCGCAGGAGCCGGGCGCCGGCCACCACCGGATGTCCGTCACGCACCAGCAGCTCATGGACCCCGAAGCCATGGCGGCCGCGGCGTCCGCCCCCGCCCAGGGTTCCTCCCCGCTCGCGATGACCGCCGCCCACCTCGTCGCGGCCCTCGTCTGCGGTCTGTGGCTGGCGCGCGGCGAGGCGGCCTTCTTCCGCTCGCGCGCACCGTCGAAGAGTCGGCCTTCACCCCGCTGCGGCTGCTGCTCGCCGTCGCACGGGCCCCGGAGCTGCCGGAGCCGGTACGCCCCCGGGGTCCCCGCTCACTCGTCGCCCACGGCCACGCGTCGTCCTCGCGCACACGCTGTCGCGGCGCGGGCCGCCGCGGGTCCGGAGGACCCGCGCCACGGCCCCCGCACTTCCCACTGTCTGACCACTGTCCGACCGCGTGACCAGGGGGCCGCTTCACCCACCCCGTGACCCAGGTCACCCCGTCGACAACTCCGAGGACAGTCATGGCCATCGACGACCCCGTACAACCCGCACAGCCCGCGCAGGAAACGGACGCGGAAGCGGATGCGGATGCGGAAGCCGGTCCGGCGCCCGCCGCCGGCGGACGCGGAACCACCTGGAGCGCCCTGCGCCCCCTCGTCCTGCGCGTCCACTTCTACGCGGGCCTGCTGATAGCCCCGCTCCTGCTGATCGCCGCCACCAGCGGCCTCCTCTACGCGCTCTCCTTCCAGGCCGAGAAGTTCATCTACAGCCACGAGCTGGAGACCCCGGTCGGCGAACGCTCACTGCCGCTCGGCGACCAGCTCGCGCCGCCCGCGCCGCCCACCCCCAGGGCACGGTGACCGCCGTCTGGCCCTCCGCCGAGGACGGCGCGACCACCCGGGTGCTGATGACGACGCCCGAGGTCGAGGAGGGCAAGTCGCTCGCCGTCTTCGTCGATCCGTACACCGCGGAAGTACGGGGCGAGCTGACCAGTTACGGCTCCTCCGGCGCCCTGCCGCTGCGTACCTGGCTCGACGAGCTCCACCGCGACCTGCACCTCGGAGACCTCGGCCGCCACTACGGCGAACTCGCCGCGAGCTGGCTGTGGGTGGTCGCGCTGGGCGGCCTGTTCCTGTGGCTGGGCCGCAGGCGCACGGCGAAGCGCGACCTGATCGTCCCCGAGCGCGGGGCGAAGGGCCGCCGCAGGACGCTGTCCCGGCACGGGGCCCTCGGCACGGTGGCGGTGCTCGGAGTCGTCCTGCTCTCGGCGACGGGTCTCACCTGGTCGCGTTACGCGGGCGAGAACATCGGCGCCGTACAGGACCAGCTCGGCGGCGCGACCCCGGTCGTCTCCGCGGCACTCGCCGAGGGCGGCGGTGACGGCGGCGGGGAACACGAAGGCCACGAGGGCCACGGCGGCGCGGGCTCCCACGAGGGCGCGGCCGGCACGGACGTCGGCATCGACAACGCGCTCGCGGCCGCCCGCCAGGCCGGGATCGAGGGGAAGCTCTCGGTGATCCTGCCGAGCGAGGGCAGCGGTTACGTCGTCAAGGAGACCGACACCCAGTTCCCGGTCCACCTGGACTCGGTCGCCGTCGACCCCGCCGACGGCCTGGTCATCGACGAACTGCGCTTCGCCGACTACCCGTTGCTCGCCCAGCTCACCCGGTTCGGCATCGACGCCCACACCGGCGTCTTCCTCGGCCTGGTCAACCAACTGGCCCTGGCAGCCCTCGCGTCGTCCCTGATCCTGCTCATCTCCTGGGGTTACCGGATGTGGTGGCTGCGCAGGCCGACGAAGGAACGCGGGCTGTCCGCGGGCCGCCCGGTACCGCGCGGCGCCTGGCGGAAGGCGCCGGTCACGGCACTGCTGCCCCTGGCGGCGCTCACCGTGCTGGTGGGCTGGTTCGTACCGCTGCTGGGCATCAGCCTGCTGGTGTTCCTGGCGGTCGACCTGCTGCTGGGCGCGGTGGCCCGCTTCCGCACCCGCACGGCCCGAACGGCGGACTGAGGGCCGGGGCTGCCCGTACCGCCGCGCCGGGCGGGCAGCCCCTTCGCCGTACCCCATCAGGGCCTCAGGGCGTGAACTTGTACCCCACTCGCCGCACCGTCTGGATCCTGCCGCGGTGCTCGGCGCCCAGCTTGCGGCGCAGCCGCGCGATGTGGACGTCGACGGTCCTGCCGTCACCCACATGCCCGTAGCCCCACACCGTGGACACCAACTGGTCGCGCGTGTGCACCCGGTGGGGATGCGCCACCAGGTGTGCGAGCAGCTCGAATTCGAGGTACGTGAGGTCCAGCGTCCGCCCGTCCACGGCGGCGGTGCGCCCGGCGCCGTCGATCCGCACGGGCCCGTCGCCCCGGGCCCCGGCCCCCTCCTCTTCCGCGGCCTCCTCCGTCGCCTTTTCCACGACGGGCGCGACGGCGGGCTGCTGATCGGCCGGTACGAGCACGAGGTACCCGACCATCGGCGGCCGGCCCGGCAGCGCGGGCAGCGTGTGCTCGGGCGCGGGCAGCCAAGTGGCGCCCGGCGGCAGGAAGTCGCCCACGTCGAGAGCCCGGCCGGGAGTCCTGCCCAGAGCCCCGCCGGTACGCGCCCCCTCGTACCGTTCGACGGCCCGCAGCCGGTGGCGGCCGATGACGGCGGAGGACTGGGAAGCGGCGGAGAAGGTACGGGTGTTCGCCATGAGAGGTCAGCTTCTTTCGCGCGGAGGAGTCGTCGAGGACGTACTGCGTCGTCACTGCGTCGTGCTGCGCGCGGACCGAAGACCGGTGTGAACGGCTTTAGAGGGCCCGCGCGTTCCTCGCGCGACAACACACCCGGTCGAAGTCGTGATGCTGACGGGAAGGCCAGAACGGCTCGAGGTCGCTGCGACGCACTGTCGCGGTGTCCTGGTGGCCGGTCATGCGCCCATTGAAGCAGATGCCCGCCGTCGGCAGCAGCCCCCTTCCCCCCGGGGCCTCCGTAAGGCCAGGCCCCTGCGGCACACCGGACCGGGTACGCGAAGGGGGCGCCCACCGGATCGGCGGGCGCCCCCTTGACGAGCGGTCGGGAGCGGGGATCAGACCTGGCCGGCCTTCTCCATCGCGGTGCAGCAGGTGTCGACGATCAGGCGCGTCACGACGTACGGGTCGACGTTGGCGTTCGGACGGCGGTCCTCGATGTAGCCCTTGCGGTCCTGGCCGACCTGCCACGGGATACGGACCGAGGCGCCGCGGTCGGAGACGCCGTAGCTGTACTCGTTCCACGGGGCGGTCTCGTGCAGACCGGTCAGGCGGTCGTCGATGCCCGCGCCGTAGTTCTTGACGTGGTCCATCGGCTTCGAGCCCTCGCCCAGCGACTCGCACGCGGTGATGATCGCGTCGTAGCCCTCGCGCATCGCCTTCGTCGAGAAGTTGGTGTGCGCGCCCGCGCCGTTCCAGTCGCCCTTGACCGGCTTCGGGTCGAGGGTCGCGGACACGTTGAAGTCCTCGGCGGTGCGGTACAGCAGCCAGCGGGCGATCCACAGCTGGTCGGCGACCTCCAGCGGCGCCAGCGGGCCGACCTGGAACTCCCACTGGCCGGGCATGACCTCGGCGTTGATGCCGGAAATGCCGAGGCCGGCGGCGAGGCAGTGGTCGAGGTGCTTCTCGACGATCTCGCGGCCGAAGATCTCGTCCGCGCCGACGCCGCAGTAGTAACCGCCCTGCGCGGCCGGGAAGCCGCCCACCGGGAAGCCGAGCGGACGGGCACCGTCGAAGAAGGTGTACTCCTGCTCGATACCGAAGATCGGCTCCTGGTCGGCGAACCGCTCGGCGACCGGGCGCAGCAGCGCACGCGTGTTGGACTCGTGCGGCGTCATGTCGATGTTCAGGACCTCGCACATGACGAGGATGTCGTCACCGCCGCGGATCGGGTCCGGGCAGGAGAACACCGGCTTCAGCACACGGTCGGACGCGTGGCCCACGGCCTGGTTCGTGCTGGATCCGTCGAAACCCCAGATGGGCAGCTCGGTGACGTCCGCGGCGGAGCCCGCCATTATCTTCGTCTTCGAGCGGAGCTTGGCGGTCGGCTCGGTGCCGTCGATCCAGATGTACTCGGCCTTGAAGGTCACGGACGCCATCCTTTGTGGTGCTGCGGTGTGCTGCTGCGGGGCTGCGGCTGATGAGCGCAGCTTCGCAAGCGCTGATTTCCCGTCCGTTGCCCGATTGTGAACCCCGTGTTACTCAGGTTTCCTGCGGATCACGGGCGTTCGCCGGTCACGTACCGGCCGCGGAGGCCGGGACCTGCGCGTCCCCCGGCCCCGCGGGCACACTGGCGGGCATGACCGAATCGTTGAGCAAACCGCGCATCGGACTTCTCGGCACCGGCCCCTGGGCGGCCGGCACCCACGGACCCGCGCTCGCGGCGCACCCCGGCATCGAATTCGCGGGCGTGTGGGGCCGCAGGCCCGAGGCGGCCGCCGCCCTCGCCGCCGCCCACGCCACCATGGCGTACTACGACGTCGACGCCCTCCTCGCCGCGTGCGACGCCGTGGCGATCGCCCTGCCGCCCGACGTCCAGGCCCCGCTGGCGGTACGGGCCGCGGCCGCCGGATGCCACGTACTGCTGGACAAGCCGGTCGCGACGACGGTGGCGGGGGCACGGGAGGTCGCCGAGGCTACGGAGAAGGCGGGCGTGGCGTCGGTGGTCTTCTTCACCCTGCGCTTCGCGACCGGAACGACGCGGTGGACCGCCGAACAGGGCGCGGCGGGCGGCTGGTTCACCGCACACGCACGGTGGCTCGGCGCGCTGTTCTCCCCCGGTGCGGACAGCCCGTACGCCGTCTCGCCGTGGCGCAGCGAGAAGGGCGCGCTGTGGGACGTGGGACCGCACGCCCTGTCCGTACTGCTGCCGGCGCTCGGCGACGTCACGTCGGTGACCGCGGCGCCGGGCCCCGGAGACACCGTCCACCTCGTCCTGCGCCACACCTCGGGCGCGTCGAGCACGGTGACGCTCAGCCTGAGCGCCCCGGCGGGTGCGGCGGGTGCGGCGGTCGAACTGCGGGGCACGGCGGGTGTGGCCGAACTGCCTCCGTGGGGCAGTGCGGCCGGGGCCTTCCGCGCAGCCGTCGACGCGCTGCTGACTCCGTACGGACGGGGGAGGCGCATCCGTGCGACGCGGCCTTCGGGCTGCGCGTCACGGAGATCCTGGCCGACGCGGAGGCGCGACTGGGGCGCTGAGGCGGGGCGGTGCCTCTGCGCGGCCTCGTCGTCCGCACGGTTCGCGCTGCCCGGCCGCCGGACGGGCCCGGTCCGCGAGCCCGTCCGGACGCGGCGGCGCCCCCCGGCAGAGCGGGCTTCTTCCCGAGCTGAGCGCGACTTCCGTGTCAGGCGGGCGGCAGCGCCCGGCACAGCGCGTCCAGCGCCCCCGCGTACAGGTGCTCGGCGGCATCGAGTAGCCCACGACCAGCCCGTCGCGCCCGCCGCCCCCGGCGCTCGTCCCCGGAGCCGCCTCCCGCTCCCGCCCCGCGGCCGCTCCCCGGATGCCGGTAGCCGGAAAGCCCCTCCACCGCCAGCCCCTGCCACGCCGCCGCCTTCACCACCGCCCGCTCGGTGCCCGGCGGCAGGTCGAGCACGGCGTGCAGCCCCGCCGCGATCCCCGTCACGCGCACGTGCGGCGCACGCTCGGCCAGCACCGCGACCAGCCGGTCGCGCCTGCGCCGGTGACGCTGTCGCATCCTGCGCACATGACGGTCGTACGCACCCGAGGCGACGAAGTCCGCCAGCGTCAGCTGCTCCGTCGCGCTCGACCACTGCTCACGCTCGCCCTTCGCCGCCACGACGTCGTCCACGAGCCGCTCCGGCAGCACCATCCAGCCGATCCGCAGAGCGGGGGAGAGGCTCTTGCTGACCGACCCGATCAGCACCACATGGTCCGGATCGAGCCCCTGCACCGCGCCCACCGGCTGCCGGTCGTAACGGAACTCACCGTCGTAGTCGTCCTCCAGGACCAGCCCGCCCGTCGCCCGCGCCCAGTCCACGACGGCCGCGCGCCGCGCCGGCGCAGCGGCCCGCCCGTCGGGAACTGGTGCGCGGGGGTGAGCAGTACGGCCCCGGGCCCGTCCAGTCCGTCCACCCTGGCCCCGCCCTCGTCGACCCCGACCGGCACGGTACGCACCCCCTCGCCGGCCAGCAGCGCGCGGTGGAACGGCAGCCCGTACTCCTCCACCGCCCACGTCCCGCCCACCACCTCCGCCAGCACCGCAGCGGCGTGCGCGGCCCCCGAGCACAGCACGATCCGCCCGGCGTCCGCCCGTACCCCGCGCACCGCGCCAGATACTCCGCCAGCGCCTGCCGCAGCTCCGCCCTGCCCCGCGGATCGCCGGCCCGAAGGCGTCGTGGGGCGCGGCGGTCAGCGCCCGGCGGGCCGAAGCGAGCAGGCGCTGCGCGGGAACACGGAGGGATCCGGCCGGCCCTGGACCAGGTCGTACGCCGGCCGGGTGGCCCGCGCCGGAGTGCGTGCCCGCCGCACGGGCGCGGCCGGCTCCGCCCGCTGCGCGACCCGGGTGCCGGACCCCTGCCTGGCCGTCAGCCAGCCCTCCGCCACCAGCTCGGCGTACGCGTCGGCGACGGTATTGCGGGCGAGTCCGAGGTCGGCGGCGAGGGAACGGTACGGCGGCAACCGCGTCCCTGGAGCGAGCCGCCCGCTGCGGACCGCTTCACGCAGCGCCCGCATGAGCACGGCACGCCGGCTGCCGGCCCCCGCCTTCTCCAGCTCCAGGTGCAGATCGCTGCCGAGCCCCTCCGCGGAATTGACCCACGATCGTGCCACCCGAATGCACCCCTTCTCCGGTCGCCCGCGCTCGTAGATTCGTATCCATGACGACGACAGAGTTCCAGCAGAGCCCCTCCGCCCCCTTTGCCGCCCGCCTCAACTTCGCCCAGAGCGCGCCCAAGGCGTTCAGAGCGGTGATCGGCCTCGACGCCGCCGCCCGTGAGGGCCTCGACCCGGCGCTCGTGGAGCTGGTGCAGATCCGCTCCTCGCACCTCAACCACTGCGCGTACTGCCTGCACATGCACACCTCCGACGCGCGCAAGGCGGGCGAGAGCGAGGAGCGGCTGCACATGGTCGCGGTGTGGAAGGAGGCCGCGCACTTCTTCACCGCGAAGGAGCAGGCCGCCCTGGCCCTCACGGACGCGGTGACCCTGATCGCGGACGGCGGGCTGCCGGACGACGTGTACGCACGGGCGTCCGCCCACTTCGACGACAAGGAACTGGCCCAGCTCCTGGCCCTGATCTTCACGATCAACACCTGGAACCGCATCGCACTGGCGACGGCGAAGACCGCGGGCGAGGACGAACGCGTCTCCTGACCCGGCCGGCGGAGGGGTCCCGTGCCCGTACGCCGGCCCGGGGCCTCACCGCCGCGACATGGCGTCCCGTACCGCCTCGTCCGTGCGGGCCACCACGGCCGTACCGTCCTCGGCCGTGATGATCGGCCGCTGGATCAGCTTCGGATGCTCCGAGAGCGCCGCGATCCACCGGTCCCGCGCACCGGCGTCCCGCGCCCACTCCCCGAGCCCCAGCTCCTTCGCCGCGGCCTCCTGCGTGCGCGTGATGTCCCACGGCTCGAGCCCGAGCCGCTCCAGCACCGCACGGATCTCCTCTTGCGTCGGTACGTCCTCGAGGTAGCGGCGCACCGTGTACTGAGCCCCCTCCTCGTCCAGCAGACGCACCGCGCCGCGGCACTTCGAGCAGGCGGGATTGATCCAGATCTCCATGGCCCCAACCGTATCTTCAAGCACTCGCCGCACAAGGTCTGGCCAGGGCCGACTGTCAGTGGTGGGCAGTAAAATCGAGGGTGTCAGAGAGGGTTCCCGAGCGCCCCCAGGAGGACGCCCATGGCCGCAGCCGCACTGCTTCCGCTCGCTCCGCAAGCCCTGTCGAAGACCCCACTGCCGGCCGGGCGGCCGCGTGCGTGGTACGAGACCCACAACCGCCGCCTCAAGGCGATGCGCCTTGCCATCGCGCTGCTCGACACGGGTGTGTACCACCCGGCGCAGGCGTCCAACGACAAGATACGCACCATGGCGGAGTTCGTCGGCATACACCCGCCGTCGGACACGACCTGCCGGATGGTGCGCGCTCTGATCCGCTACGGCCGCTGACCCGGGAACGACTGACACCTGAGGGCCTCCCCCCCGCGCCGACGCGGGGGTGACGGCCCTCAGGGCGTGACCTCGTGATCTTTAGAGGTCGAAGTACAGCTCGAACTCGTGCGGGTGCGGGCGGAGCTGGATCGGGGCGATCTCGTTCACGCGCTTGTAGTCGATCCACGTCTCGATCAGGTCGGGGGTGAAGACACCGCCGGCCAGCAGGTAGTCGTGGTCCGCCTCGAGCGCGTCGAGGACGGCCGGGAGCGACGTCGGGACCTGCTGGACGTTCGCGTGCTCCTCGGGAGCCAGCTCGTAGAGGTCCTTGTCGATCGGCTCTGCCGGCTCGATCTTGTTCTTCACGCCGTCGAGGCCCGCCATCAGCAGCGCCGAGAAGGCGAGGTACGGGTTCGAGGACGGGTCCGGGGCGCGGAACTCGACGCGCTTGGCCTTCGGGTTCGAGCCCGTGATCGGGATGCGCATGGCCGCCGAGCGGTTGCGCTGCGAGTAGACCATGTTGACCGGGGCCTCGAAGCCGGGCACCAGGCGGTGGTAGGAGTTCACCGTCGGGTTGGTGAAGGCCAGGAGCGACGGGGCGTGCTTGAGGATGCCGCCGATGTAGTACCGCGCCATGTCCGAGAGGCCCGCGTAACCCTGCTCGTCGTAGAAGAGCGGGTTGCCGCCGGACCACAGCGACTGGTGGACGTGCATGCCCGAGCCGTTGTCACCGAAGATCGGCTTCGGCATGAAGGTCGCGGTCTTGCCGTTGCGCCAGGCGACGTTCTTCACGATGTACTTGAAGAGCATCAGGTCGTCGGCCGCGGCGAGCAGCGTGTTGAACTTGTAGTTGATCTCGGCCTGGCCGGCCGTGCCGACCTCGTGGTGCTGGCGCTCGACCTGGAGGCCGTTCTTGTCCAGCTCCAGGGAGATCTCGGCGCGCAGGTCGGCGAAGTGGTCGACCGGCGGGGTGGGGAAGTAGCCGCCCTTGTAGCGGACCTTGTAACCGCGGTTGTTCTCGACCGCACCGGTGTTCCAGGCGCCGGCCTCGGAGTCGATGTGGTAGAAGGACTCGTTCGCGGAGGTCTGGAAGCGGACGTTGTCGAACACGTAGAACTCGGCCTCCGGGCCGAAGTACGCCGTGTCGGCGATGCCGGTGGACGCCAGGTACGCCTCGGCCTTCTTCGCCACGTTCCGCGGGTCACGGCTGTACTGCTCGCCCGTGATCGGGTCGTGGATGAAGAAGTTGATGTTGACCGTCTTGTCCTTGCGGAACGGGTCGATGCGTGCCGTCGACAGGTCCGCACGGAGCGCCATGTCGGACTCGTGGATGGCCTGGAAACCGCGGATGGACGATCCGTCGAAGGCCAGCTCCTCGGTCGGGTCGAACGCCGCGGCCGGGATCGTGAAGTGCTGCATCACTCCGGGCAGGTCGCAGAACCGGACGTCGACGAACTTGACGTCTTCGTCGGCGAGGAACTTCTTCGCGTCGTCGGCGTTCTGGAACATCCAACTCCTCCTACTCCCACCCGGTGGGGATGGGGTTGCAGCTCTTCGTGCGGCCAGTGCGGTGGCACACGCTGGACCCGACCATAGGCAGACCGGATTTCTCAAGCATGACCCATTTGTTTCGCCCAAGTTAACCGGACCGGCTCCGGACGGCCCCGGCCTCCAGGGTACGAAAGCGGGCGCAGTACCGTGGACGGGTGGACAACAGGCAAGCAATTGGATCGTGGCTCTCCGGGCCGGGCGAAGCCGCCAAGCAGATGGGTGCCGACACCGGGTACCGCGGCGAGCGGCTCGGACTGCCGGAGCACGGGCCGGCGCCGTCGCCCCGCTCGGCCGGCGCTTCGGCGCCCTCTTCGTCGACTGGGCGCTCTGCATGCTGATCGCATACGGGTTGCTCACCGGCGGTGACGCGCAGGCGTCGGGCAACTGGGCGCTGGGCGTGCTGCTCGTACTGAGCGTGCTCACCGTCGGCACGATCGGCTCCACCCCCGGCAAGCGCCTCTTCGGCCTGCGCGTCGTCGCCGAGAACGGGGACCGCCTCGGCTTCGGCCGGACGTTCGTCCGCAGCGTTCTCCTGTGCCTCGCGATCCCGGCCCTGGTCTGGGACCGCGACGGCCGGGGCCTGCACGACCGCCTCGCGCGCGCCGTCCAGGTCCGGCTCTGATGTGCCCGTAGGCGGGCAGGGGCGGACGAAGGAAGGGCGCCCGGAACCTCATCGGTTCCGGGCCGCCCTTCGGCGTATGTCCGTAAGTCCGTATGTCCCGGTGTCGTACGGGAGGAACGGAAGGCTCTCAGCGCATCTTTCCGCCGCGCGGCATGCGCATCCCCTTGGGCATGGGCCCCTTCGGCAGGGGCATGTTCGACATCAGGTCGCCCATCGCGCGCAGCCGGTCGTTGGCCGTCGTCACCTGCGGCCCCGTGAGGACGCGCGGCAGCTTGAGCATCGTGGTGCGCAGCTTCTTCAGCGGCACCTGACCCTCGTCGTTGCCGATGATGATGTCGTGGACCGGTACGTCCACCACGATGCGCGCCATCTTCTTCTTCTCGGCGGCCAGCAGGCTCTTGAGCCGGTTGGGGTTGCCCTCGGCCACCAGGACGATGCCGGCCTTGCCGACCGCCCGGTGCACGACGTCCTGGCTGCGGTTCATCGCCACCGCCGGAGTCGTCGACCAGCCCCGGCCGACGTTCTGCAGCACGGAGGCCGCAGCGCCCGGCTGCCCCTCCATCTGTCCGAACGCCGCTCGCTCGGCACGGCGTCCGAAGACGATCGCCATCGCGAGGAAAGCCAGCAGGAAGCCAAGAATGCCCAGGTAGACCGGGTGATCGATCAAGAAGCCGATCGCGAGGAAGACACCGAAGGTGACGATGCCCACAGCCGCGACGACAAGACCCACCTTCGAGTCGGCCCGCCGGGTCATCTTGTAGGTCAGGGCAATCTGCTTGAGTCGCCCGGGGTTCGCAGTGTCCGCGTTGTCTGCGCGTTCCTTCCTCGCCATGCCTGAAGTTTACGTTGCCCGGGAAGTACGGGCCGCCCCGGCCTCCAGTACGTGCTCGGCCTCGATCCGGTCCTTGGCCCTGCGCCGGTCCTCGAGCACCGACGTCCAGGCGTTGCGGCGGGCGGTGCGCTGTCCGCCGCCCATCAGGAGCGACTCGACGGCGCGCAGGGCGGTGGTGACGGACGGGATGGCGGTGGCGCGGGTGACTGGCGTCGTCGCTGCGTGGACGGGCGTCGCGGCCGGCATGGTGGGGATCCCCCTCGGGAGCGGTGACTCGGGAACGGGCGGGATGTGCGGGTGCGCGTGCGGACGCAGGCGCGGGTGCTGGAGTGCAGCTGTGTGTAAGCCCAGGGTCACTGATTGGTGTTACCAGCGCATGGCCGGGCGGTCAAACACCCATGAATCCTTGACGCGTACGTCCGGGACACGGACCGGGACACGGATACGGCCCGCACCTCCCCCGACCTGCGGGGACTGTACGGGCCGCGTCGCCCTGGCCACTACTGGCCGGTAATCGCTTGTGCCTGGATTCACACAGTGGGGGTGGCGGTCAGTGCGCCACGCCGCTCCATCGCCTGGCCGAAGAGCCGGCCCGCGCGGTACGAGGAACGGACCAGCGGCCCGGACATCACACCGGAGTAGCCGATCTCCTCGGCCTCCTCCTTCAGCTCCACGAACTCGTGCGGCTTCACCCAGCGCTCGACCGGGTGGTGGCGCGGCGAGGGGCGCAGGTACTGCGTGATCGTGATGAGCTCACAGCCCGCGTCGTACAGGTCCTGGAGTGCCTGGCTGACCTCTTCGCGCTCCTCGCCCATGCCGAGGATGAGGTTCGACTTGGTGACCAGGCCCGCCTCACGGGCGCGCGTGATCACTTCGAGGGAGCGCTCGTAGCGGAAGCCGGGGCGGATGCGCTTGAAGATGCGCGGCACCGTCTCGACGTTGTGCGCGAGCACCTCGGGGCGGGACGAGAAGACCTCGGCCAGCTGCTCGGGGACCGCGTTGAAGTCGGGGATGAGGAGCTCGACCTTGGTGCGGCCCTCCGCGCGCTCCGACGTCATCGCGTGGATCTGGCGCACGGTCTCCGCGTACAGCCAGGCGCCGCCGTCCTCCAGGTCGTCGCGTGCGACGCCGGTGATGGTGGCGTAGTTCAGGTCCATCGTGACGACGGACTCGCCCACGCGGCGCGGCTCGTCCAGGTCGAGCGCGGCGGGCTTGCCCGTGTCGATCTGGCAGAAGTCACAGCGCCGGGTGCACTGATCACCGCCGATGAGGAAGGTGGCCTCGCGGTCCTCCCAGCATTCGTAGATGTTCGGACAGCCGGCCTCCTGGCACACCGTGTGCAGTCCTTCGCCCTTCACCAGGGCCTGCATCTTGGTGTACTCGGGGCCCATCTTCGCCCGGGTCTTGATCCACTCGGGCTTGCGCTCGATGGGGGTCTGGCTGTTCCGGACCTCCAGGCGCAGCATCTTGCGTCCGTCGGGTGCGACTGCGGACACGTCCGGCTCCCTACGACTTCGATTCTTCGGCGCCCATCAGGGTACGCCCGATATTTGTATGGGGATTACGTCCCGCCAACCCGTGGCCAGGGGCGCGCATTCCCGGGGGCTTCCTAGGCGGAGGCCTTCTCGATGATCCGGGGAGCCGGATCCGCGTTCTCCAGTACGTCCCGCAGGTGCTTCTCGACGACCGGCAGGACCTCGTCGACGGTGACCTCCCGGCCGAGCTCGCCCGCGAGCGAGCGACGCCCGCGTCGCGGATGCCGCAGGGCACGATCCGGTCGAACCAGGTGTTGTCCGGGTTCACGTTCAGCGCGAAACCGTGCATCGTGACGCCCTTGGCGACGCGGATGCCGATGGCGGCGAGCTTGCGGTCCTCGCGGCGCTGGCCGGCGTTGGACGGGGCGTACTCGGGGCCGTTCAGCCGCGGGTCGAACTCCTCGTCCTGGAGCCGCGGGTCGAAGTCCAGGGAGAGCCCGCCGAGGGCCTGGCGCTGCTCCACCGGGTCGCCGAGCACCCACACGCCGCTGCGGCCCTCGACCCGGGACGTCTCGACGCCGAACTCCGCGCACGCACGGATCAGGGCGTCCTCCAGGCGGCGCACGTGCGCCACCACGTCGACCGGACGCGGCAGCTTCATGATCGGGTAGCCGACGAGCTGGCCGGGGCCGTGCCAGGTGATCTTGCCGCCGCGGTCCACGTCCACCACGGGCGTGCCGTCCAGTGGCCGCTCGCTGTCCGCCGTACGCCGTCCCGCCGTGTAGACGGGGGGGTGCTCGAGAAGCAGGCACGTGTCCGGGATCTCGTCCGCGAACCGTGCGGCGTGCACCTCGCGCTGCTTCTGCCAGGCCTTCTGGTACTCGACGGCTTCCTCGCCGAACCCCAGTCGGACAAATCGCAGCTCACTCACGGCAACGCCTCCTTAGAACCTTCACCGTGCACGTATCGCGCCCCAGCCACTGTACGGCGGCGACGGTTCCGGCCACCGGGCAGGTCGTTTTCGTCAGCGTTCGTCAGCGTTCCCACAAATCCTCACACGATCGGATGAATGTGGGTGGAAGGTGCCGGAGCGGTCTGCGGGTGCAGCTAAATTCGCGCCGTTCCATGAGGGCTGCTCCCGGAGCCCAGAAGGCAGGAGACCGCACAGCTGATGACGGAACGACCTCCGCAGCGCACCCCCAACCGCCAGCTCGCCGCGCTCATCGCGGAAGCGGGATTCTCCAACGCGGGCCTTGCCCGACGGGTGGACCAGCTCGGTCTGGAACACGGCCTGGATCTCCGGTACGACAAGACCTCGGTGACCCGCTGGCTCCGCGGCCAGCAGCCGCGCGGTACCACCCCCGCGCTGATCGCCGAGGTCTTCGCCCGGCGCCTCGGACGGCGGCTGACCGCCCAGGACCTCGGGCTGGACGCCTGTGCGCCCGTCTACGCGGGGCTGGAGTTCGCGGCCACCCCCGAGGAGGCCGTCGACATCGTCAGCGGGCTGTGGCGCAAGGACTCCGGCAGCCACGCCGAGCTGCGCAAGATCGCGTTCACCCCGGCCGGACTCGTCGTCCCGAGCCGGGACTGGCTGATCGGGCGGGCGGACGACCGGGTCGCGCGCTCGATCAGCCGGTGAACGGCGCGACCGGCGCGACCGGAGTGAACGGGGCGCGGGTTCCCGCCCCGGGCCGCTCCGCGATGCCCCGCCAGCGGCAGACGGACCGCAGCCCCGGGCAGCGCGTCTCCACGGGGGACATCGCGGCGCTGCGCTCGGTCGGCGAGCTGTTCCGGACGCTGGACGACGCCTACGGCGGCGGGCACGCCCGGCAGGCCCTCGTGCGCTATCTGGAGCACGAGGCGGAGCCGATGCTGCGCGGTACGTACGGGGAGGCGACGGGACGGAGGCTGTTCGCGGCCGCCGCCGACCTGACCCGGCTGGCCGGCTGGACGTCGTACGACATCGCGGCGCACGGCCTCGCCCAGCGGTACTTCGTCCAGGCGCTGCGCCTCTCGCAGGCGGCGGGCGACCGGCCGTACGGCTCGTACGTGCTGGCCACCATGAGCCGGCAGGCCGTCCATCTGGGGCACGGGCGGGAGGCGGTGCAACTGGCTCGGGTGGCGCAGCAGGGTGTGGGCAGCACGGCGCCGGCCGTCGTGCAGGCGCTGCTGCACTCGGTGGAGGCGCGCGGGCACGGGGTGCTGGGGGAGGTCCGGGCGTGCACGGCCTCGCTCGTACGGGCGGAGCGGGCGATGGAAGCGGCGCGGCCGGGGGACGAGCTGCCGCACTGGGCGCGTTTCTTCGACGAGGCGCAACTGGCGGACGAGTTCGCGCACTGTCACCGGGACCTCCAGCAGCACCGGGCGTCGGCGCAGCACGCGGAGCGGTCGTTGCAGTTGCGGGCGCCCGGCTATGCGCGCAGCCGGCTGTTCTGCCGGGTGGTACTGGCGTCGGCGCGGCTCGGGCTCGGGGAGCTGGACCAGGCGTGCGCGCTGGCGGCGGAGTCGGCGCAGCAGGCCACGGAGATGCGGTCGGCCCGGGCGCTGGAGTACGTCCGGGACTTCGAGAAGCGGCTTGAGCCGTACCGGGACGCGGCGGCGGTCCGCAACTACCGGGACCGGGTCGCGGCACTGGGGTGAGGAGCGCCGCTCCTCGGGCGCCGGCGGGAGCCCCGGGGAACAAGTCCCGCAGGGCGCGCTCCGGTTGGTGCGGACTCCTCTCGCCTGAGCCTTTGCCGGCTCGTTCAGCGGTGGTGGCCCGCGACATGGGCCCGCACCTGAGCGGCACTCAGTGCCTCGTCCCGGATGAACAGTTCGTCCAGCGCGGCGGGAACGGGGGGAGCGGGGAGGACCGTGGTGCGGTGGCAAGAGGGCCTGCGGGGGCCGGAGCTGACCGTTCCCCGCAGGTCCTGATGACCCTGCTGCGACCCGGATGTACGGGGGCTCAGGCGGCCTCGCGCAGATCCCCGGCCGCGTAACCGGGCTGGATGCCGAAGTCGCGGAGGATCTCCTGCGCGGCCCGGCGGCCCGAGTGGAGCGCGCCCTGCACCGTGCTCGTTTCGCGGTGGTCGCCGCAGACGTACAGACCCGAGAGGAGCCGTACGGGGCGGCGCAGGTCGTGCGGCGCCGGCATGGCCGGGACCGCCTCCTTGTCGTGGTGGACCGCGAGGAGTTCCCAGTCGTCCGTGGGGGCGCCGTAGAGCCTGGCCAGATGGGCGCGTACCACGCGGTCGGCGTCCGGCGGAGGAGTGCCCAGGACCGTCGAGGAGATCAGCGAGCGGCCGCGCGGCCGCGCGACGGATCGACCTCGCTGAGCACGGCGGTGTGCGAGACGGGGCCGCTGCGGTCGGCGTCCAACAGCAGGGACGGGTCCGCCAGCGGGGTCGTGGGCGCGGCGTGGTGGAGGACGGTCACCGGGTGGAAGGGCGGCACCCGCAGACCGGGCAGCAGGCCGGCGGCGGAGCGGGGCGCCGGTGGCCAGCAGCAGGGAGCGGCAGCCGAACGTGCCGTGCTCCTCGGTGGTGACGGAGGTGGTGGAGGCCGCGGTCACCCGTACGCCCGTACGCACGGTTCCCGGCGGCAGCGTGGCGGCCAGCAGCTCGGGCAGCGCGGATGCCCCGCCCTCCGGTACGCACAGCCTGCCGCGTGCGAAGCCGCGCAGCGCGAGGTCGGCGCACCGGCTGGAGGTGGTGAGGTCCGGGTCGCTGAGCAGCGCCGACAACAACGGGCGCAGGAAACCGTCGACCGTACGGGGCGACAGCCCGCGCCCGGACAGGGCCTCGGCGGCGGTCCGCTCGGGGCGGGCCGCCAGGCGGCGTACCGGGGTGGCCGCGAACCGCCCGAGCGCGCCGCCGAGGCGGGCCTGGTCGAGTGCACCGCCGAACGGGGGCCGCGGGGCGCTTGCCAGGGCGCGCACGCGGCGCTGAGAGCGCCCCGCGCGCTCCCCGCCTCTCCGGCGCGGTAGTGGCGGCCTTCGCTGTGCACGAGGACACCGGGGGAGAAGGTGCGCAGCGCGAGCCCTTCGAGTCCCGGTGTGCGGAGCAGTTCCGGGTACGCGGTGCTGAGGACCTGGCCGATGCGGTCGAGCCGGAATCCGTCGACCTCCTCGGTGGCCATCCGCCCGCCGACCTGAGGTGCTGCCTCCAGGACGCCGACCGTTACACCGGCGCCGGTCAGCTGATGGGCGGCGGAGAGCCCGGCGACCCCGGCCCCCACAATGACGACGTCCGCGTGGTGTGCGGTGGTGAGCACGTGCCCCTCCCCGAGGTCGGCGTGACTGTGGGGGGACTCATGCCCTCGACAGGTTCACGGAATGCCCGAGTTCGAGTTGCAGCGTAGAAGCGGACGCGGGAGGGCACAGTCGCGCACCGACCGGGGCACTGGAGCACAACCGGAGCACAATGGTCGTTCAGCGATCGCATATCGGACAGGAACGATCAGAATCGGTCAGTGCGGCACGGGCCGGTGCAGCGCCGCCCGCACCGCGTCGTCGATCTCCGGGAACGCGAACGAGAAGCCCGACTCCTCCAGCCGCCGCGGCAGGGCCCGCTGGCTTCCCAGCACGTCCACGGAGAGCTCCCCCAGCACGAGCCGCAGCGCCGGCGCCGGCACGGCGAACGGCGTCGGCCGTTTCAGCACCCGCCCCATCGCCTCCGTGACCTCCCGGTTGGTGACCGGCCGCGGCGCCGTGAGGTTCACGGGACCCGAGAGCGACTCGGTGTCGATCAGATGACGCAGCGCCGCGATCTGGTCGTGCATCGCGATGAAGCTCCAGTACTGGCGCCCCGACCCCAGCCGCCCGCCGAGCCCCGCCCTGAACAGGGGGAAGAGCCTTCCCCAGGCGCCGCCCTCGCGTGCGACCACGAGTCCGGTGCGGGCGAAGACCGTCCGTACACCCGCCTCCTGCGCCGGAGCGGCGGCCTCCTCCCACTCCACACACACGGACGGCAGGAAACCGTCACCGGGCGGCGCGTCCTCGTCGACCGCGCGGTCCCCGGTGTCCCCGTAGAAGCCGATCGCGGAACCGCTCACCAGAACCTTCGGCGGTACGTCCAGGGAGGCGACGGCCTCGGCGATCGCGGCCGTACCGAGGACCCTGCTGTCGCGGATCTCCTTCTTGTACGCCGCACTCCAGCGGTGGTCGCCGATGCCCGCCCCGGCGAGATGGACGACCGCCTCGCACCCGGCGAGCCCGTCGGCGTCGACGTACTGCCGCTCCGGGTCCCACGTCACCTCCTCCGCGCTCCGCGCGGCGCGCCGCACCAGGCGGGCGACCTCGTGTCCGTCCGCGCGCAGTGAGCGCACGAGCGCCGTACCGATGAGACCGGACGAGCCGGTGACCGCAATCCGCATGCCGCCCATCCTGCCCCCGTCGCCGGCCGAGGGTCCGCATGGCACAGTGACAGCCATGCCAGAGCCCCGCATCGCGCACTTCCGCCCCGTCATACGTCCCGCCACGCGGGCCGACGACAAGGAACTGGCCGCGCTCGACCGGGAGACCTGGTCGCCGGTGCACTCCGTGCAGCCCAGGCCGCAGCCGCCGTACGGTCCGTTCTTCGACGGGAGCGACCGGCCCGAGGACATCCTGGTGGCCGAGGCGGACGATGTGATCGTCGGATACATCCGGACGGTCCCGCCCACCCCGCATCGCCTCCAACGCGCACGTCCGGCAGATCCAGGGCCTGGCCGTGGCGGAGCGGGCGCGGGGCCGCGGGACCGAGCGCGCTGCTGCGCGCGTCCCTCGGACGCGGCGCGCGCCAGGGCGCCGTGCGGATGACGCTGCGGGTGCTCGGCCACAACGCGCCCGCGCGTGCGCTGTACGAGGCCGAGGGATTCGCCGTCGAGGGCGTGCTGCCGGGCGAGTTCCGTCTGCGGGGGGAGTACGTCGACGACGTGTTCATGGGGCGCGCGCTGACGGACGTGCGCTGACAGGCGTGCGGTGACTGCCTGAGCCATAGTGGGAGGGGTATGAAGGAGCTCCGGATGCCGCCCACTCCAGCTGCCTCGTCAGCGACCCGCGCGACCGGCCGCGGGCCCTTCGTCCGATGAGCTCGGTCCGGGCCAGAGGCGCCGAAGAGACCTCCGGCGGGCTGCGCGGAACGCCGCAGCCGCGCTGGCTGAGGGTCCTGCCCGCAGTGATCCTCGGGCTCCTCACCTTCGCCCAGGTCATCACCCCCGAGACCCTCCAGCTGGGCTACTCGTCGTCGCGGTGACGCCGGTCGCGGCTCTCGCCTACGGCCCGGTGAGCGTCGCGGTGCTCGGTTGTCTCACCCTGGTGGCGCTGACCCTGCCGTAGGGCCGCCGGATCTGGGACGTCGAAACCCCGGACCTGCTCGCGGTGGTGGTCGTCGTCGTGCTCAGCGCGGTCATCGCCTGGGTGCGCACCCGCCGCGACCAGCAGCTGGTGACGGTCCGCACGGTGGCCGAGGCCGCCCAGCTCGCCGTACTGCCGCCGCTGCCCGCCGCCGTGGGCCGGGTGCGGTGCGCGGGGCTGTACCGGGCCGCGCAGCGCGGGACACTGGTGGGCGGCGACCTGTACTCGACGTGCGCGAAGGGCCCTGCTGCGTACGGGCCCTGGTGGCCGACGTGCAGGGACACGGGCTGGAAGCGGTCTCCACGGTCGCCGCGCTGCTGGGCGCCTTCCGCGAAGCCGTACTGGACGAGGAGGACCTCGCAGGGGTGGCGGCGCGGCTGGACAGGCGGCTGGTCGTGGACTCCACCGTCGTGGAACACGCGGAGCTCTTCGCCACCGCGGTCGTGCTGGAGTTCCCCGACGGCGAAGCCGCCGTACGGGTGGTCAGCTGCGGCCATCCGCCGCCGCTGCTGCTGCGGGACGGGGCGGCGCACGAGATCCAGGTGGACCCGGCGCCGCCGCTGGGCCTCGGCCTGGCCGAGGCGGCCCCGGCCCCGGTGGTCTGCGTGCCGCTGGAGCCCGGGGACCGGATCCTCGCCCACACGGACGGGGTGACGGAGGCGCGCGACGTCGGGTGCCTTCTTCCCGCTCGCGCGGCGGCTGCCCGCGCTGGCCGCCTCCGTACCGGAGGAGGACCTGCTGGCCCTCAACGAGGCCGTGCACAGGGACCTGGTGCGCTACGTGGGCAAGGTGGAGAACGTGCACGACGACGTGGCCCTGCTCGCGCTGGAGCCCGGGGGCGCCGACGGGCGGGAGCCGGCGGCCGCGTCGTCCCCCGACGGCCGTTAGCCTCTCACCTGTACCTGCCGAACCGTTCCCACAACCGGGGGTAGCGGTCGGCCAGGGCCGCGTCGTCCTCGAAGTCGAACGGTGTGCCCTCCGGCTCCGGCGCCTGCGCCGGGACCCCCAGGTCCGGTGCGACCGCGCCGGTGAGCTGCTCGTACGCCTCGTCCGCCGCGTACCCCAGCTCCTCGCCGTCCCCGTCGACCTCCTCGTCGAACTCGTCAAGGAGGCCGGCCAGGTTGTCCGGATCGTGCAGCGCCCCCTCGAAGACATCCCGGCCCTGGCCGATCAGCCAGCAGCGGAAGTAGTCGAAGGCGTCGTCGCTCGCACCGCCGAGCAGTACGGTCGCCGCGCCCCACAGGTCCCAGCGGTACGCGCGGTTGTAGCGGGCCTCGAAGTGTCTGGCGAAGTCGAGCACGGAATCGGGGTCCCGCTGGAGCAACTGCTCGACCAGCAGGTCGGCATGGTCCTCGGGGTCGCCCTCGGCGGCCTCGCGGGTGGTGTCGATGATCTCCCAGAATTCCGTCTCGTCCATCACGGCACAAGCATCGGCCTTGGACCCGGGCCCGTGCACGCCCTGTCCCCCGGATGCGGCTGTGTCGTTACCGGACACACGTCGAGAGGAGTAATCACGACAGGAGGTGTCGGCTTTCGCTGTCAGTGTGGAGCCGCGTACGGGACGAAGAGCTACGGACAGCGGTACCGAAGGAGCGGACATGAGCGAGCACGACGCACCCCTCACCGGCAGGATCGCGCTGGTGGCCGGGGCGACCCGGGGCGCGGGGCGGGCGATCGCCGTGCAACTGGGGGCGGCGGGAGGCGACGGTGTACGTGCCGGGCGCACCACCCGCGAGAAGGTCAGCGAGGTCGGACGGCCCGGCGAGACCATCGAGGAGACCGCGGAACTCGTCACCGCGGCGGGCGGCACCGGGATCGCCGTACCCACCGACCATCTGGAACGCGACCAGGTGCGAGCCCTGGTGGAGCGCATCGACCGGGACCACGGGCGGCTGGACATCCTGGTCAACGACGTCTGGGGCGGCGAGCACCTGGTGGGGGAGGTCCTCGAGGACAAGCCCAGGATGTGGGAGTACGACCTCGACAAGGGCATGCGGATGCTCGAACTCGGTGTCCGCAGCCACATCGTCACCAGCAGTCTCGCCCTGCCGCTGCTGGTGCGGAACCCCGGCGGCCTGGTCGTCGAGGTCACCGACGGCACCGCGGAGTCCAACCGGCGCTACCGCGAGAACTTCTACTACGACCTCACCAAGAACGCCCCGATCCGGATGGCGTTCTGTCTCGCCGAGGACCTGAAGGACTTCGACGGCACGGCGGTCTCCCTCACCCCCGGCTTCCTGCGCTCCGAGCAGATGCTCGACGGGCTGGGCGTCACCGAGGACACCTGGCGGGACGCCGTGGAGAAGATCCCGGAGTTCGCGATCGCCGAGTCCCCCGTCCTCGTGGGGCGCGCGGTGGCGGCGCTGGCCGCCGATCCCGGGAAGCGGCGCTGGAACGGCCGGTCGCTGTCCAGCGGACAGCTCGCCAAGGAGTACGGCTTCACCGACGCGGACGGTTCCCGGCCGGATGCCTGGCTCTACTTCAAGGAGGTCGTCTGGGGTGACAAGGACGCCCCGGTGGACGACTACCGGTAACGCCTATGCGTAGAGCTCCCGCATCCGCCTCGCGGTCTCCGTGAACAGGTCGCGCAGCTCACCCGGTTCCAGCACCTCCACCTCGGGGCCCAGCGGCAGGAGCTGGCCGTGCGCCACTTCGGGGGACTCGACGAGCAGGGTCACGGTGATCCGGCCCTGTTCGTCGGGCGGCCCCGCCGCGTCCAGCGCCTCGCGGGCCGCGGCGCGGTCCATCGCGTACGGCAACTGCCGTACGCCCGCCTCCGACAGCCGCACCACCACCTCGGCACGCAGGATCGAACGGGCGAAATCGGCCGCCCGCTCCTCCCAGAACTCCGGGAGCACGAAGCCCTCGTCCCGTACGAAATGCTCCTCGGACACGGCCACCGCGGTGAAGCGGTCGATCCGGTACACCCGGAACTCACCGTCCGCGCGGGCGCACAGATACCAGACCCCGGCCTTGAGCACGAGGCCGTACGGCGCCAGTTCCCGCTCCGCCTCAGCACCCTGGCGGCGCCGGTAGCGGCCGGTGATCATCCGGTCGTCCCAGACGGCTTCCGCGATCGCCGGCAGCAGCTCGGGCGTCTTCGGCTCCTGGTACCAGCCGGGCGCATCGAGGTGGAACCGCTGCGCGGCCGTGTCGGAAGCGTCCCGCAGCGAGGGGAGCAGCGCCGCCGACACCTTCAGCCGCGCGGCCGACGCGGCGTCGTCGAGCCCCATCTCCCGCAGCGCGCCCGGCAGTCCGGACAGGAACAGTGCCTCGGCCTCACTGCGGGCCAGCCCGGTCAGCCGGGTGCGGTATCCGCCGATCAGCCGGTAGCCCCCGCTCCGGCCCCGGTCGGCGTAGACCGGAACGCCCGCCTCCGACAGCGCCTGCGCGTCCCGTGTGACGGTCCGCTCGGAGACCTCCAGCTCACGGGCCAGCTCGGCCGCGGTCATGGAGGGGCGGGACTGGAGCAGGAGCACCATCTTGATCAGGCGGGCAGCGCGCATGACGTCATCATGCACGCCGCCTCCGACAAACGGTCCTGACCGGTGCCCCGGCGGGCGGCCCTGACCAGCAGCCCCTACAGGCCGTACCGCTGACGGGCCTCGGCCACCGCCTCCGCCTTGACCTCGCCCCGGCGGGCGAGCTGGGCGAGCGCCGCGACCACGATCGACTGGGCGTCGACGCCGAAGTGACGGCGGGCCGCCTCGCGGGTGTCGGAGAGGCCGAAGCCGTCCGTACCGAGCGAGGAGTAGTCCTGCTCGACCCACTGGCTGATCTGGTCGGGGACCTGACGCATCCAGTCGCTCACCGCGAGGACGGGACCCGGCGCGCCTTCGAGCGCGCGGGTGACGTACCGGCGTGCGCAGCTCGCCGCGCAGCAGCGCCTCGTCGCGCTCCAGCGCGTCGCGGCGCAGCTCGCCCGCACGAGGTGGCGGACCAGACGTCGGCCGCGACGCCCCAGTCCGCGGCGAGGAGTTCCTGCGCCTCCAGGGCCCAGTGGATCGCCGTGCCCGAGCCGAGCAGCTGGACGCGCGGGGTCTCGGAGGTGGCGGTCGCCGCCTCCTTGAAGCGGTAGAGACCCTTGAGGATGCCCTCCTCGACGCCTTCCGGCATCGCGGGCTGCGGCTTCGGCTCGTTGTAGACGGTCAGGTAGTAGAAGACGTTCTCGGCCTCGGGGCCGTACATCCTCCGCAGACCGTCCTTGACGATGACGGCGATCTCGTACGCGAACGCCGGGTCGTAGTTGAGCGACGCCGGGTTGGTGGACGCGATCAGGTGCGAGTGGCCGTCCGCGTGCTGGAGGCCCTCACCCGTCAGGGTCGTGCGGCCGGCCGTCGCGCCCACGATGAAGCCGCGGCCGAGCTGGTCGCCGAGCTGCCACATCTGGTCGGCGGTGCGCTGCCAGCCGAACATCGAGTAGAAGATGTAGAACGGGATCATCGGCTCGCCGTGCGTCGCGTACGACGTCGAGGCGGCGATGAAGTCGGCCATCGCGCCGGCCTCGGTGATCCCCTCGTTGAGGATCTGGCCGTCCTTGGCTTCCTTGTAGTACATGAGCTGGTCGCGGTCGACCGGCTCGTACGTCTGGCCGAGCGGCGAGTAGATGCCGGCCGACGGGAACAGCGACTCCATGCCGAACGTGCGCGCCTCGTCGGGGACGATCGGGACCCAGCGCTTGCCGGTCTCCTTGTCCCGCATCAGCTCCTTCGCCAGGCGCACGAAGGCCATGGTGGTGGCCATCTCCTGCTTGCCCGACCCCTTGAGGAGGGCGCTGAAGGCGCGGTCGGCGGGCTCGGGCAGGGCCACCGCGTGCACCCGGCGGGCCGGTGCGGGGCCGCCGAGGGCGGCGCGGCGCTCCTGGAGGTAGCGGACCTCGGGCGAGTCGGCGCCCGGGTGCCCGTACGGTACGAGCTCCTCGTCCAGCTTCGCGTCCGGGATCGGCAGCTCCAGCAGGTCCCGCATGGCGCGGAACTCCTTGCCGGACAGCTTCTTCATCTGGTGGTTGGCGTTCTTGGACTCGAAGCCCGGGCCGAGCGTGTAGCCCTTCACCGTCTGCGCGAGGATCACGGTCGGCGCGCCCTTGAACTCGACGGCCGCCTTGTACGCCGCGTAGACCTTGCGGGCCTCGTGGCCGCCGCGCGAGGTGAAGAAGCACTCGGCGATCTTCGCGTCGGTCAGCAGCTTCCCGAGCTCGGCCAGCGCCGGCTCGGCGCCGAAGAAGTGCTCGCGGATGTAGGCGACGTCGCGGGTCGCGTACGTCTGGAACTGGGCGTCCGGCACCTCGCGCAGACGGCGCAGCAGCGCGCCCTGGGTGTCGAGCTGGAACAGCTCGTCCCAGGCGGAGCCCCACAGCGTCTTGACGACGTTCCAGCCGGCGCCGCGGAACTGGGCCTCCAGCTCCTGCACCACACGGAAGTTGGCGCGGACCGGGCCGTCGAGGCGCTGGAGGTTGCAGTTGATGACGAAGGTCAGGTTGTCGAGCTGCTCGCGGGCGGCGAGGGTGATCGCGGTGGTCGCCTCGGGCTCGTCCATCTCGCCGTCACCGAGGAACGCCCACACGTGGGAGTTGGAGGTGTCCTTGATGTTGCGGTTGGTGAGGTAGCGGTTGAAGCGCGCCTGGTAGATCGCGGAGAGCGGGCCGAGGCCCATCGACACGGTCGGGAACTCCCACAGCCAGGGCAGGCGCCGCGGGTGCGGGTACGACGGCAGTCCGTCGCCGCCGGCCTCCTGGCGGAAGCGGTCGAGCTGGTCCTCGCTCAGGCGGCCGTCGAGGAAGGCGCGGGCGTAGATGCCGGGGGAGGCGTGGCCCTGGATGTAGAGCTGGTCGCCGGAGCCGTCCCCCTCCTTGCCGCGGAAGAAGTGGTTGAAGCCGGTCTCGTACAGCCAGGCGGCGGAGGCGAAGGTGGCGATGTGACCGCCGACGCCGAAGCGCGAGCCGCGGGTCACCATGGCGGCCGCGTTCCAGCGGTTCCAGGCGGTGATGCGGGACTCCATCGCCTCGTCGCCGTCGAAGGCGGGCTCGGCGGAGGTCGGGATGGTGTTGACGTAGTCCGTCTCCAGCAGCTTCGGCAGCGCGATGCCGGCGCCTTCGGCGTGCTGGAGCGTGCGGCGCATCAGATACGCGGCCCGATGGGGGCCTGCGGCCTTGGTGACGGCGTCGAGAGAGGCCGCCCATTCGGCGGTCTCTTCGGTGTCACGGTCCGGGAGCTGGTCGAGCTCGCTCGGAGAAATGCCTACGGGGTCGGTCACGATGGCCGCCTTCCGGACAGGAGGGGGGTGCAGAAAAAAGGGGGGCCTTGTCTGGCAGGACAGGGCGGTGGAGCACGGGTCGGATGGACCCGTCGTCGACTGTAAGTCTCTGATCGATGATCGATCAAAGCCTGGGGCGAAAAAACTTCTCCATACAACGAAATTGGCATTCCGTGCCGCGAAATGGGGCACGGGGTGCCTGGGTGTATGTGGCATTTCGGGCACGGACCGGTGGGTGGCGCGGGGCCGGGCGCCTGCGGCGCTCCCCCCGCCCGCCCCGCGCGCGTACGAGTCACGCGCGCGGGGCGCATCCCAGGACGTGGGCCTTGACCAGGGTGCCGATGGCGGGGTCGCGGCGGCGGAAGGCCTGTACCAGGGCCTCGTGCTCCTCCGCGTACGACTTCTGGACCGTACCCAGCCAGCGGATGGACAGCGCGGTGAAGACCTCGATGCCCAGGCCCTCCCAGGTGTGCAGCAGGACGCTGTTGTGCGCCGCGCGCACCAGCTCCCGGTGGAAGGCGACGGTGTGGCGCACCTGCGCCGTCCCGTCCGCTGTGCGGTCCGCCTCGTACAGGGCCGCCACATGCGGCTCCAGGGCCGAGCAGTCCTCCGCCAGGGCGGACGCCGCCAGTTCGGCCGCGATCTGCTCCAGGCCGGCCCGTACGGGGTAGCTCTCCTCCAGGTCGGCCGCCGTGAGGTTCCGGACCCGTACGCCCTTGTTGGGCGCGGACTCGATCAGGCGCAGCGACTCCAGCTCGCGCAGAGCCTCCCGCACCGGCGTCTGGCTGACCTCCAGCTCGGTGGCGATCCGGCGCTCCACGATGCGCTCGCCCGGCTTCCAGCGCCCGCTGACGATCCCCTCCACGATGTGCTCGCGGATCTGCTCGCGCAGCGAGTGGACGACGGGCGGGGTCATGAAGCGCTCCTTCAAGCCGTGTTCGGTCTCTAGACCATACGGCGGCGCCCCCGCCCGGATGACTCCGGACGGGGGCGCGGACGCTGGTGAGACGAGCGTTACAGGCCGAGCTCGACCTCGAACTCGCCGGCCTCCAGGATCGCCTTGACGGCCGTCAGGTAACGGGCCGCGTCGGCGCCGTCCACCAGGCGGTGGTCGTAGGAGAGGGCCAGGTAGGTCATGTCACGGATCGCGATGGTCTCGCCGAGGTCCGGGTGGTTGATGACCACCGGGCGCTTGACGGTGGCACCGATGCCCAGGATGGCGACCTGGTTCGGCGGCACGATGACCGTGTCGAACAGCGCACCGCGCGAACCGGTGTTGCTGATCGTGAAGGTCGCGCCGGACATCTCGTCCGGGCTGATCTTGCCGGAGCGGGCCTTGCCGGCCAGCTCGGCGGTCTTCTTGGAGATGCCGGCGAGGTTGAGGTCGCCCGCACCCTTGATGACCGGGGTCATCAGACCCTTCTCGGCGTCCACCGCGATACCGATGTTCTCGGTGTCGAAGTAGGTGATCGTGCCCTCGTCCTCGTTGATCCGGGCGTTGACGACCGGGTAGGCCTTCAGCGCCTGGGCCGCGGCCTTGACGAAGAACGGCATCGGGGACAGCTTGACGCCCTCGCGGGCGGCGAACGCGTCCTTCGCCTTGTTGCGCAGCTTCATCAGCTTCGTGATGTCGACCTCGACGACCGAGGTCAGCTGGGCCTGCGTGTGCAGGGCCTTCATCATGTTGTCGCCGATGACCTTGCGCATGCGGGTCATCTTGACCGTCTGGCCGCGCAGCGGGGACGGCTCGAGCGAAACACTGCCCGGAGCCTTGGAGGCGGCCGCCGGAGCGGCGGCAGCGGCCGGAGCCGGGGCAGCGGCGGCGGCCTTGGCGGCCTCCGCGGCGGCTACGACGTCCTGCTTGCGGATACGGCCACCGACGCCGGTGCCCTTGACCGAGCCCAGGTCGACGCCGTTCTCGGCGGCGAGCTTACGGACCAGCGGGGTCACGTACGCGCCGTCCGCGTCGCCGAAGCAGGGGCGGCGGGGGCGG
>RHMC01000140.1 GCA_003719395.1 Streptomyces altiplanensis
GGGGGAAGCACCGCAGGGGCCCCCGCCCCCCGGCCGCTATCCCGCGGGGGCCTCGTCCGCTGCGTCCGCCTTCGCGGGGGGCTCGTCCGCCGGGTCCGCCTTCGCTGGGGGCTCGTCCACCGCGTACGCCTCCACCGCGAACAGCGAGTAGCCGTACGGCAGCGCCCGCTCGCGGCACTGCACCCGCACGAACCGGGCGCCCTTCGCGTCCATCCGCACCGCCTCGCGTCCGCCGCGCCCGTCCCTGACGGTCGCCGCCGTGCGCCAGGTGCGGCCGTCCTCGGACACCTGGACGCGGTACTTCTTCGCGTACGCCTCCTGCCAGTGCAGTACGACCTGGCCCAGCCGCACCGGCTCCGCCAGCTCGGCCTGCCACCACGCGGAGGGGCCCACCGGCGACGTCCAGCGCGTGGCCGGGTCGCCGTCGGCCGCGTTCGGCGCGAGGAAGTCGGCGGTCTCGTCGCGGCGACGACACCTCGACGCCCGCACCGCGCACCAGATCGGGCCCGGCCGTGCGCGGGAAGGCGCGCACGGTCAGGACGCTGTCCTGGCCGTCGAAGGCGACCGGGATCCGGTACTCGCCCGAGGGGACGGCCTTGTCGACCGTGATGTCCAGGGGAACGGCGGTGGACGTGCCGCGCGGCACCGTCGTCTCCCGCGGGGCCCTCACCCCGATGCCCTTGGGCGGCTCGGCCGTCAGCCGGCCGCGCACCTCCTCGGGGCGCTGCCCGGTCAGCCTCACGGTGACGCGCTGCGGCTTCCCGCCGATCTCCGCGTCCGTCTCGCTGCGCTCCAGGCGCAGCCCGGCGCGCGGTTCGTCCGCGAACCACGGCACCACGCGGTGCACCACGGGCGCGCCGCCGCCCGCGTTCCAGGACAGGCGCACGGCGTCCACGCGCGCGCCCTTGGCGTCCGTCTGTGTCCAGCCGCTGCCGGAGAGGGTGCCGACGCGCCGCCAGCCCTGGCCCTGGACATGGGCCTCGACGGCCGCGCCCTCGCCCGTACCCGGCTCGGTCATGGCGGTCAGCGCCTCGACGGGACGCGGCCTGTCGAGGGTCACGGTGTACGAGCCGGCGCTCTCGGAGACGCTGCCCGCCCTGCGGTCCGCGCCGGTCCAGGCGTCCGCCGCCCTGGCGGCCTTCGCCACGAAGGAGTCGAGCACGCCCTTGCCGACGGTGACCCGGCTCGCCTTGAGGGAACCGCGCAGCGCGTCCAGGTCGAGCGAGGCGCGCCATGCGGCCGGGCGTCGCCGCGCGCCTGCGCCTGGAGCAGGTCGACGGACACCTCGCCCGCCTCGCCGTAGCGCGCCAACTGCTCGGTCCACGGCCGTACTTCGTCGTCGAATGCGCCGTCCGCCGGACTCCGGAGCTGCCGGGGGACCTCGCGCATCGCCGTGAAGGCGGCGCGCAGCCGCTTCGCCGCGATGTCCCGTACGCCCGCGTCGGTGGACGTGCGCGACCGCCAGAAGCTCTCGACGAGCGGACGCAGGTACGCCGACTCCTCGCCGCCCAGGACGGAGGAGGCGTCGTTCCCGGCCAGCGCCCGCAGGGCCTCGCGGGCCGGGCCGTCGCCGTCCGCCAGGTCGTCGATCCCGCCGCCTTCCAGGACTCCTGCGGCTGGTAACCGCGCGGGTTCCAGGCGTAGTCGGCGGCCGTGAACAGCGGGATGCGGGAGGCGGAGGGCTGCTCCATGGCATTGGCGAGGAGAGCGGCGGAGCCGGTCGCGACGGCGGGCTCCCGGCCCGTGTAGGGGCCGAGGAAGATGCGGTCCTGCGCGTAGTCGTTGACCGGATAGTTGTCCATGGTGACCAGCGGATGCCGGAACGCGGCCCGCGCTCCCGCCAGTTCGCGCCCGGTGATCGTCTTCGGCACGACGCCGACGCCCGTCCACGCGACCTGCACCCCGCCGTCCAGCCGCTCGGCGAGCGCCTGCCGGTAGTCGGTGTCGCCCTCCTGGTAGAACTCCGTCGGCATCACGGACAGCGGCTCGGACCCCGGGTGCCGCTCCGCCAGGTGCTTCGCCACCGCGTTGGCCACCCGCGCGTGCGCCTTCGCCGCCGCCTCCGGGCCCGAGCCGAAGGCGTGCGCGTCCGCGTCGCAGTGCCACTCGCTGTAGCTGACGTCCTGGAACTGAAGCTGGAAGGAGCGCACCCCGAGCGCCCACATCGCGTCGAACTTGCGGTTCAGCGCCTTGATGTCGTCGTCGGACGACATGCACATCGCCTGCCCGGGGGCCACGGCCCAGCCGAGCGTCACATGGCTGCTGCGGGCCCGTTCGGCGAGCGCGCGGAAGTCGGCGCGCCGGTCCGCCGGGTACGGTTCGCGCCAGCGGGCCTGGCGGTACGGGTCGTCGCCGGGCGCGTAGAGGTACCGGTTCTGCTTGGTACGGGCCATGAAGTCGACCTGGGCCAGGCGCTGTCCGCGCGTCCACGGCTGCCCGTAGAAGCCCTCGGTCATGCCGCGCACCGCCGTTCCCGGCCAGTCGCGGATCACGGCCCCGGCTATCTGCCTGCCGTCCTTGCCGCCCGGGGCGGCCGTCACCAGCTGACGCAGCGTCTGGGCGGCGTGGAAGAGGCCGTCGTCGCCGACGCCGTCGAGCGCGACCGTCTCGCGGCCTTCGACGAGGCCGACGGCGATCCGGTATCCCCCGGACGGCAGATCGGCGCGTTGAGGCGCGCGCAGGGCGCGCAGCGCGTCCTGCGCGCCGGTGCCGCCCGCCCGTACGACCAGGCCGCGCGTGGGCAGCGGCTCACCGGGTCCGATGCTGTACAGCGTCTGCACACCCGCGTCGCGCAGCAGCTCTTCGACGCCTGGACGGCGTACGGATCGGTCCCCGGCTCCGTGACGAGCACCGCCTCCCGGCCCACCCGCACCGGCTGCCCGGCCGCCCGTATCGACTGCGGGCGCGGCCACACGGCGGGCAGGGCGGTGTCGCTCTCGCGGTCCTGCGTCGTGGCCGCGGGCGTGGCGGGCGCTGTGGGATCGGGGTCGGAAGGGGCGGCGAACGCGCCGTGCGCGCCACCGAGCAGCCCGCCAATGACGGCGACCGCGACGGCGGTCGCGCCTCTCCTGCGCCCGAACTGCACGGCCGTCTCCTCAGTCGCGTCAGCCTTCTCCTGTGGGCCCAGAGCCCACCACCCGTCCGCCCGGGTGTCAATTTTCATACAGGGAAGCGAGTGTGACGCGGGACACGTTGATGGAACGTATGGGTCTGCGGCCGTGCCCATTGGGTAGGGCTGCTGTGTCCGCACAGTCCACCGTAGGGAGGCCCCTGTGGCCGCCGCACAGCTTCTCCTTTCCGCCCTGTCCAAACCGGTGCCGTCCCCCCGCACCAGCCTCGACGCCGGATTCCCGCTCGACGCGGGATTCGCCGAGCCGCTGCTCACCACCGGACCGCCCCTGACCAGCGAACCCCCGATGGCCGATGCCGCGCCGCTCACCAGTGAGCCCCCGATGGCCGACGCCGCCCCCCTGACCAGCGAACCGACAGCCCACGGCACGGCATCGGGCACGGAGCCCACGGGGGTCTAGATGGGCCTTGCCCGGCTCGCGGCCCTGCACGGTGTCGCCACGTCCTACCAGCCATCGGCGCACCGCACGCTCCAGGTCCCCGATGCCACGGTGATCGCCGTGCTGGCGGCCCTGGGTGTCGACGCGCGTACGCCCGAGGCGGTGCGCACGGCCCTCGAAGCCCACGAGGCCGCCGCCCGCCGCCTGCTGCCCACCACGGTGGTGTCCTGGGCGGGCGAGGACGGCCCGCAGCCGCCGCCCGCCCTCGCGGGCCTGCCCGCGGGTACCGTGCTGCGCGTCGAGACGGAACAGGGCCCGGCGGTGGAGTGGGGCTCCCCGCTTCCGGATCCGTCCCAGGTCCTTCCGTCCGAGGCTCCTCCGTCCCGGGCCCTTCCGCCTCCGGGCCCGCAGAGCCCGTCCGAGGCCCCGCCGCACGAGGAAGAGGAAGCGGCCGGTCCCGGCCCCGTTCCCGCCCCCGGAGCCGTCGCGCCGCCGTCCGCCGCGGGCGAGGGGTGGCGGCAGCTGCCTCTCGGAGTGCACCGGCTGTCGGCGCGTACACCGGACGGGACGGAGGACGCCGCCACGCTCGTCGTCGCGCCCGGCCGGGTCCCGCAGCAGCCCGGCCGCACCTACGGGCTCCTCGTCCAGCTCTACTCCCTCCTGTCCCGGCGCTCCTGGGGCATGGGCGACCTCGGTGACCTCGCCGAGCTCGCCGCCTGGTCCGGGCGCTCCCTCGGCGTCGGATTCGTACAGATCAACCCGCTGCACGCGGCCGTTCCCGGTGCGCCCACCGACCCGTCGCCGTACCGCCCCTCCTCGCGCCGCTTCCCCGACCCCGCACACCTGAGGGTCGAGGACGTTCCCGAGTACGCCCATGTCCCGGCGGGGGACCGGGCACGCGTCGACGGCCTGCTGGAGCGGGCCGCGGCCCTGCGCGACGGTGTCCTGAACAAGGGCGGGCTGATCGACCGCGACGCGGTGTGGGAGCTCAAGAAGGAAGCCCTGGAGCTGGTGCGGCCCGTCCCGCTCGGCCCCGGCCGCCGCGCCGCCTACTGCGACTTCCTGGCCGAGCAGGGCACGGCCCTGGAGGACCACGCCACCTGGTGCGCGCTCGCCGAGGTGTACGGCTCCGACGGCACGCCTGGCCGGCCGAGCTGCGCGACGACCCGCGCTACCGCCGCCGTCGAGCGCGCCCGGGACGAGCTGTACGACCGCGTCGACCTGTACTGCTGGCTGGCCTGGCTCACCGACTGTCAGCTGGCGGCGGCCCAGCACGCCGCCCGCGAGGCGGGCATGCCCGTCGGCATCGTCCACGACCTGGCCGTCGGCGTGCACCCCGGCGGCGCCGACGCCTGGGCGCAGCAGGACGCCTACGCGCGCGGCATGTCGTACGGTGCCCCGCCGGACGCCTTCAACGCGCTCGGCCAGGACTGGGGGCTGCCCCCGTGGCGCCCCGACGCCCTGGCCGCCGCCGCGTACGCCCCCTTCCGGGGCCTGCTGCGCGGGCTCCTGCGCAATGCGGGCGCCCTGCGCATCGACCACGTCATGGGGCTGTTCCGGCTCTGGTGGGTCCCGGAGGGCCGCCCGCCGACGGACGGGACGTACGTCAGGTACGACGCGGACGCGATGCTCGCCGTACTCGCACTGGAGGCCCACCTGGCGGGCGCGAGCGTCGTGGGGGAGGACCTGGGCACGGTCGAACCGGGTGTGCGGGACGCCCTCGCCGAGCGCGGTGTGTCCGGCACGTCGGTGCTGTGGTTCGAGCGCGACTGGGCCGGTACGGGCGAACCGCTGCCCCCGGAGGCCTGGCGCGAGCACTGCCTGGCCACCGCCACCACCCACGACCTGCCGTCCACCGCCGCCCGCCTGACGGGCGAGCACGTCGCGCTGCGCCACCGGCTCGGCCTGCTCACCCGGCCCCTGGCGGACGAGCGGGCCGAGGCGTCCGTCGAGGTCGCCGACTGGCTGTCGTACCTGGCCAGGCTCGGTCTGCTGCCGGAGGGCACGGGCGACGAGGAGGGCGGGATCCGCGCCGTCTACCGCTTCCTGCTGCGCACCCCGGCCCGGATGGTCGGCATCTGGCTGCCGGACGCGGTGGGCGACCGGCGGCCGCAGAACCTGCCCGGCACCTGGGACCAGTACCCGAACTGGCGTCTGCCGGTCGCCGACGCCGAAGGGCGCCCCGTCACCCTGGAGGAACTCGCCGCGTCCCCCCGCCTGCACGACCTGATCGACGTCTTCCGGGCCCGTGCGGCGCCCTCGGCACCCCCTGCGGAACCTCCTATGGCACCCCCGGGCGCGCGGCCCGCTTAGGCGTTCGCTACGTTTGCACCGTGGACAAGAAGAACGCCCTGCGCGCCGGTGCCGTCGCGGCCGGTACGACGCTGATGATGCTGCTCATGTCGTCCCCCGCGCTCGCGCTCACCCGCGACGACGGCGACGACCCGGGTCCCGGCCTGAGTGTGGCCGAGACGCTCGGCCTGTATGTCGTGGCCCCGATCGCGCTGTTCGCGGTGATCACGGGTCTCGTCATGGTGCTGGACAAGTCCAAGAAGCAGGTCTGACGGCGGTCCTGACGGCAGACCCGACAGCAGCGGTCCTGCCGGCGGGCACAGCTTTCTGATTTCCGAGTCGTACCGAGGGCGTCCTCGTCCGTATCGCGATCCGCGTACGGACGAGGACGCCCTCGACGTGTGTGCGTACGGCCGTACGGCAGGTTTCCGTACGGCGTGCTTCCGTACGGCGGGCTACGTCCGGGCCGATCCGGCGAGCAGCCGCCGCAGCAGTTCCTGGAGCTGCCCGACCTGCTCCTCGCCGAGCCCTTCGAGCGCCTCGTGCTGGATCTCCAGACCGGCCACCACCGCCTCGTCGACGAGCGCGAGACCGCGCTCGGAGAGCGTCACCCGCAGTCCGCGCCGGTCGTGCGGATCGGGGCTGCGGCTCAGCAGCCCGGCCCGCTCCAGTTTGTCGAGCCGGCCCGTCATCCCGCCGGTGGTGAGCATCAGCGTCGCGGAGAGCTGGCGCGGCGAGAGGGTGTACGGCTCACCGGAGCGGCGCAGGGTCGCGAGGACGTCGAACTCGCCGCGTGAGACCCCGAACCGGGCGTACACCTTCTCGATGCGGTCGCCCATGGTGCGTGCGATCCGGTAGACGCGGCCGAAGACGGCCATCGGGGCGGTGTCGAGTTCGGGGCGCACCTCGGCCCACTGGGCGGTGATGGCGTCGACGGGGTCCTTGGTCGTCATGTCCGCAGTATCGGCGGAGTTCCGGTCGGCCGCAAGAAAGTTGCTTGACAATAGCTTGATAGTAAGCTACTTTCCGTCAATCTACTTTGGGGGGCGAGCGTGACGAACCGCGCCGGAACCATCGCTCTGACCGCGCTCGCGCCCGTCTCCTGGGGCTCGACGTATGCCGTCACCACGGAATTCCTGCCGCCCGACCGGCCGCTCTTCACCGGTCTGATGCGCGCCCTGCCCGCCGGGCTCGTGCTGCTCGCGCTCGCCAGGACGCTGCCGCGCGGCGTCTGGTGGGGGAAGGCGGCCGTGCTCGGGGCGCTGAACATCGGGGCGTTCTTCCCGCTGCTCTTCCTCTCCGCGTACCGGCTGCCGAGGCGGCATGGCGGCGGTCTTCGGTTCGCTCGGGCCGCTGTGGGTGGCGGGGCTCGCGGTGCTGCTGCTCAGCGAGAAGCCGACCGTACGCACCCTGCTGACCGGGATCGCGGCGGCGCTCGGCGTGAGCCTGGTGGTGCTGCGCGCCACCGCCGCGCTGGACACGGCCGGCGTGCTGGCGGCGCTCGCCTCCTCCGCCTCGATGGCGGCCGGAACCGTACTGACCAAGCGCTGGGGGCGGCCCGAGGGGGTGGGTCCGCTGGTCATGACCGGCTGGCAGCTCACCGCGGGCGGACTGCTGATCGCGCCCGTCGCGCTCCTGGCGGAGGGCGCGCCGCCGGCGCTGGACGGGCGGGCCGTCGCCGGGTACCTCTATCTGGCGCTGGTCAACACGGCGGTCGCGTACTGGCTGTGGTTCCGCGGTATCGGCCGGCTCACCGCGACCTCCGTGACCTTCCTCGGTCCGCTGTCACCGCTGAGCGCGGCGGTCGTCGGCTGGGCGGCGCTGGGGGAGGCGCTGACGCCGGTGCAGCTCCTGGGAATGGCGATCGCACTCGGGGCGACGCTGCTGGGCCAGGTGAGGGTGACGAGATCCAAATTGTTCAGTTCAACTGAAGGGAATGATCAGAAACATTCGATGGACCTGATGAGTAGGGTGCTGCGACGGTAGGTCCCGAACGCAACCGAGGCTCCCGGCAGGGGAGCGGAGCGAGGGGATACCAGTGGCAGTCCAGGACCGTGTCCGCACCGGCGGCAGACCGACGGCCGGGAAGGCGGAGAAGGCGTCGGCCGTCGGCCTCGTCCTCGCCGCCGTCGCGACGGTCGTCTGGTCCGGCAGTTTCGTCACCTCCCGCGCCCTCCACGACTCCGTCCCGCCCGTGCAGGCCGCCTTCTGGCGCTGGATCGTGGCGATCGTCGCCGTGGCCCCCTTCGCGGTCCGCGAAGCATGGCGCCAACGAGAGCTGCTCCGGCGCCACCTGGGGTTCGTCGCCCTCGCCTCACTCCTCGGCGTCACCGTCTACAACACCCTCGTCAACCAGGCCGGGCTCTCCACCTCCGCGGGCAACATGGGCATGATCATGGCCGCCTCGCCGGTCCTGATGGCCGTCGGTGAACGTCTGGGCGGCGCCCGCCTCGGTGCCCGCCGCACCACCGGGATGCTGGTCGCCTGCGCCGGAGTGCTGCTCCTGGTCGGCAAGGGCTCGCTCGCCCCGGACTTCGCCACCGGCGATCTGTGGATGCTCGCGGCGGCGGTCTGCTTCGGCTCGTACAGCGCGCTGCTGCGCCGCAAGCCGGCCGGGATCGGCGGACTCGCCTTCCTGTTCAGTACGTTCGTGCTCGGCGCGCTGATGCTGACGCCGGCGTACGCCGTCAGCCTCGCCCTCCAGGGCGGTTTCGAGCCGACGGCCGGAACGGCAGGGCCGCTGGTCTACGTCGGTGTCTTCTCGTCCGCCGTCGCCTTCTTCGCCTGGAACAGGGCGATCGCGCTGATCGGCGCGGCGCGGGCGGGCGCCGTCTACTACCTCCAGCCGGTGTGCGTGGCTCTGCTCTCCTTCGCCCTGCTGGGTGAGGTGACGGGGCCGATGCAGATCCTGTGCATGGCGCTGATCCTGGGCGGAGTGATGCTCGGGGCGAGCCGGGGCCGGTGACGGGCCGGGAGCCGGCGGCGGGCCGGGATAGATTCCGTCCCATGATCGAGTGGGACATCAAGAAGCTGCGGATCCTGCGGACCCTGCGCGACCGGGGGACCGTGACCGCGACGGCCGAGGCGTTGCTGATGACGCCGTCGGCCGTTTCGCAGCAGCTGTCCAACCTCGGCAAGCAGCTCGGCGTACCGCTGCTGGAGGCGCACGGGCGGCGGGTGCGCCTCACCGACGCGGCCCACCTGGTCCTGCGTCACGCGGAGGCGGTCTTCGCCCAACTGGAGCAGGCCGACGCCGAGTTGACGGGGTACGTGCGCGGGGAGGCGGGAGAGGTGCGGATCGGGGCGTTCTCGACGGCCCGTGCCGCACTGGTCGTACCGGCGGTGCAGCGGCTGCGTACGACACATCCCGCGCTGGAGGTACGGGTCAGGGAGGCCGAGGCCGCCGAGGCGTACGAACTCCTGGCGAGCGGGGCGGTCGACCTGGCGCTGTCGCTGGCGGCGCACGCCCCTACCGCCCGCGACCCCCGGCTCGCCCGCGTCCCGCTGCTGGCCGACCCGCTGGACGTGGCGCTCCCGGCCGGGCATCCGCTGGCGGCGGCGCCGGGCCTGCGGCTGGCGGACCTGTCGGGCGAGCCGTGGATCTTCGGCGGGAGCGGGCCGTGTCGGAGATCACCGGCCACGCGTGCGAGGCGGCGGGCTTCGTACCGGAGCAGGCGCACATCGCCGGCCGGCTGGACGGCGATCCTGGCCATGGTCGAGGCGGGGATGGGGGTGGCCCTGATCCCGCGGATGGCGTCGGCGGAGCGGCGTACGGGGGTGGTCATGCGGGTCCTGAGCGCGGACCAGCCCCAGCGCCACGTGGTGGCGGCGGTACGCCGCGGAGCGGAGGCGGGCCCGGCGGTGGCCCGCGTGCTGTCGTCCCTGCGCGAGGTGGTGACGGCGCGGACACCGTGACCGGGGGCGGGGCCGGCTCACGGGGCCGGCTCGCGAGGCACGCCTCTACGGGGCCGCATCCCTGAGAGGTCGCAACGAGGTCGCAACCACGGGCTGCTTGTAGGGGTTTCGGATCCCCCGAGCACTTCGGGGCCGGTGGGCCGGAGCTTTCCCCGGGCTTCCTCCGGGGCCTTTGCCGCCACCCTCGCCCCCCGGGGCGGCCCCCGCACCGGCAGCGGCCGACGCCCCGGGCCCGGGCGTCCCGCCTCGGCCCGCACCGCCTCCCGTCCCGGCCCCCTCCTCAACCGTTCAGTCATGCTTCAAAGCCTGTCCAAAAACTTTCGATGGACCTGACCGGTCGTGGGCTGTGACAGTCGGAGCATGACGACGACCGACGCGCACCTCGAAGACCCGCACGCCAACGACGCCGCCCCCTACGGCGGAGGTGACCCGTACGCCGACTACCGAGGCGGGGACTTCCCCTTCACCGAGCTGGTCGACCTGGCCGACCGGCGCCTCGGAGCCGGTGTCATCGCCGCCAACGACGAGTTCTTCGCCGAGCGCGAGAACCTCCTCGTCCGCGAGCGTGCCGTCTTCGACCCCGAGCACTTCGGCCACAAGGGCAAGATCATGGACGGCTGGGAGACCCGGCGCCGCGCGGCACCGACGGGTCCCACCCCTTCCCGGCGCCCGACGACCACGACTGGGCCATCGTCCGCCTCGGCGCCCCCGGCGTCATCCGCGGCATCATCGTCGACACCGCCCACTTCCGCGGCAACTACCCGCAGCGCGTGAGCGTCCAGGCCACCGCGGTCGAGGGCTCGCCCAGCCCCGAGCAGCTCCTCGACTCCGAGGTGAAGTGGGAAGAGATCGTGGCCCCCACGCCCGTGCGCGGACACGCGGCCAACGGGTTCGAGATCACGAGCGGGCGGCGCTTCACCCACATCCGCCTGTGCCAGCACCCCGACGGCGGCGTCGCCCGCCTGCGCGTGCACGGCGAAGTCGTGCCCGATCCCCAGTGGCTGGACCTTCTCGGAACCGTCGACCTCGTCTCCGTACTCAACGGCGGTGTGTACGAGGACGCTTCCGACAAGTTCTACTCGTCGCCGACGCAGATCATCCTGCCGGGGACTTCGCGCAAGATGGACGACGGCTGGGAGAACCGCCGCCGCCGCGTCCGCGACACCAACGACTGGGTGCGCTTCCGCCTCGTCGCGCAGGGCGCCATTCGCGCCGTCGAGATCGACACGGCGTACCTCAAGGGCAACTCGGCCGGCTGGATCGCCCTGAGCGGGCGCAACGGCGAGACCGGCGAGTGGTTCGAGATCATCCCGCGGACCAGGCTCCAGCCCGACACCCTGCACCGCTTCAAGCTCCCGGCCCGGGCCGTCGCCACCCACGTCCGCCTCGACGCCTTCCCCGACGGCGGCGTCGCCCGGATGCGGCTGCACGGGGCGCTCACCGAGCAGGGCGCGGCCGAGCTGCGTGCCCGCTACGAGGACGTGGCCGGCCGGTAGCCGGCTCCGCCCACCAGACCCCCGCCCGGCGGACGGCAGCGGTACAGCGCCCGGCCGTCGGGCGGTTTCCACGTCCAACGGTGGAGAGGGCAGCCCCCCGCGCGCCGCGGGGGGCTGCCCTCTCGTGTCCTCGGACGCCGGACGGGCGGGGAGGCTGCCGCGCCTACGCTGCCGCCGCGTCCGCCGCCTGCGCCTTCAGCGCCCGCTCGATGCCCGAGCGGGACTCCGAGACCAGGCGGCGCAGGGCCGCGCTCGGGTCCGCCGACGCCAGCCACGCGTCCGTCGCGTCCAGTGTTTCCCGGGAGACCTGCACCGCCGGGTACAGGCCGACCGCGATCTGCTGCGCCATCTCGTGGCTGCGCGACTCCCAGATGCCCTTGACCGCCGCGAAGTACTTCTCCGTGTACGGCGCGAGCAGCTCACGCTGGTCGGTCTGGACGAAGCCGCCGATCACGGCCTCCTGCATGGAGTTCGGGAGCTTGTCGGACTCGATGACCGACGCCCACGCCTCCGCCTTCGCCTCGGCCGTCGGCCGCGCGGCCCGCGCCGACGCGGCGTGCAGTTCGCCCGCCGACGTCCTGTCGCGCTCCAGCTCCGCCGCGATCACCTTCTCGTCCGCCCGGCCCGTGGCCGCGAGGCGCCCGACGAACGCCCAGCGCATCTCGGTGTCGACGGCCAGGCCGTCCACCGTCTGCGTGCCGTCCAGCAGGCCCTGGAGGATGTCGAGCTGCTCGTCGGTACGGGCCGTCGCGGCGAACGCCCGCGCCCACGCCACCTGGTGGTCGCTGCCCGGCTCGCGGCGCAGGTGCTCCAGCGTCGCCGCCGTCCACCGCGCCAGGCCGCTCTCGCGCCACTGAGGCCGCCTCGTACAGCTCCAGCGCCAGCTTCGCCTGGCGGTGCAGGGACTGGACCACGCCGATGTCCGACTCCTTGCCGATGCCCGACAGGACGAGCGCGAGGTAGTCGCGGGTGGCGAGTTCGCCGTCGCGCGTCATGTCCCACGCGGCCGACCAGCACAGCGCGCGCGGCAGCGACTCGGTGAAGTCGCCGATGTGCGCGGTGACCATGGCCAGCGAGTCCTCGTCCAGGCGCACCTTGGCGTACGACAGGTCGTCGTCGTTGAGGAGGATCACGGCCGGGCGGGGCGTTCCCGCCGGGAAGGGGACCTCGGTCAGCTCGGCGGCGTCGACGTCCATTTCGATCCGGTGCGTACGGACCAGGCTGCCCGCGCCGTCCAGGTCGTAGCAGCCCACCGCGATGCGGTGCGGACGGAGGGTGGAGGCGCCCTTCGCGCCCGCCGGGAGCGCCGGGGCCTCCTGCCGGACGGCGAAGGACGTGACGGTGCCGTCCGCGGCCGTCTCGATCTCCGGGCGGAGGATGTTGATGCCGGCCGTCTCCAGCCACGCCTTCGACCAGGTCTTCAGGTCGCGGCCGGACGTCTTCTCCAGCGCGCCGAGCAGGTCGGACAGGCGCGTGTTCCCGAACGCGTGCGCCTTGAAGTACGCCTGCACGCCCCGGAAGAACTCGTCCTGGCCGACGTACGCGACGAGCTGCTTGAGCACCGACGCGCCCTTGGCGTACGTGATGCCGTCGAAGTTGACCAGCACGTCGTCCAGGTCACGGATCTCGGCCATGATCGGGTGCGTGGAGGGCAGCTGGTCCTGGCGGTACGCCCAGGTCTTCTCCGAGTTCGCGAACGTCGTCCAGGCGTGCGGCCACTTCGAGCCCTCCGCGTGCGCCTGGCAGGCGACCGACGTGTACGTGGCGAACGACTCGTTCAGCCACAGGTCGTTCCACCACTCCATGGTGACCAGGTCGCCGAACCACATGTGCGCCAGCTCGTGCAGGATGGTCTCGGCACGCCGCTCGTACGCCGCGTCCGTCGTCCGGGAGCGGAAGATGTACTGGTCGCGGATGGTCACCGCGCCCGCGTTCTCCATCGCGCCCGCGTTGAACTCCGGCACGAAGAGCTGGTCGTACTTCGCGAAGGGGTACGCGTAGTCGAACTTCTCCTGGAACCAGTCGAAGCCCTGCCGCGTGACGTCGAAGATCTCGTCCGCGTCCAGGAACTCGGCCAGGGACGGACGGCAGTAGATGCCCAGCGGCACGCTCTGGCCGTTCGCGTTCTCGTACGAGCTGTGGACGGAGTGGTACGGGCCGGCGATCAGCGCGGTGATGTACGTCGAGATGCGCGGCGTCGGCTCGAAGACCCAGAGGTCGTCCTTCGGTTGCGGGGTGGGGGAGTTCGAGATCACCGTCCAGCCGGGGGGAGCCTTCACGGTGAACTGGAAGGTCGCCTTCAGGTCGGGCTGCTCGAACGACGCGAAGACGCGCCGCGCGTCCGGCACCTCGAACTGGGTGTAGAGGTACGCCTGCTGGTCCACCGGGTCGACGAAGCGGTGCAGGCCCTCGCCGGTGTTGGTGTACGCGCAGTCGGCGACGACCTTCAGCTCGTTCGGGCCGGCCTCCAGGTGCTTGAGGGTGATGCGGGAGTCCCGGAAGACGGCGGCGACGTCCAGCGACTTCCCGTTCAGCACGACCTGGTGCACGGCGGGCGCCACCAGGTCGATGAAGGTCGCGGCCCCGGCTTCGGCGGACTCGAAACGCACGGTGGTCACGGAACGGTAGATGCCCCCCTCCTGCGCGCCGCTCAGATCGAGTTCGATCTCGTACGCGTCGACGGTGAGCAGGCTCGCCCGCTGCTGGGCCTCTTCGCGGGTCAGATTCGTGCCAGGCACCCGGTCATCTCCTCGGTATGTGTCGTTTTCCGTCATCCTTCCACGCCGCTTCCGTCATGAGTGCTGAGTCAGCTCGCAGCTGACAGAGCGCGACGTCCGAAGTCCGCCGGTGCGTCGCCGGGGCCGTGGCGACGCTGGACACATGACGATCCATACCGCGCGCCCCATCGAGCCCGCCGCGCTCAAGCAGCTGCGGGACACCGACGACGCCGGCCGCGCCTGCGCCCCGTACACCGACGAGGAGGGCGGCGCCCCGCTGCGCTGCTGCCTGCGGCTCAGTGGGCCCGGCGAACGCATCGCGCTCGTCTCGTACGCGCCGCTGCGCGCTGGGCGGCCGGAACCTGGGCCAGGCCCGGGGCGTACGACGAACAGGGCCCCGTCTTCGTCCACGCGCAGGAGTGCGAGGGGCCGGACCGGACCGGGGGCTACCCCTTCGCCCGCCCCGGCGCCCTGCTCACCGTGCGCCGCTACAACGCCGACGGGCACATCGTCGGCGGCCGGCTCCTGGAGCTCCCGGACGACACGGCGGCGGGCTTCGACGCCGCGTTCGCCGAGGCCTTCGCCGATCCGGAGGTGGCGCTCGTGCACGTCAGGGCGGTGGAGTACGGCTGCTTCCACTTCGAGGTGCGCCGAGCGTGACCCTTCTTCACCCGGCTGTACGCGGCAGCGGCCCCAGCCAGGTGGCAAGCTTGGTCATACCCGAGTAGCATCGATGGTATGAAGATCAGTGTGAGCCTGCCGCAGGAGGACGTGACCTTCGTCGACGCGTACGCGGCCGAGACGGAGGCGGAGTCCCGTTCCGCGGTGATACATGCCGCGATCGAGCTGCTGCGCAACTCCCGGCTGGAGTCGGACTACGCGGCCGCGTTCGAGGAGTGGGACGCGAGCGAGGACGCGGCGTTCTGGGACCGGACCGCCGGGGACGGGCTGGCCGATGCGCAGAGGTGAGATCTACCTGATCGACTACGAACCGGTGCGCGGCAGTGAGGTGAACAAGGCCCGCCCCTCGGTGGTCGTATCGAACGACGCGGCGAATCGGACCGTCCAGCGCATGGGCAAAGGCGTGATCACCGTTGTTCCGGTGACGTCGAACACATCGCGGGTCTTCCCGTTCCAAGTCCTTCTGCCGGCCGGGGAATGCCACCTCGCGAAGGATTCCAAGGCCCAGTGCGAACAAGTCCGCGCGGTCGCGGTGGAGCGGGTGCTGCACCGCATCGGCACGGTTCCCCCTCAGCGCATGGCTGAACTCGACACAGCCCTGCGGCGGCACTTGGCTCTCTGAGGAACACCCTCACCCCGCGTCGGCCGGCGCAGCAGCATCGCCCCGCGCCCGGCGGCCACCGGGGAAAGGCCCTCCCGGAGCGTCGTGACGACCGGCCGGGGGCGGCCGAAGGGGCGTGCGCCGGGCGGACGTACGTCGGCGGACGTACGACGCGGCGGACTCCCGTACCGGAGAGTCCCGCCCCGCCCGTCGTGACGGAGAGGATCAGGCCTTGAGCTCGGCCGCGACCAGCTCGGCGATCTGCACGGCGTTGAGCGCCGCGCCCTTGCGGAGGTTGTCGCCGGAGAGGAAGAGCGCCAGGCCGTTCTCGGCGGTCTCGTCGCGGCGGATGCGGCCGACGTACGAGACGTCCTGGCCGGCGGCCTGGAGCGGGGTCGGGATCTCGGACAGGGCGACGCCCGGGGCCCCGGCGAGCAGCTCGGTCGCGCGCTCGACGCTCAGCGGGCGCTCGAAGCGGACGTTGACCTGGAGCGAGTGGCCGGAGAAGACCGGGACGCGCACGCAGGTGCCGGAGACCTTGAGCTCCGGGATCTCCAGGATCTTGCGGGACTCGTTGCGGAGCTTCTGCTCCTCGTCGGTCTCGAAGGAGCCGTCGTCGACGATCGAGCCGGCCAGCGGCAGCACGTTGTAGGCGATGGGGCGCTTGTAGACACCGGGCTCGGGGAAGTCCACGGCGTCGCCGCTGTGGGTCAGCTCGGCGGCGTGGTCCACGACCTTCTTGATCTGGCCGTCGAGCTCGGCGACGCCGGCCAGGCCCGAGCCGGACACGGCCTGGTAGGTGGTGGCGACCATCGCGGTCAGGCCGGCCTCGGCGTGCAGCGGCTTGAGGACGGGCATCGCGGCCATCGTGGTGCAGTTCGGGTTCGCGATGATGCCCTTGGGGCGGTTCGCCACCGCGTGCGGGTTGACCTCGGAGACGACCAGCGGCACCTCGGGGTCGCGGCGCCAGGCGGAGGAGTTGTCGATCACGACGGCGCCCTGCGAGGCGACCTTCTCGGCCAGCGCCTTGGAGGTCGCGCCACCGGCGGAGAAGAGCACGATGTCCAGGCCGGAGTAGTCGGCCGTCGACGCGTCCTCGACGGTGATGTCCCTGCCCTGCCACTCGATCGTGGAGCCTGCGGAACGGGCGGAGGCGAAGAGGCGCAGCTCGTCGGCCGGGAATTCGCGCTCGGCCAGAATCCTGCGCATGACTGTGCCGACCTGACCGGTGGCTCCGACGATTCCGACCCTCACGGGGGACTCCTTCGTACGTACGAACGTGGTGCGAACGTGGCGCTGGGTGCTTGACCTGGTGCTGTCCATAATGCGTATGTCCTGGGCCGCCTTGTCCAATCCATTGTCCGGCCCCTGGACCGGGTGACCGTTCTCACGGCCGTCGTGTCCGCGTCACACGGCCGTCACCGGATCTCCAGGCTCCACGCGCCACCGGTCCTGATCTGCAGAAAACCGGTGGGGAACGTGTGCAGCCCGGGGGCGGTGGCGATCCGCCGCACCGGCTCCAGACGCTCGTCGAGCGCCCAGACGACGGGCAGGTCCAGGGCGCCCTTGGACTCGTGTGTGAGCATCATGCCGGTCTCGGGACCGGTGTGGCGTACGACGGCGTATCCCTGCCCGGAGACCTGGCCCCCGGCCGCCCGGTCGAGGACCGGGGCGGTCGCGGCCGCCGTCGGGTCGAGCTGCCAGCCGGTCGCCCCGGACGCGGTGACCAGGACGTAGCAGTGGCCCGCCTCCGTCACCCACAGCGGGCCGGTGACCGGCCGGCGCCGGCCCCGGGTGTCGCGGAGATCACGTCTTGCCGCGGGCCTGGACGGTACGGGTGGAGAGCGGGCCGTCGTCGGACGTGGTGCGGCGCAGGCCCAGCAGCGCGGGCGGCCCGTCGTAGCGGAAGACCGCGCTGCCGACGCCCTGCACCGGACCGGTGAGCGCCGGGGCCTGGCCGGCGGGCAGCAGCCGCAGGGACCAGTCGACGGCGTTGTCGACGCGCAGCCGCACCTCGGGCTCGCCCTTGCGGAACAGGAGGGTGCGGCCCTGCTCGCCGTTGTCGGCGCCGCTCAGGAAGCGGTCCTCGTCGTCGTACTCGTCGAGCATCGTGACGGTGTGGCCGAAGAGCGCGCTGTCGCTTTGGATCGCGTACTCCAGGACGGCCGGGCGGCCCGGGTCCGGGTTGACGAGGGTGAGCGTGGTCCCGCCGCGGCCCTGGTGGACGCCGGTGGCCCGGGCGACGGCCGGGTCGAAGACGGGCAGCGGGCGGGGGGTGAGCGACCAGGGGCCGTCCGCCTCGACGGTGATCAGCCAGGGGGCCGGCCGTGAGGGGCACGGTCTGCCGCAGCGGGCCGGTCTCGTTGACGAGGAGGTCGCTGCGGTCCTTGAACCGGTCGGCGCTGTCACTGCTGCACACGCCGAAGTAGCCGCCCTCGTCCTCGTCGCCCGCGAACTCCACGTCGAGGTCGGCCACCGGGCCGCTGTAGACGAGGACCTCGGGTCCGAAGCCGCGGATTCCCTCGGTCATGTCGCGTGCGACCGAGAGCGGCTGGACCATCAGGGTCCAGTCGTTGTCCGCATCGATCTTCAGCCGCAGCGGGCGGTCGGCGCGGTTCTGGACGAGCGCCCGGCCGCGGAAGGTGGTGAGGGTGGTGTTGAACAGCAGCTCGTCGTCCTTGTTGCGGTGGTCGAGCGTCTCGACACAGAAGTAGCCGTCCTCCTCGTGCCACGCCTCGACGATCACCGGGCCGGGCGGGACGGGGGCGTCGACGGTGACGACGTCGTTGCGTGGCCCCGGCGTACGAAGGAGGGGAACTGGGGACCGAAGGAGTGGGGGGCGCGATCCTGTACGGGCGAGGCGGGGGCGGGCGAGGCGGCGGAGCTCACGG
>RHMC01000141.1 GCA_003719395.1 Streptomyces altiplanensis
TCTTCCTTGGCAAGTCAGCGTGTTGAGCAAGGCGTGTTGGACGATGCGGCGGCGGGCCAGTTAGGGTTTGCTGGGAAACAAGTCGTGGCTTCCCGCTGTCGGGCTCGTTTTTCTGGTATGGGGAGATCAGAGGGGGTCGAGGATGTCCTGGCGGCGAAGTTTGAGGTGTTGTTGCCGCATCTCGATGAGCGTCAGCGTCGGCTGGCCATAGGGGCGGAAGCGCTGTCGCTGGGGCATGGTGGGATCAGACTCGTCGCCGCTGCGGCCGGGGTTCGGGAGGGTACGGTCTCGCGCGGAGTGGCCGAACTGGAGTCTGGGCAGGTGCTGTTGGGGCGGGTTCGTCGGCCTGGGGTGGCCGGAAGAGGGCCGTGGACCTTGATCCGGGGCTGCGGCCGGCTCTGCTTGGGCTGGTCGAGCCCGACGAGCGGGGTGACTCTATGTCGCCGCTGCGCTGGACGACGAAGTCGACCCGGAAGCTGGCAGCGGCTCTGACCCGGCAGGGCCACCGAGTCTCCGCCGACACGGTCGCCGGCCTGCTGCGGGAGGAAGGCTTCAGTCTGCAGGCCAACGCCAAGACCATCGAAGGCGCTCAGCACCCCGACAGGGACGCCCAGTTCCGCTACCTCAACGAGCAAGCACGGGACCACAGGGACGCCGGTGACCCGGTGATCAGCGTGGACAGCAAGAAGAAGGAACTGATCGGCGACTACAAGAACGCCGGGCACGAATGGCTGCCCGCAGGGCAGCCCGTGAGGGTCAAGACCCACGATTTCCCCGGCCAGGCCGAGAAGGCGATTCCGTACGGAATCTACGACATGGCGGCGAACACCGGCTGGGTCAGCATCGGCACCGATCACGACACGGCGGCGTTCGCCGTCGCCTCGATCCGGCGCTGGTGGCAGGCCCGCGGCCGGCACGACTACCCCCGCGCCCGTCGACTGCTGATCACCGCCGACGGCGGGGGCTCCAACGGCTACCGCACCTGCGGCTGGAAGACCCAGCTTGCCGGTCTTGCTGCCGAGACCGGCTTTGAGATCACGGTGTGTCACCTGCCGCCCGGCACATCGAAGTGGAACAAGATCGAGCACCGGCCGTTCTCCCACATCACCATGAACTGGCGCGGCCGGCCCCTGACCAGTCATGAAGTCATGCTCCAGACCATCGCCGCGACCACCAGCCGCACCGGTCTCAGCGTCCATGCCGAACTCGACCGGGGTGAGTACCCCACCGGCATCCGCGTCAGCGACGACGAGATCGCCGCCCTGCCCATCACCAGGCATCGCTTCCACGGCGACTGGAATTACACCCTCCACCCCCAGTCAGTGGACACAGTGACCACCGGCAGCACACCGGGCGAGGCCCCGGCGGACCACCCGACTCACCTCACGCGGCATTCACTCCAGGACCCGGAACTGACCGGAATGACCCGTCGGCAACTCAGCCAACTCATCGCCGTGTTGACTCCAGAGATGGAGCTTCAGCGTGAGCAAGTTCTCCATACGCGCCGAGGCCACGAGCGCCTGGTCGCCCCCGGCGCAGGCGCCAAAGCCAAGCTCACCTCAGCTGACCGAGTCCTGGCTACCGTGCTCCACCTGCGAAAACTCGCGCCTATGCACCTCCTGGGCCGGCTCTTCAACACCACCGCCATGACCATCAGCCGCGCAGCGAAAGACGTCCGCCCGCTCCTGGAAGCCCACGGGGTCCACCTCGCCGCCTCAACAGCCCGCTTCCACACACGGGAAGACGTCGCCAGGTTCCTCGACACCGACGAAACCAAGATCAAAACAGCGTGTTGATTTCCGGCAAGCCCTTACCAGGCTTGTCCTTCCGGGAGGCGGGCCATGCCGGGAGCGGACAGGTGCAGTACCTCGTAGCATTCGGTGGCTGCCTCGTCCGGTGCCACAGCGTCCTCCCACAGGACGAACCGCATCAGCTGCCAGGACCCGGGGTCAAAGGCCAGGGCGACGGTGTGTACGTCTTCGCGGCGGGCGATCCCGGGAAGCTCCTCGACCTCCCGTTCGATCAGCGTTGCCAGGCCGAGGCCGGTCGCGTCGGGATCAGAGTCGGCAGGGATCGAGGTGAGGCGACGCGAGGCTGCCCGGGGGAATGCCGTACGGGCGGGGCCGGCATGGCAGGCGATGCCGGCCCAGTGGCGTGCGGCAGGGCGCCCGAAGTCGCGGACAATGTTCTGGAATCCACCCTTGCCGACGAGGAAGTGGGCCATCGCGCTGGTGTCGTTCCACAGGTAGAAGGGCGCGTACTGATTGACCGGCGAGCCGTCGATGCCGCGCTCGCGGATGACGTACGCCTTCAGGCCCAGTCCGGCGCGGTCGTCGAGGACGTGGCGGACCGGCGGCCACCCGCTTGCGGATGATCTCCATGTCGTAGTCGGCGGGCAGGGTGATCTCGTACTGCTTGGCGTGCATGAAAGGTGCCGCCTTTCTTGATGGTCAGACGGTCAGCGGACCGGCGAGATATTCGGTGTCGGTCACGGTTGCGCCGCGTTCGGCTTCGGTGCCGTCCCCGGCAACCTCCTGGATGGCCAGGTGGGTCATGAAGGTGGTGGGAGCGGCCCCGTGCCAGTGCCACTCGCCCGGGGCGATGCGCACGCTGTCGCCGACGCGGATGGTTTCCAGCGCTCCGCCGCGACGTTGGACAAGTCCGGCTCCCTGGATGACGTGCAGCACCTGCCCCAGGGGGTGGCGGTGCCACACGGTCCGGGCTCCGGGGGCGAAGTGGACGCTGTCGACCCGCACGCGCGAAGGACCTTCAGGTACGGCGATCTCCTTGACCCAGGCGGCTCCGACGACCCACTGAGGCGGTGCGGCGGCACTGACTGGTGGAAGGCGAGAAACATGTATAAGGACGAAACTCCCTCTACTTGTCGGCGATCGAGGTATGCGCGGCCAGCAGCCCCAGCACCCCCGTGATCGCTTGGTCGAACGGGGCCACGGAGTCGGCGGCACGGGCCAGCACATAGCCGCCCTGCAGAACCGCGACGATCGTCGCTGCGGTGGCCTGCGGGTCCAGCGCGGCGTCCAGCTCGCCGCCTCCACGTGCCTCGGCCACGACCTCGGCGAGACGTCCGCGCAGCCAGGCAAGGGTTTCCTCAACGGGTGCCCGCAGGGCCGGGTCGGCCATGAGGTCCGGATCCTGGGTGAGACCTCCGATCGGGCAGCCCTTGAGGACCTCCCGCTCGCGGAGCAGATACGCGGTGATCCGTTCCGCGGCGGTACCAGGAGCGGAGAACTGCGCTTCAGCCTTGGCGCGCATTTCCTCAGCAGTACGGCTGATCGCGGCGAGTGCCAGATCAGGCTTGCCCGCGAAGTGGTGGTACATACTGCCTTGTCCGGCTCCGGCCCGCTGCTGGATGGCCTTGGGGCTGGTAGCGGCGTAGCCGCGCTCCCACAGCAGTTCCCGGGTGCTTTCGATGAGACGTTCCGCAGTACTCATACAACGATTGTACATACCAGTAGGTACAATTACGGTGGCGCTTGGTCCTCATTCAGTCGTGGACTTCACAAACGACCCTTTCCCGGAGCAAGATCGAAAACGATCGGCGGGAGCGGTCCGGATCGCGGATTCACTGTCACAACTCGTTCTCACTCAAAAGTGGAACCAGGCACGTTCTGAGAAATGTTTGTGACAGCATCCGGGGTCAAGGCCCGGCACCGACCTGACCCTCCACCAGCCAACGTCACCCTGACGAGCTGAAGTCAGTAACGCTCGGAGACAGCGACGCAGCCTCACCGGAAGAGTCAGTGTCGATAGCTCTGGCCTTTCCGTCGGAGTGCACCGCCCAGGCCACCACTGGATCAGCGAACGAGGTTCCCTCGCTCGGGTCCTGCCACTCCGTCATCCAGCTCGCTGGACCTGACCAGCTGGTTGAAGGCCTACTCTGTCGTGTAGACGACCGGGCTGCTGTTGACTGCCCCGCAATGGGCGATTCTTCCCGCTTTCACCTCTTTGCGGAGGTAGGTGGGCTGTCGGTCACGTCGGCGACTGTGGCATGGACAGGCAGGAGTGAGTCGACGCCGGTCATGCGGAGCATGCGCATCAGGCGGTCGGGGACGGCGGCGAGGCTGAGCGAGCCGCCCGCTTCCTGAGCCGCGTGCCAGATGCCGATGATCGCGCTGAGACCGGCGGAGTCACAGAAGCCGACCTCTGCCATATCCAGGGTCAAGCGCGGGTGTCCTTGCTGAATGATCTCCAGGGCTCCGGAGCGCAGGGTGGGTGCGGTTCGCATGTCCACATCCCCGATGACCGTGGCGACCGCAAGGCCGGAGTGGTGGCGGACGGCCAGGTGCAGTGTGTGGGTCACGTCAGTCATCACTCCTGGCCGAAGTGTTCGGGTGCGGCGATGGTGTGGGCGGTGGCGGCGACCCCGGTATCGGGTGCGGTTTCGGGGTCAGATACGGACAGGGCCAGCAGGGCCACGTCGTCGCCGGCTCCGTCGGGCAGGAAGGCCAGCAACGTGACGGCGTCTTCGACCAGGGCGGTGGCGGTAAGGGGGCCGGTGCGCTGGTGGAGGAAGCCGGTCAGGCCGTCCTCGCCGAGCATGGCGTCCTGGGTGGTGCGGGCTTCGGTCAGCCCATCGGTGTAGAGGAATAGGCCTTCCCCGGGGGCCAGGGAGAAGGTGGTCTGGGCGAAGGAGGCCTGAGGGAAGGCTCCGATGAGCATGCCGCCCTTGGGCCGGACCGCCTTGACCCATACCGCGCCGCTGTCGTCGGGGCGCAGGTGGTAGGCCGGTGGGTGGCCGCCGGTGGCGACGGTGACGGTGAAGCCGCCGTCCTCCCGGGGTACCAGGAGGCCGAAGAGGGCGGTGCAAAAGCGGCTTCCGGCGGTGACGTCGGCGAGCAGGGCGGTATTGAGCGTGCGCAGGACGGTGACCGGGTCCGGATCGATCTGGGCTGCGACGCGCAGGGTGTGGCGGGCCAGGGCGTGACGGTCGCCGCCTCGGGGCCCTTGCCGCACACGTCACCGAGGAAGAACGCCCACCGGTCGCGGTCGACGGGGAAGACGTCGTAGAAGTCGCCGCCGACATCGTGGACGGAGGCGGTGTGATAGTGGCAGGCCAGCTCCAGGCCGGGCACCACGGGAAGTGCCGGGGGCAGCAGGGTGCGCTGGAGGGTGGAGGCGAACGCGGCGATGGCGGCTTTGTCCTTCTCCACCTGTTCCCTCGCCGCGCGTTCCACCTCCCGCCGCTCCTGCTCGCTGCGTAGTGCGCGCAGCGCCGACAGCCGCAGCTCCATCTCGTCCAGCACGATTGCGGCAAGGTCGGCCAGTGTGGCGGTGTCGTCCTCGGTGATGGAGCGCGGTTTGGTGTCGAGGACGTTGACCGTGCCCAGCCGGTGGCCGTCGGGGGTGATGATCGGTGCGGCGGCGTAGAAGCGCACGCCCATCTCTCCGGCGACCAGCGGATTGTTTGCCGCCACGGGATCACGAAGGGTGTCGGGAATGACCAGCGCGTCATCGCGCAGAATCGCCGAGCCGCACAGGCCCGGATCGCGGCCAATCTCCTTGACGCCCTCCAGGCCGTGTGCGGCCTTGAACCAGATGCGGTTGCTGTCCACGATCGTGACTGTGGCCACGGGGACATCGAAGAGGCGGGCGGCCATCGCCGCCACCCGGTCGAACGCGCCGTCGGGCGGAGTGTCGAGGATGTCGTAGCGGCGTACTGCCGCAATACGGACCGCTTCCACATGTGGATCCGGGACCAGATCGGGGCGCCGCCCGGGCGCCGGGTGGGCCGCCGAAGCCTGCTGCGTCATCGGCTTTCCTTTCCGTCGGTGGGCTGCCGCGAGCGGCATGAACCGACGCAGCCTAGATCGAGTACACGTCCCAACGCCAATATCGCGGTGAAGGCCAGATTGCTTGCGGCAGCATCGCTCACCTCCTTCCGGCGCTTCGCTGTGGCCTCGCATGTTCGACTGGGCAAATCACCGTCAGTTACCGCGGCAAAGCCGACAGGGGCGGGCAAGCAGGACTCGAACCCCGCCTGGCGGAGGGTTGCGCTCGGGCGGCGCTCCACTGGTGAGCCAGGCCGCCGCGCCACTCGATCCACCGCTCGCCGTCCAGGATGCCGTCGGGGTCGCGACCAGTGAGCTCTTTCAGCATGGCCACTGATCGGGCGACGGGCTGGCGCCCCGCTGCTCAGCAGGCACGACGTTGGTCGTTTCCCCGCCGGGTGGGCGGCAAGGAGCAGCTGGACGTCACGCTGGCGGAATCCGAGCTGGTGGTGGAGGTCGGTGTCGACGTCGCCCGTAGTGCCACCCGCCCGCCGGCATCGCACCCGCTCCCACCGACATTCTCACCTGATGTCGCCGCGCTGACAGCGGCACGGCGCCCAAGCCCGAGCGGTCTGCCGGGCGCAGTTTCGCACAGCATCGCTTCGTGAGTGGGTCAGGCGGTGGTGCGGCCGGCGACATCTCCTCCCGGATCGTCGGCCAGCGCGATCACGGCGGTGACGCGTTTGCCGACCGGTTCCCGGCGCACCTCGTAGGCCTGGCTGACAGCGAGGGTGATCTCCAGGCCGTGCCGTCCGATGCGCCGCGGGTCGGTGGCGGCGACGTCCGGCAGAACCGGATCGCTGTCCCACACCGACACCCGTACCGCGCCGTCGCTGATCCGCAGATCCAGCATGAGCGGGCCGGGCGCGTACTTCACCGCGTTGGTGACCAGCTCGCTGACCACCAGTTGCGTCATGCCCATCGCCCGCTCCGAGACCGGCAGGCCGTGCACGGCCTGCACCTCGGTGAGGAAGCCGGTCGCCAGATGCCGTGCCGCCCCGATACAAGACGGGTCGCTGTCATAGGCGGCAGACGCCGACAGCGAGCTGTTGTCCCCTGTTTTCTGTCCCTCGTCCCCCGCGGCCTGCTCCATACGCCCGCCCCGCTCTGTCTCACCTGATCGTCACACCACTGCACAATGTGCCCGTGAAGCATCGCACGGTTCCCCTCCCGGCTGCCCGCCCCAGGCGCTCTCGGCCGGACCTGACACAGTTGACACCAGACTGCGGCATACGTTTGCGTGGACAGCGCCCCTGCAGCAGCGAGCGCCCACCGAGAACTGAACGGAGACGATATGAGCCAGGCACGCCTGTCCGTCTCCCGGTACACCACCACCGACGGCGTGCACGTGGTCGCCCTGGCCGGAGACATCGACCACACCACAGCCGGCACCTTCCACCAGGCCCTGACCGCACCGGACGACTCCGCCCCCCGCGCGGTCGTCGACTTCCGCAACGTCACCTTCATGGACTCCAGCGGCATCAACGTTCTCGTCGCCGCGAACAACACCGCCCGCTCCTGCGGCGGATGGCTGCGCCTGGCCCGCACCCCCGCACCAGGTGCTCGACCTGCTGCGCATCGTCGGCCTCGACGACATCCTCCCGCTGTACCCCATTCTCGAGGACGCCCTCGCGCCCCAACCCGCCGCCTGAGCGGTTCCCGCCCGTATCTCCGGTGTCCGATACCTCCGCGCTGACGCGGCGGTACCCCGGTCGCAGTGCACCGAGTTCCGTGACACTCGCACCACCCCTTGCAGCGCTTCGGCCCCGCTCGGACGAAACGCCTGATGTGGAAGGTCCCCGCCGCTCTTGGAGCGGCGGGGACCTTCCACATCAGGCACTGGACCGGGCCGGTTCTCGACCCGTACAACGGCTGGAGCACGGTCGATGCAATCCGTGCAGGGCGTTGGCACGGCTGCGTTGGCGACTCCTGTGGATCACCTGATGAAGGGTGCTCAGCGGGACTCGTCGTAGGGGTCGCGGCTGCCGGACTTGGCCAGGCCCCGGCTGATCATGTAGCCGACGGTGAGGATCACGATGTAGAGCCATGCCTTGTCGGCGCGGAAGTAGTCGGCATGGCCTTCCTCGTCTCCCACCGCCATGGAGACGATGAGTACCGCGACGACCGCGGCGATGTAGGCGAAGAACTCGGTGGTCTTGAAGGCGGCCTTCGTCTCGGTGGACAACCGGCGCGGCCGGTGAGCGGTCGTATCGGTGCCCGTGTGATGGCCTGCGTTGCCGACCGGGTCGGGGTTCACAGCGCTCATGAGAAGGCACCTTTCTGATCATGGGGAGCGCCCGGGCACTCCGTAGGTAAGGAACGCGTCAAGATCGACACTGTGTCCACCGTGTGCCCGCGCACAGCGGATTAAACAGCGCTTCAGGCCATGGCCACGACATTCCGCAGGATGGCCTGTCAGGCCAACGGATCCCTGGTGCCCACAGGTCGGGGCCGGCTCAGGCCGGCGGCACCGACTGGAGGCGGTGGGTCCCTGTGCACCGAGGTGCCCGGGGATCGGCGGTAGCAGTCTGGGCAGAAGTGGAGCGGTTGAATGATGGGGTTTGTCCTGCTGGGCGGGCGATGGCGATGACTGGAGGTGGGTGCTGATGGAAGGGAGCGGCGAGGGCGGGCGGGTGATGCTGGCGAGTCTGCTGGCTGCCAGCCAACTCCGCCGCAAGAGAGACACTGTGTCTCGCAAACAGGTTCGGGGCTGGGGCAGTGACGCTCCGGCTTGAATCCGGAGGACGCCATGACCGGCTCGCCACCTCGTTCGGATGCCGATGACGACGACAGGGCACCCCGGTGGGTGAAGGTGTCCGCGGCGGTCGCGGGCCTCCTGGTCGTGGTGTTCGTGATCGTGCACCTGGCCGGCGGCGGGATGCACGGGTACACGCCGTGACACCTTTTCCGCCGCAGCTGCGCAAGCTGACACTCACCCTCCATGTCGCCGCCTCGGTCGGCTGGCTGGGGGCGGTCGCCGCCTTCCTGGCGCTGGCCGTCGCCGGGCTGTCCAGCAGCGCGCCCCAGACGGCGCAGGGCTCCTATGTGGCGATGGAGCTGGTGGGGTGGCCCGTGATCGTTCCCCTCAGCATCGCCTCGCTGCTGACTGGCGTTCTCCAGTCGCTGGGCACCGTCTGGGGGCTACTGCGCCATTACTGGGTCATTGCCAAACTGCTGATCACGGTGCTTCTGCTGGTGCACATGCAACCGGTCGGGCACCTCGCCGACACGGCGGCTCGGGCCACACTCGCGGGCGGCGAGCTGGAAGGCATGCGCATCCAGCTGATCGCCGACGCGGCCGCCGCCCTACTGGTGCTGCTCACCGCGGCCGCCCTGTCAATCTTCAAGCCGCGAGGCATGACCCGCTACGGTCGCCGCTGCCGGCGCGAGCAGAGCATCCTGCCGCGCTGAACCTCTCTCCCGAGCCGGGTCGGTCGCTGGACATCGACAGATGACGCGCTGCAGCGCAAACGCGCCCGGGTGCACCCCTCAGAGGGTGCACCCGGGCTCGCGCTTGAGTGTGAAAGGTCAGTGGTAGGCGTGGACGACGGCGTGGCCCTTGCCGCGGCCGATCATCCACTTGTTAACCGGGGTCGTGATCACGAAGGCGACGGCGAAGCCTCCGAGCAGCGCGGTCCAGAACAGGGCGTCGGACAGGTGGGCGTCCATCGCGCCACTGAGGGCGATGACGCCGTTGTCGACGAGTTCCATGATCGCGATGGAGACGGTGTCCGCGGCCAGCGCCACCTTGACGGCGCTCTTGAAGTCCAGGCCCGCCCTGCGGAGGGCGAACAGGGTGAAGGAGTAGCCGAAGACGAAAGCCAAGGTGATCGCCAGGACCATGGTGGGCACGTTGCCCCACAGCAGGGCGGTACCGATGACCATGCCGAGGATCTCGCCGATCGCGCATCCGGTCAGGCAGTGCAGCGTCGCCTTCGCCGCCGTTCCCCAGGACGCGCCGCCATGCCCACCGGGACCACTGGCCGCCTGGTGCGCGGCGTGGTCGTGAGCGGTGCTGGTGTGGTGTGCGGTGTGGTCCATGACCGTCATCCCCATTCCCGTCCAGTGTGACCCGTTCCGTGTCCCACACTTAACGGTATACCCATGGGGGGTATACCGGAAGTGGTGGAGCGGAAGTGGTGGAGCGGAAGTGGTGGAGCGTGACAGGCAGGTGGGGGTGCGGGCCGCAACGGCCCGACACCTCCACTGCCGGAGTGGTCAGCTCTTGCCGAGGAAGTCGTTCATCCTGGCGATCTCGGCGGTCTGTGAGGTGATGATGGCGTCGGCCATCTTCTTGGCGTCCGGGAAGGCGCCTTCGGCCTTCTCCGTCCTGGCCATCGCCACCGCGCCTTCGTGATGCTTGATCATCATCTCCATGAAGGCGGTGTCGAACGCCGTGCCGGACGCCTTGTCCAGCTCGTCCATCTCCTCGGTCGTCATCATCCCGCCCGTGCCGTGAGCGGAGTGGTCCATGGCGCCCTCGGCGGGCACCTGCTCGCCCCAGGAGGTCAGCCAGCCCGACAACGTCTTGATCTCCGGGTCCTGGGCCTTCTTGATCTGTTCGGCGAGCTTCTTCACCTCGCCGACTCGGCCCGGGACGGGGCGAGGTCGGCCATCTCCACAGCCTGGCGGTGGTGCGGAATCATCCCCTGCGCGAAGGCGATGTCGGCGGCATTGTGCTGCCCCTGCGACGCGGGCGTCAAGGCCGCGGCGGAGGGAGAGGCGCCGGTGTGGCTGTCGTGCCCGGCCGTACTGTCGCCGCTGCCACCGCATGCGGCCAGGACGAGAGCGGCCGCGCCGGCGGCGGCCACGGCGATGCCGCGGCGGATCAGGGAACTCTTACAGATCATGGTGGTGCAACTCCTTGACGCGCACCCGTCTCGGGCACGCGAGATCAGAGGAATGGGAGCAGGCGAAACACGGCACCCGCCCCGGACAGGGCGTGCGGGGGTGCCGTGCGGGCCGCTCTATATCCGCAGGAGTTGCAGCTCGGAAAGGTCAGGCGGCGCCCGACCCTGCACAGCCGACGCAGGCGCGGCGATCGGAACACCGGCAGCGGACAGGGCGTCGGGCAGGACGGCCGCCAGCGCGGGCGGCGCGTATGCGGAGCCGATACTGGCCGCCGCGCACGTACCGTCGGCGTGTACGAGGTGCCCGGAGCCGCCGTCGGCGTGTGAACATGCTGCGCCGGCCTGCTCCGTGGCAGGAGCATGGGCCATGGTCATGGCGTGTTCGGACGCCGGCGCACCGCCGGGAGCCAGCGCGTGCATGCCCAGAACTCCGGCCAGCACCAGCAGCGCGAACAGCGGCCCAGCGGGGCGGCGGCTCGATCAGGTGCTGCTGGTCATGCCCGCCATCGTACGGATACACACGCAACAGCGTGACGTTGAGGGGCCCGCGCGCACGCCTGGCCTGCTGACAGGCGCCGACACATCCACGTCGAGCTCTTCGTCGTGGGCTGTCGGTGTTACACCCCGCCGCCGGTCTCGGGTACCGGTGTGCCCGGGGGCGTGAAGGCGGCGAGCACCGTGGCAGTGATGTGGCCGGCGGCATGGTCGTGGGTGAGGCGGCCGGCGCGGATCTCCTCTGCCGCGCTGTGCATGACTGTGTGCAGGACATTGACCATCCACGCGATCGGCAGGTCCGTACGGAAGGCGCCCTCGGCGCGGCCACGGGCGATGAGCGTCTCGACCCGGGCGGCGGGCCCGGCATGCAGTTCGCGGATGCGTCCAGCGGGAAGTTCGCGTTGAGCGGCGGCGAGCAGGGCGCGTGCCTGGTCCACCAGATGCCAGCCGGCCTCGACGTACCGCGCCAGCGCGAGCAGCGGATCACCGGTCAGGTCGACCGTGTCCAGTACTTCGTTGCCCCGGTCGATGGCGCGGCTCATCGCCGCGTCGACGACCTCTGCCCGGGAGTTGAAGTGCGCATACAGCGTCACCCGGCCCACGCCCGCGGCCCGCGCGATCTCGCTCAGGCTCGCCTCCGGGTTCTGTCCGAGGCATTCGGCCGCGGCCTGCACGATCGCATCGATGCTGCGCAGAGCGTCAGCACGCTTGGTGGCCGTGGAGTTCTTGCTGCCCATGCATCCACAGTACCGCAGCAAGTCATACAGCACTGTTTGGCTTATACCCCCCGGGCGTATAAAGTGAACATCACTGTATGACTTAGCGATGAGAGGTGAGCGTCATGAGCGACACGGAAACCACCACCACCCGCGCACCGGATGCACCGCATCCGCTGCGCTGGCCGATCCTGGGGCTGCTGGGGCTGGCCCAGCTGATGCTGATCCTCGACATCACCGTGGTCGCGATCGCACTCCCCGACATGGGCGCCGAACTGGACCTGGACCGCGCGGCGCTGACCTGGGTGGTCAGCGGATACGCCCTCACGTTCGGAAGTCTCATGCTGCTCGGCGGCCGGGCCGCGGACCTGTTCGGTCCCAAGCAGGTCGTCCTGGCCGGGCTCGCCGTGTTCACCACCGCGTCACTGGCCGCCGGGCTCGCCACCGGCGCCCCGCTGCTGCTCGTGGCGCGCATCGCTCAGGGGGCGGGCGCCGCGATGCTCTCGCCTGCCGCCTTGTCGGTGGTGGTGCGATTGTTCGACGGAGACGAGCGCAACCGCGCGCTGGGCATCTGGTCGGCGCTCGGCGGCGGGGGTGCCGCCCTCGGCGTGCTGCTGGGCGGGCTGATCACGGCAGGTCCGGGCTGGGCCTGGGTCTTCTTCGTCAACGTCCCCGTCGGCCTGATCGTCCTGGTCTCGCTCGCCCGGATCCTGCCCCGCCTGCCCCGCGCGGGCACCGGCTCCCTCGACATACCCGGCGCTGCCCTGGTCGCCGCCTCGACCGGCGCCCTCATCTACGCCCTGATCCGTGCCGGCGACCACGGCTGGCTGAACACCGTCACGGTGGCTCTGGTTCTCGCCGCGGCAGTCGGCTACGCGGCTTTTGCCCTGTGGCAACGCCGGGCGGCGGCACCGCTGATGGACCTGAGGCTGCTGGGCCGGCGCCCGGTGGTGGCGGGCATCTTCGTGATCGCTGTGACGACGGCGCTGATGGTGGGGGCCTTCTTCCTCGGCTCCTTCTACCTCCAGAACCTCCAGGGGCATGGTGCTCTGATGACCGGTGTGCTGTTCCTGCCGGTGGCGCTGCTGACCATGGCCGCCGCCGCAGCCGCCGGCCGGGTGATCGGCCGTCTGGGAGCACGGCTGCTGGCCGTGCTCTCCCTGGCCGTCGCGGCCGCCGGGTTCCTCCTGCCGGTGCTCTGGTCCGGGACCACCGCGATGGTCACCGGGGTGAGCGTCGCCGCGGCGGGACTGGGCGCGCTGTTCGTCGTTGCCTCCGCCACCGCGCTCGCCACCGTCGCTCCCCACGAGGCCGGGGTGACGTCGGGCGTGTCAGCACCTTCCACGAGTTCGGTGCCTCGGCCGGAAGCCCGGCCGTCTCCAGCGCCGCTGCCACGAGCAGCGCCGCCCGCACCGGCGCCCAGAGCGCCTCGGGCTTCGACGACGCGTTCCTCGTCGCCACCGGCATGGCCGCGCTCTCCGCCGTCATCGTCCTGTGCCTGATCCCCGCCAAGCACCAGTAGGCCCACGCCCAAAGGCCGGCAGGGACCGGCGCCCCGGCACTCCCACAGCCACGGCGCAGCCGAAGTCGAAGACCCTCGCCCGAAGCACCCCTGTCGCCCACGGCATCGCAGCGATCCCATTCACCACGCAACGGGCGTACCGCACGCCCTCGAAGTGCTCACGGAGGCACTGGATGAAGTACGGCAAGCGTCGGCTGCTGACGGCCGGCATCACCGCGGCAGGTGTAGGCGCGGCACTGGGCGCAGCTCTCCTGATCGGCGGCATTCAGCAGGACAGCGGCGAGGCAAGGACCGGCCGACAAGGGACAGTCGCCGAGCGCGGCCGGACCGTGATGCCCTTCGACCTCGAACAAACCACCCACCACTTCACCCCCACCGAGACGGGCGGCGTCCAGGACGTCGTCAGCCGACCAGCCCGACGACACCACCCAGGTCAACCTCATACGCACCCACCTCCAGCAGGAGGTCAAAGCGTTCAGCCAGGGAGACTTCGGCGACCCCGCCCAGATACACGGCGACAGCATGCCGGGCCTGGCGGAACTGGAAGACGGCTACAAACACATCGAAGTCCGCTACCGGGAACGGCCCGACGGGGCCACCCTCACCTACACCACCGCAGAACCCGCCCTCGTCGACGCCCTTCACGACTGGTTCGAAGCACAGCTCAGCGACCACGGCAACCACGCCGAATCCGGCCACTGACCACTGAGCCGAGCATCACGACAGGCCATCAGGCGCACATCGCACGATCGGAGTGGATGGTTTGAACGACCCGTACGAGCTGAGCGTGGGTGTGCCCTCCGGCGAGGTTTTCCGCCGCCTGCGCACCGGCGCCGGCCTCTCGGACAAAGCCCCGGAAGCGGTCGCGCTCGCCCTGCCCAACACATGGCACGGGGTGGTCGTCCACCACGAGGGGAAGCCCGTCGGCATGGGGCGCATCATCGGTGACGGCGGTACCGCGTTCCAGATTGTCGACATCTGCGTACATCCCGCACACCAGGGCCGCGGCCTCGGCACACGCATCATGGCCGCCCTCACCGAGGAACTGGAGCGCCGGGCACCCGCCACCGCATACGTATCCCTGATCGCCGACGGCCCCGCCCGCTTCCTCTACGAGAAGTACGGCTTCGCCAATACCGCCGCGCACAACTCGATCGGCATGTACCGCGTGATGGGCGCACGCCCTGGACTCAGCGGATCACGAGACACCGCCGATCATGAGGGTCGGGTCAGTGCGGCCGGCTCTGGGTGACGCGCCACAGTCGGCGGGGCGGTCCGCCCTCCTCGAAGGCGTGGACCTGGTCCAGGTGCCAGCCGTCGGCGAGGGCGTCGAGGAGGGGGCGGTCGAAGAAGTGCACGGCGAAGCCGCCGCGTTCGAAGATGCCGTCCCCGCGGGCGGTGCCGGTGCCGGAGTGTGCGTCGCCGGTGTGGCGGACGGTGTAGACGAAGGTGCCGCCGGGCCGCAGCACCCGGGCGACCTCGCCGACCAGCATGTGGATCTCCTTGGTGGACAACGCCATGCACAGCAGCATGTGCGCGAACACCGCGTCGACGGATGCGTCCGGCAGCGGCAGGGCTTCCCGGACGTCGTGCACGGCCGTGGTCACGCAGCCATCCAGCCCTCGGGCACGGGCGGCGTGGCGCAGCTGGTCGAGTCCGGTCGTGGAGAAGCCGGTGGCCTGAACGCTGAAGCCCTGGGCCGCGAGGTACAGGGCGTCGCGGCCGTGGCCGGCGCCGAGTTCGAGAACGTCCCGGGCCCCGGCGGCGCGGAAGACCTCAGCTGCGTGAACCGCGGGCTCGGACGGCTCCTCGCCGTACATCCCCGGGTGGGCGGCACAGGTGTGCTGCCAGTGCGCGCGCTGGACACCCGCCAGGTCCCGCCCGTCGTCCGTCACAATTCTCGTCCTTTCGATGCCGACCCGTGGGCCGAGCGTATGCCCGCCACCCCCATCGGCCGACTATCCATGATTTTCTGAATTCAGGATATTGTGTACTGTCGTGGTGTGCTGACCGTTGCTTCCGACATCGACGTGCTGGCCCGCTTCGGCCGCGCGCTCGCCGATCCGATCCGCTGCCGGATCCTGCTCGCCCTGCGCCAGGCGCCGGCCTACCCGGCCGACCTCGCCGAGGCGCTCGGTGTCTCCCGCACCCGGCTGTCGAACCACCTTGCCTGCCTGCGGGACTGCGGCCTGGTCGTGACCGCCCCGGACGGGCGCCGCACCCGCTACGAGCTCGCCGACGAACGCCTCGGCCACGCCCTGGACCACCTGCTCGCTGCCGTGGTCGCGGTCGAGTCGGACAAGACTTGCCTGGACGCCGCCACAAAGGACTGCTGCTGATGACCGCGATATCGCTCGGCCCGTCCCCGGCCCGCCGCGACGCGCTCACCCGCCGGATACGGCTCATGGTCACCGCGACCATCACCTACAACGTCATCGAAGCGACCGTCGCCCTCACCGCCGGCACCCTGGCTTCCTCCACGGCCCTGGTCGGCTTCGGTCTGGACTCAGTCATCGAGGTCTCCTCCGCCGCCGCGGTCGCCTGGCAGTTCTCCGCCCGCGAGCACGCGATCCGTAAGGCGCGGGAGAAGACCACCCTGCGGATCATCGCCCTCTCCTTCTTCACGCTCGCCGCCTACGTCAGCATCGACGCCGTGCGCGCGCTGGCCGGGAGCACCGAGGCTGACCGCTCGATCCCCGGCATCGTGCTGGCCGCCCTCTCCCTGGCGGTCATGCCGTTCCTGTCCGCCGCCCAACGCAAGGCCGGGCGGGAACTCGGCTCCGCGAGCGCGGTCGCCGACTCCAAGCAGACCCTGCTGTGCACCTACCTCTCCGCCGTCCTGCTGGCCGGCCTGATCCTGAACGCCGTTCTCGGCTGGTCCTGGGCCGACCCGATCGCCGCCCTCGCGATTGCCGCCATCGCGGTCAAGGAGGGCCGCGACGCCTGGCAGGGCAGGGGCTGCTGCGCACCTGCCGCCCACCCGGCCGCCGACACCCGAGCACCCGGACCTGCCCTGGACTCGCAGGGAGCGTGCGGCTGCGGCTCGGGCTGTTCGTGAACATCTCGTTGCCATTTCGCTCCGCTGGAGGCCGGCGCGTTCCCAAGACCTGACCGGATCCGAGCCCTCGGGCTACTCCGCAGTACAGACCCGGGTGCCGGTGCCACGTAGAGGCCGGGATGCCGAGCTCGGCGAACGGGCCACGGACACGGAGCAGTTCATGCGGACAACGGACAAGATCGGACCCTGTCCATAACTTGGTCTCGAAGGCCAGCCCGCCAGGAAGCGTGCCCGGCCCGGGCGCGGCCTCGCGCGGCTAGGGCGAGCATCGGCTCCACAGGAGGCTTCAGCACGATTCAGTGGCTGCCGATCAGCCGAGGCAGTTCTCGGAATGGGTCGGCTTCTGCAGCGTCCAGAGCTCGCCCGAGCAGCCGGTGGGCAGCGGCGGGAATCGGTGGCTTTTCACGTCGGTGCTCCAGTGATGCTCACCGCCGCAGTCACACTCGTAGTGGCTTCGTTGATCTCCAGGGGGTTCTGGTGCAGATCTTGGGGAGCGGTTGCGGAGGGTGACCGTGGTGTTCGATTGCGATACTCGGTCTCGCGTGAAACCACGCACGCCCCACAGCAGTGCCCCGCCTGCGGGCTGGGGAACGAACGAGGACGGCAAGGTCGCGTCGATCGATCCTGGAGGGCCGGTGCTACGCCTCTCGCTGGCGGATGCGTGGGCGGTGCGAGTCTCGGACGCCACACCGTCTCGGAAATCCGCTCGGCGGCACGTAACAGCACAAGGCACAGTAGCTGCATGCATGAACGAGGACTGGACCGCGACGGGACGATCGCACGCGAAGGCGCACTGGACCGAGTGCCGGCGGCGTTCGTTCCCGTCATCGATGCCGCCCGCGCTCGTATCACCGAGACGTTTGACGGTACGCGCCTGCACAGCGCCTACCTCTACGGCAGCATCCCCCGTGGCACCGCCATCCCTGGAGTCTCCGACCTCGACCTCCAGTTCGCCCTACACGGTGAGCCCACCGAAGGCGACCGCGCTGACGCCAAAACCATCGAGGTCATGCTCGACCGTGCATTCCCGCAGACCGATGGCGTCGGGATCTTGCTGACCAGTACGCGGTTTCTGCTCAGCGATGTCGACCGGCACGATGGCGGCTTCTTCATCGCCTGCCTCTGCACCCCGTTGCTGGGCCCTGACCTCGCAGAACAACTGCCCCGTTACCGCCCCACAGCTCTCCTCGCGCGGGAGACCAACGGTGACCTTGCCCGCGTGCTTCCACGCTGGCGTGCCAAAGCAGCTGAAGCCACGACGGACGCCGATCGCCGGTCCCTCAGCCGTTTTGTTGGTCGTCGTATCGTCCGCACAGGTTTCACCCTGATCATGCCCCGTTGGGGCGGCTGGACCAGCGACCTTGAGCAGTCCGCCGAGCTCTTCGGCCGCTACTACCCCGAGCGCGTCGAGCAGATGCATGTCGCCGCGTCCACTGGACGTGTGCCCTCACCCGACCCGGCGGTGCTCGAGATGCTCATCAACGACCTTGGCTCTTGGCTCGCGGCCGAATACACAGCCATGCATGGTGAAAAAGCCCCGCGTCCCTGACAGGCGTCCCACGCCGTAATCGGCTCTGTCTCACATTCGGGATGCTGTTGGTGATCTTCACTCGGTCAGCGTTCGGCAGAGTCGCTTGAATCGA
>RHMC01000142.1 GCA_003719395.1 Streptomyces altiplanensis
TGCCGGGCCCGGAGGCCAGCGGTCCCGTTGCAGGACCGCGAAAAAGATAACGGGGCAAGGAGCCCAGAGCGGCGTTGTCGCGCCCCCTCTGCCCATCAGTCGTATCCCTCGCTGTTCGTGATCTCAACTCGCCAATGGAGGAAGCGTGGTCGACGCAGCGCATCGCGACACCGACGTGGGAAGCGTGGAAGGAGGTGTAGGCGTGACCGCCCTCATGGTTGCCGCGGCACGGGCGATCGAGACCCACCGCCACGACGCCCTGGCGCGGGACGTCTACGCGGAGCACTTCGTGCACGCCGCACCGGCGTCCGCCGGCTGGCCGGTCCGCATGCAACAGGTCCCGGACGGGGACGCGAACCCGTTGTGGGGACGATTTGCGCGCTACTTCGGTCTGCGGACGAGGGTCCTCGACGACTTTCTCCTCCGGTCGGTGCACACGGGAAGCGCCCGCCAAGTGGTGCTGCTCGGGGCAGGGCTGGATTCGCGAGCTTTCCGGCTCGACTGGCCCCCCGGCTGCGTGATCTTCGAGATCGACAGGGAAGGAGTGCTGGCGTTCAAGCACAAAGTACTCAACAGGCTGTCGGCGACCCCCAAGGCAGCGCGCGTACCCATTCCGATCGATCTGCGCGCCGACTGGGCCGGAGCGCTCGCCGACGCCGGCTTCGACACGGCCGCACCAAGCGTCTGGCTGGCCGAGGGGCTGCTGTTCTACCTGCCGCCTGCCGCCGAGACGTACCTCATCGACACGGTGGACCGGTTGAGCGCGGGAGGGAGCGCTCTGGCCTTCGAGGTCAAGCTCGAAAAGGACTTGCTGGAATACCGCGACAGCCCGCTCTACACCTCGACGAAACACCAGCTCGGCATCGACCTGCTCAACCTGTTCGACAGGGAGCCGCGGCCCGACTCCGCAGGTGATCTCGCGAGTCAGGGCTGGTCCACGTCGGTCCGTACCCCCTTCGACTTCACCCGCCATCACGGACGCGGCCCGCTGCCCGAGCAGAACGACGCCCTGGCGGGCAACCGGTGGGTCTTCGCAGATAAGCCCCGACGGTAACGCTGCAACTGAAGACCATGTCCCATGTGGTGGGTTTGAGGAGCGGTTTGCAGCAGCAGACGGCTGCGGCGGGGCCGAATGCGTGGTGAGCGCCGCGTCGACGAAGGCCCGCACGAGCGCGGCCACTCGGATGCCGTGACGCCCTTCGGCCGGACCGGTCGAGCGAGGGTGGGACGAGTCCTGACATCGGGTGCACGCGGAGGACTTCAAGGTGCAGGATGCTGTGGTGACCTCCTCTCCCGCCATACGTCCGTACCGCTCCGAGGACCGAGAAGCCCTCGACGACATCTGCATCCGCACTGCGCACAACGGGCGGGACAGCCGGCCGGTCTACGCGGACCCCGGGATCTTTCCGGTGGCCTTCTCGGCTCCGTACGTCCATCTGGAGCCGGAGCTGGCCTTCGTGCTGGATGACGGGCGGGGGCAGGCGGTTCGGATACGTCCTCGGCACCGCGGACAGTCCTCGCTTCGCTGAGGACTTCCGGACGCAGTGGCTGCCCCTGGTCGCGGATCGCTGTCCGGAGCCCCTCGGGGCGCCGAGCACGCCGGACGAGGTGATCGTCCAGCTGCTGCATCACCCCGAGCGGATGGTAGTCAGCGAAGTCGCCGGGTACCCGGCTCATCTGCACATCGATCTGCTTCCCGAGTGGCAGGGACGCGGCCACGGACGTGAGTTGATACGGGCGTTGTTGCAAGCCCTCCAGGACCGCGGTGTGCCGGCTGTCCATCTGTCCATGGTGACGGCCAACGCTCCGGCCAGGGCCTTCTGCGACCGTCTGGGTTTCCATGAGATCGAGGTGCCGGACGCGGGACCAGTCACCTGTCTCGGGCGCACGACGAGGGAGCTCGACAGGCTGTGACGGGCCTGCGTCACCGATCCGGCAAAGTCCAGCCTTCCGCTGTGAGCCGGAGGCGTGCTGAGAGATGCGGTCGTGTCCCGCGTCGTGGTGTAGGGGATCAAGCGTTACGCGTTCCGGTACGAGGCCCCTGACGATCTCCGCAGAGGCGGCAGTCCACGAGGCGCCCTGCTGAGGCGAGTTGAACACCCGGTCCGGCGGCGCCACCTTCCCCGACCTGCGGATTCCGGCACCTTGATCGGCTACACCATCCGGCGGGACGCCATCAGAGATCCGAGGCATCACCCGGGAGAGGCAACTTCAAGTGACTGGAGAACCGCTGCACTCCAGATCGAACCGGTGAACACCGGACAACGCCGCGGGGTTTGTACGGGGAGCACTGGAGTGCCAAGCGGGACGAAGTGCGGTGGCGCCGCCGAAGTCCAGGGTGGGCTTGTATGGGGCGGTCCGCCGTGATGTACGGGCGGGATGTCCTGCCGGGCCTTGATGTGCGAGCACGGTGTCGGGTTCCTCACGGTCAAAGCGGCGTTGGAGTCGGCCTGGCCGGAGCCTCGCGAGAGACCGCGACCCCGGGGGACACGGCTGCTTACAAGCCGTTCATCGACCAGATGCTGCGGACGGGCGTGGACGCCCCGCCCCAGCAGCAGCGCACCGTCAAGGCAAAGGGCTCACGCGCTGCGGGAGCGTCGCCAGTTCTCAGAACCAGGCTTGCACAGTCCGACCTCTGGTTGCCGGGCACCACCTGCAGTCATTCTTCGGTCGCACGGCTGTGTCGGCCTTCAGGCGGAGCCGAGTTCAGCCCGTAGAGCGATCCTCGGTGGTACCCATGGCTGGAATCTTCATCAGTGAACGGGCCGGCCACCGGCCCACCGAAGTCGAGGACCGCGTATGCAGCCGCTCCTGCGCGTCGAAGAACTCACTGCCGCCCGCTTCGGGCGACTGCGCACCGCATGGCGGGCGGCCCACGAGCCCGTTGCCGGAGTGCCCCGGAGACTGCAACTCGTGGCCTACGCCGTGCCGTTGATCGTCCTGCCCTCGAGTATCTGGCGGCTCCCGGCCGCGTTCGACGGCGGGACCGGGGTCGGTGAGCGGGCGTACATTGTCCTCCTGTCGGTGATGTCCGAGATCTTCGCGTTCACCGCGATCGGCCTGATCGCCCGCTGGGGCGAGGTGTTCCCGGGCGGGGTCCCGTTCCTACGCGGCCGCAGGATCCCTACGAAGGCAGCGGTCGTCCCGGCCGCCGCCGGGGCCACGATTCTCACGCTCCTGTTCACTGTCCTGTTCATTGCCTCTGAGATCAGGGGCACGACGATCCGAGGTGACGACCTGCCGGCCGGCTCCCCGAGCCGGGCCACCGGCTGGGAGGCTGCCTGGTTCTATTTCTGCTACGCGCCGCTGATCCTTTGGGGGCCGCTGCTGGTCGTGCTGACCGTCGCGTACTGGAAGCGCCGTCGCGCGGCCGAGAGGATGCCCGCAGCGGCGTGAGTCGGGGAAAGCGGTCGTCTGCCGACGCCTCGGTGACCGCTGACGGACGATCTGCTCCGCAGACTACCGCCCACGACCAGCGTGAGCACCCCGAGAACCGGTCACACCAGCCCTTTGACCTGCGACTTCAAGTTGGCGGAGGCTCGATGTGCTCGCGTACGTCGTCACGCACCGCATCGGCGGCCCAGGACGCCCTGCACAGCAGATGCCGCATTGCCGTGCGGGGACTTCTCTCCCGCCCACTCTGCGATCGTCCAGCAGTTCTGGTGGGGCAGGCCCGACAGCAGCCCCGGCATCGAACGCCCGCCCCGCAGCCGTGGTTCACCTCGGTGCTGCTGAGGTCAGGGCGTCGACACGGCGCTGGTCCCGCTCAGGTGGAGGTCGGCGACCTGGCGGTTGTTCACGCTGCGGCGGTCCTTGAGCTCGCCGGCGGCGATCGCGTTGCCCAGGGCGAGGCCTTCGCTGATGTAGTCGTCGACGGCCTTGCGGTTGGCCTCCTTCTTCAGCAGGCGTACCAGGTGGCCCATGAAGACCTCGCCGAGGACGGTGAGTTCGTAGCCCGCGGCCGTGTGCCGCACGAGGCCTCGTCGCAGAGGGTCCGGAGGGTTCGGACCTGCTCGTCGTCGAGCGCGCCGTTCGCGAGCATCCAGTCGTATCGGTGCTGCGGCAGCCCCTCGTGGCGGAGGGGGAAGACCCACAGGGCGGTGTCGGCCTGCGGGACGGTGGCGCACTTGGGCAGGTGCAGCGGGTGCTCCTTCCGCTCCGCGGCGGCCATCCACTGGCCCAGGGAGCTCACCTGCTCCAGTCGGACGCCGGGCATGCTGGAGATCGCGCTGGCGCCGACGCCCAGCAGGAACGCTGCATGGTGGCTCTGTCCCAGGCACTCGTTGCCGCTGATCTTGTCGAGTGTGGTCGCGGGCACGGCGGACGGGTCGATGTACGTGTTGGTGCCGCGACGCACCCACCCCTGGCGCAGCAGGGTGCCGTAGGTGTTGAGGCGCATGAGCGCGCGGTCGTGCGGGGATGCCTGCTGCGGCAGGGCGCCGGAGAGCAGCCCGCCGATCAGGGACGGCGAGGCGCCGGACGTCAGCAGGTAGGAACTGATCGCGTTGATCGAGGGGTGCTCGATGAGGGCTTGCAGGTCGTCGAGGGCCATGGCGAGGGACTGGCCAGGCAGACACGTGATGAGGTCGGCGTTGACGACGGGAATGCGCCCGTCGATCATGTCGAGCACCTTCGACAGATGCGTGAGCGAGCGCGGCTGGCGCATGTGCGCACGGAGGTCCGGGTCGAGCGTCTGGATTCCGAACGACGCCTTCGTCACGTCGTGGCGGACCAGTTCCTCGATGAAGTCGGGCTGGGTGGTGCTCAGCGTCATCTCGACGGAGAACTCGGTGGTGTCGGTGCAGCCCGGCAGTGCCCTGACGCCTTCCAGGATTCTGCCGACATGGGACCCGAGGAGGTCCGGGCTGCCTCCGCCGATGTGCACGGAGCTGATGTGGTGGCCGTTCACCTGGACGCGGTCCATGAGGTCCGTCAGCTGCCACATCACCAGCTTCGAATAGCGTTCCGCCATCTTGTAGCTGATGCTGTTCGCGCCGGTGAAGGCGCAGAAGGTGCAGTTCTGCGCGCATATCGGCACGTGGATGTAGAGCTGTAGGGAAGCGTCGGGCAGAACGGGTGCCGCCGATACGGCGTCGAGGACGCCGTGGTTGGTCAGGGACGGGTCGTCCGGCAGCATCCAGTAGTCGATCGTGTTGCTCGCAAGTGCATCGAACCGGCTCCCCAAGAGCCCGGAATTTCCGATGGCAGACATCCTGACGTACCCCCCGGTTACGTGGCGAAGGACGGACGCCCCGCGGCACGACGGACGGCGGGGCGTTGACCACGGCTGACGCTAGGCAGGGCGAGCCGGGGTCGCCAGTCCACCTGGCGCTCCTTTGCGCGGACCACTGGGAGGTGCCAGGGGCCAGGAGGGTGTTGCCGCGTGGTGGGGTGAGTGACTGTCTGTTGGTGTGTCGGGGCGTGGCGGGCCACCTCGTCGAGCTCTGCACCCTCACAGGCCACCTCGGCGACGAGCGCAGGAGCCCTCGGGTGTCCGTTCTGGGAGAGGTCCGAGGAGACGAGCGGCTCTTCACCCTCATCGCCGCCGGCATCGGCTCAACCGAGCCCTCCGCCGAGTGACGGCAGGCCGAGGCAGCCCGCGGGACCCCACTGCCCGGTTCCGGCATGGACGACGTCATCGTGGTACCTCACCTCACGGGCGACGCCCACGTCTGATCGCCGTGCCGGCTGAGTACGATCACCTACGCCGGTCCGAGTACGCGAGCGGTTGCCCGCCGCGTGCGGCGCCGGAAGGGTGGGTACATGCGCCGACTGCTGCTGCTGACCCCGTTGTTGCTGTTCACCGTCGGCTGCGGGGTGGTGCAGTCCTCCGAGGGCGAGGCGACGGACGCCGCACGGGAGGTGGCCAGGAAGGCGGGCGAGCGCCTCTACGGTCAGCGTCCGCGCACGGCGGAGGAGGTCGGGCGTTCCGCCTCGGGCATCGACGGGGTGGAGGTCCTGCGCGTGACGGGTACCTCGACACACGACGGGGACGGCATCGACGTGCTCGTCCGCACGTCCGGCTCGGCGTACAACGGATGGCTCGACATTGACGAGGTCGTCGTGTGGCGCTGTTTCGCGGTGCGGGTGTCGCCCGAGTCGGAGTGGCGTGAGGAGCCCCGTGACGTGGACTGCCCGGACGCCCTTCCGCTGACCTTCGCCCCGCCACCGAACCGCCCCGGCTGCCGTACGAGGAGCTCCGCGCGGAACTTCCCCGGGTGCCGGAGAGCGGCCGGGTGTACGAGGCGGAGGTGCGCCGTAGGGTCGCCGCCCTGGATCTGCATCCGGCGATCCGTACCGAGGTGAAGGCGGACGGCGGCCGGGTCGGCGTTCTCCTGTCGGTGAAGGGCAACGGCTTCGACCCGCAGGACTGTCTTCTTGCCCGCGTGAGCCCTGGCGCCACCAAGGTGTGGGTGCCCTCCCGAATCCAGCGGATGCCCGGCGAGGGCGGCTGCACCGTCGGCAACGCCCTGGACCCGGCCCCGCCACCGCACTGAACGGGGTGCCTGGCTCCGCTCTTCGCTACGGGGCAGGGCTCTTCGGCCGCATGTCTCCGCCGTAGGTGGTGCGGTAGTCCGGGACGACGATCCGGCTTGTCGGAGACTCCTGGTGGACCAGCGCGACGAACGCGTCCAGGTCCATCACCGGGTCGCGGCGCGGTGGTTCGCTCAAGGGCTCCTCGAAGTTGTCCCAGTGGACGGGCACGACGACGCCGGGCCGCCCGAGTGCCCGCAGCAGCCGGGGCACATAGCGGGACGTCGAGGCGCTGGACGGCACCGCGATCATCGCGAGATCAGGGCTCAGCCCTTGGACCGCCCGCTCGGAGAAGTCGCTGGCGCCCATCAGGAAGGCCGAGGGGCCGCCGCTCCCGGCCGTCACCTGGAAAGCGAGCGTGTCGCCCTCCGGCAGGTCGGAGATGGTACGGGGGGCTGCCGACGGTGGCGCGTTGAGCGTGCCCGGGGCGAAATAGGTGTGCCGCTTGTTGCGGCTGTGCAGGCTTGACACGACCTCGACCGTGAGTCCGTCGAAGTCCAACACCTCGCCGCCTTTCACGACCGAGATCTGCCCAGGGTCGACACCGAACGCGACCAGCAGGTGGAACGTGGTCTCGGTGCCGACGACCCGGGCGCCGGTGGTCATGGCGATGTGGGGCACGTCGGCGATGTGGTCCCAGTGGGAGTGGCTGACCAGGACGATCTCGGGGCGGCCGATGTGCTTCCGTATCCGTTCGGGATCGGACCTCAGCTTCGTACCCGGCTCGAAGCCCCCGTCGAACAGGCCGGTCTTGAACCGGGTGACGTACGGGTCGAAGAGCACCGTCCGCCCCTCGACGTCGATGCGCCAGCCGGACGTGCCCAGCCAGCGGAAGGACGCCGAACCGGCCGGTGAGCCCTTGCGCGTCGTCGTCGCGGCGGCGGCGGGGGCGGGGGAGGGGAGGGAACGGAGCGGCCGCGCCGAACGTGGCGCCGCGCAGCACCGTACGTCGACCGAAACCCTGGATGCGCCGCTTCGGGCGCTGTGCGTCTGTGTCGTCGCTCATGAGGCCAGGAGATCAGGAGGTACCCGCCGCCGTCCAAGATCAAAATGCCTGCGGTCTCATACGCGCAGGCATATGAGACCAGGTCAGATGCTGTGGCGGCGTAGAAATTCGACGGCGATCCGAGCCGCTGCGCCGATCGCCGCGTCCACGGCCGGACGTGAGGCGGCAAGCTCCCGCGTGCGGGCGAAGACGGAGACCGCGTAGCGGCTGCCGTCGGGATACCGGACGACCCCCGCCTCCATGTGCAGGCCGGGCAGGGTCCCGGTCTTCGCCGCGATCGTCACCTCGTCCGGGAACCCCGACACCAGCCGGTGCCGGAAAACCTGGCGGGCCATCAGTTCCCGCACCTGCGCGCAGCGTCCGGTGGGCCCGCCTCGTCACGCCAGACGAGGCGCAGCAGCCGGGTGATCTCGCGGGGCGTGCTGGCGTTGGTCCGCGAGGGATCCAGCACGCTCATCCGTCTCTTGCGCTCGTCCGGGAGAGCCGGGTAACGGAGGGCGAACTCCCTTTCGTCGCGTGCGCCGGCCTCGGTGAGCATCGACTGCAGTACGTCGCGAGGACCGCCCACGATCCTGGTCCCGTCGAGGCGGAGTTCCTCGGCCAGGAGCCGCACCGTATCCAGGCCGACCTGTGCCAGCAACAGGTCCGCTGCCGAGTTGTCGCTCACCGAGATTGCGAAGAAGGCCAGGTCGCGCAGGGACAGCTCGACGTCGTCCGCACAGCCGGCCGTGCCCCAGCCCCCGAGCCGGTCGGCCGCCGTGACCCGGACCCGCTCCCGGGGGTCGAGCTGGCCGGCGGCGACCTGGCGCGCGAACTCCAGGACCAGCAGCACCTTGAAGATCGAGGCGATCACGACGGGCTCGTCAGCGCCGACGGCCACTTCGTCGGCTGCCGAACGCGTACCGAAGGCCACCTCCTCACGGCCCGACTCCCCGCCGATGGGAACCGCGTGCAGCAATCCCTCGGCACCCACCCCCGCGAAGACCTCGCGGATCCGTTCCTCGACCATCGGTTCGCCCCTCACGTAAGGTTTCTGGCTGTGGATCTCTTGCGCCACCTGCGCATCTTTGTCGCCGTCGCCGACGAGCTGCATTTCAGCCGGGCCGCCGACCAGCTTGGCATGGCCCAACCACCCCTCAGCCAAGCGGTGCGCAGACTGGAGAAGGATCTCGGCGCCGAACTGTTCGACCGGTCTCATCGGCAGGTCAAACTGACGCCCGCAGGAACGGTGTTGCTGGACGAAGCCCGTGAACTGCTGGTCCGCGAGGAGCGGTTGCGGACACTGGCCCGCCGCGCCGGGGACGGCGATCTGGGCACCCTGCGCGCGGGTGTACCTCCCGACACGACGGTCGCCACGCTGTCCCTGCTGCTCGGCGCCTGCGCGGAGCACTACCCGGGCATGTCCGTCGATCTCCAGGAAATCTCCACCGACGAGCAGCTGCGGCTGCTCGCCTCCGGCGGGCTCGACGTCGGCCTCGTCCACCAGCCCGTGGACGCCACCGGACTCCGCCTCGGCCCGGAGGTGTGCGTGGAACTCGGCGTCGTCCTGCCCCGCACCTCACCACTGGCCCGGCTTCCGGAGGTCGCGCTCGCCGAGCTGTCCGGTCACGACCTCGTGCTCCTTCCGCGTGCGCAGGCCCCCGGCTGGTACGACCGGATCATCGACACCTGCCGGGCCGGGGGCTTCGTGCCCACCCGGCTCCGGCACGCCTCCCATCCCGAGTTCCTGCTGGCCCTCGTCCACGCGGGCCACGGCATCGCCTTCGACCAGGGGCCGGTGGCCCGCAAGGAGCCCCGCGTCGTCTGGCGGCCACTGGCAGGCCGCCCCCTCACCCAGCGGATCACCGGCGCCTGGCCCGCCGGCCGGTCCGCCCACCCGGCCGCCCCTCACTTCGCCGAGCTCGCGGCCGACGTGCTCGCCCGCGACCGCACGGCACCCTGCGCCGCGACGACCGCGCGCCCCTGCCGGAGGGGCCACCCCGCCCGTGGGCGGTGGTGTACGACGAGACCGGCATGGTGATCGTCGGCGGTCTCGACGCGGCATGCGTCCGGCGGACGCTCTCCTCGGCCCCGCGCCGGAGGCCGAGAAGCGACTCGTCGTGGCTTCACGATGTGAAGCTCGGTCCGAACCGGGACAATGCGAAGAAGGAGTGCGAGAAGCCGACCGGCCCCCAGGGGCGCACACGATCGTCGGCGCGCTCGCCCGCGTACACGGCGATCCCGCACAGACAGGACGACCCCTGTCCACTGCTGTCCACTGCACAACTTGACGTGGTGGTCGTGACGTTGCCGGGCGAGGGCGCCGTGACGGCGCTCTCCATGCGGCACATGCCTGACTGCCCGCAGTGGATCACCACGCAGATCGGCTGGGAGGCGGGCTCCCGGCGCATCAAGGAACAGGACGGGTGGGCCAAGGAGATCTTCCCGACCGCGCATGAACGCCTGAAGCAGGCCGCCGCCGCGATGCCACCGGGAACGCCTGCTCAGCCGTTCATCGACGCGCTGACCGAGTTGGTCCAGGCGCGGGCCGACACCACCGGCTTCGTCGTCCTGCACCAGTGGGCGGAGATCCTTGAGCGGCACTTCCCGCCCCAGCTGCCCGGCCTCGACCGCACCACCGGGCAGCCCAGACCACGAACCTGACCTCACTGCAGACCGGGCATCGGCCGGCGCCTGTCCGCACCGCCCACCGGCACGGCCCGGTGCGTCCAGAACCGCGCCCGGCTCGTACGGGCCCGCTACACGCGGCTGGACCGCCTCACAGAATCCCTCCCGGCCGCCACGTACATCGGATAACCATCCGACCCGTCCCATGACCTCAGGAACGAACACGGAGCCCGCCTTGGGCGGGGCAGCCCCGCAGGGCGCACGCGAAGCACCACGGCTGTCCGGCGTTGTCAGCGGGGCAGGGCAGACCTGGGCGCCGTGACTTTTGATGTCCGCGCGCCGGAGCAGCTCGAGGGCGCTGTCCCGGACGACAACGTCTCGCTCACGTCGGCGCTGCCGCATGCCTGGTCGGGCCCCGCATCAGCACGCAGTAGAGGGCGCCGGATCGTGAGCGTCTCGCTGTGGCGTAAACGGCCGTCCCCGGGACCGGGGGCCGGGGACGGCCGCGTTTGTTACGGCCAGTCGGCGGGGACGGTGCCCTGCCGCACCTGGTTGGTGCCGCTGCACTTCCCATCGTCGGGATCGCCAAAGATCTTGATCGTGTCGACGTCGTTCGCCCAGGTGGTGCCGTTGGGGTGTGCGTAGTTGCCGAGGTTCACGGCGGTGTTCGCCGGGATGCAGATGTACCTGTCCGGGGTGGCGCCCGTGTCGATCAGCCATACGGAGTCGTCATTACGGGTGTTGACGACCGCATCCGGTTTGTTCCTGATCTCGGTCGGCATGTTCTGGTAGTAGGTGTCCTGGAACCAGCCGATGAGGGTGCCGCTGGAATAGGAACCGTCGTACACGCACACACGCGGGTATGAGCAGCCGTGCATGCTGGCGGCTGCGGCGGGCGAGGCTGTCAGCGGGGTGAGGGCCGCGGCCAGCCCGGCGGAGGTGAGCAGGGCCACCGCCGGCTTTCTGATCAGTTTCATGGGAACGCTCCTGGTGAGGTGGCATGGGTGGAGCCGGCCGCACCGGCCGGCTCCGCAACGAGACTGCGGGTACGGCGCGATGTCCGGCCACAGTTGAGGTGGAAGTGGCGTCGGCGCGGGACGTCCCAGGCGCTGACCTGCGGGGACGTCGCCCGCCGAGTCGGTACGGCGGGACGACCGCGAGCGGGGGTGGCCGCTTCTGCACCGGGGCGGGGTCGCCGTTCCGTGAGCGCTGTGACGGCTGATGCAGAATGAGGCCGGGACGCGCAGGGCCGGACCGGCGTGCCCTGAAGCAAGTGAGGGGGGACATGCCGCGTTGGAAGGCGCTGCCCGCGGGCCTGCATCCACACGTACACCAGTTGATCGTGCGATTACGCAGAATGAAGGACCGCAGCGAACTGAGCACGCGACAACTGGTGGCGAAGACCGGGTACAGCGCAAGGTCGTGGCAGCGGTATCTGAACGGCAGGTCACTGCCGCCGAGGAAGGCCGTCGAGGCGATGGCCCACCTCTGCGGTGACGATCCGGCCCGGCTGCTGGTGCTGCACGAGATCGCCGCCGAACGCTGGGCGGACGGCCGCGTGGTCACCGCCGGTGCCTCGGAGAGCGCCCCGTCGACGCCGGCGCACACGCCCATGGAGCGGCAGTCGTACGTGCGATGCCCGCGAGCCCTGGTCACGGCAGGAGCGGTGGCCCTGGCGCTGTCCGTCTCCGCGGCGCTCCTGCTGGCCGTGCGGCTCGCCGATGCCCGCGCCGAGCTCGCGGACGAACGCGCCGGTACGGTCGGGGCGACCCCGGCCATCGTGACGGAGTCCTTGGTACCGGTCTCGTACACGTGCCGCTGGAGCGGCGTGACGGCCGCTGGTACGCGGGCCTGAGCCGCACCACGGACACCATCCTGGCGTACACCCACGTGGGGCCGGAAGTGGCCGAGGCGCAGTGCCTGTTGCGCCGGACGGGCATACCGCCGGGAGACATCGACGGCGTCTTCGGCCCGCAGACGCTGCGCGCGGTCGGACGCGTCCAGTCACGGGACGGGCTGGTCGTCGACGGCGTCATCGCCCGCACACCTGGAAGGCCCTGCGGGAGGAGGCGGCGCCGAAGTGACCGCGGAACACACCCGGCTGACCGTGGCACTGCGGGAGTTGCGGACCCGTACGGGGCTGAGCCTGGCGGCGCTGTCGGAACGCACGGCGTACAGCAAGTCCTCGTGGGAGCGCTACCTCAACGGCAAGAGCCTGCCTCCTCGGCAGGCCGTACAGGAACTGTGCCGCGTCGCTGACGAACCGAACGGACGGCTGTTGGCCCTGTGGGAGATCGCCGAGTCGGACTGGAGCGGACGCGCGGCCGTTGCCGCCCCCGTCGCCGATGAGCCGCGACCCCAGCCACAGCCGCAGGAACCGCCCCGACGTCCTGAGACCCGGCGGCCGCGCGGACGCAGGGGCCGGCTCACGGTGGCGCTGGCGTCGGCGTACATCGTGATCGCCGTCGGGGCGGCACTGCTGCTCTTCCTGCTGCCGGATCGGGAGGACCCGGAGGACGAACCACTGTCGGCCTACCCCCCGCACTCCCTCGCCCCCCAATGTCACGGAGCCGCCTGCGAGGGGCGGGACCCGATGCGTTTGGTCTGCGGCATCAGCCCCGACACCCTCATCACGTACCGCACCGCCACCGGCGCCCATGTGGAGCTGCGCTACAGCGAGAAGTGCGGCGCGAGCTGGGCCCGGACGTGGGGGGCCCGGATCGGTGACCGGGTGGAGGTCACGGGGGACGGCCCGACCCACGACGTGCGCGTCGAGAACAGGGCCGACACGGAAACCTACGTCTACACCGGGATGACCGCGGCCCGCCCCGACAGTACGGTCCGGGCCTGCTTCCGGCCCGCGTCGGCCGACGGCGAACGGGAGTGCGTCGAGGCCCGCTTGGGCGAGGCCCCCACCACGGCCCGGCCGCCCCCACCTCCTCCACGGCCCTCCCGCCGCACAGCACCGCCCCGCGGGGTTCGGCCGGTCAGTCCGCGCCTGTCTCGTCGTCATCGAGTTCCGGTGCTTCCGGGGCGCGCAAGGGCGGCAGGGCGCCGGCGGCATTGGCCGGCACGCGCAGAGCCGTGTACTTCAGGTTTGGTTCCGAGCCGGAGCCTCAGCTGTTGCCCAGGGTGCGGTCCAGGAGAGGGAGCAGATGGTCCCAGTGGCGCTTCAGTCCGGAGGCGCTGAAAGCGTCGGTGTCGGACATGGTGAAGCCGTGGATCGTGCCGGGGTAGATCTCGGAGGTGTGGCTGACACCTGCGGCGTCCAGGGCCTGGTTGAGCTCGCCGAGAGTCTCGGGCGTCATGTCGCCTTCGGCGTGGCCGAGGTGGACCTGGGCGGTGAGCTTGGAGAAGAGGCCGGGCCCGTCGCGCCCACCGGGCCGTGGAATGCGGCGACGGCGGCCACCTGGGCGGGGTGGGCCGCGGCGGTGCGCATCGCCAGAAGGCCGCCTATGCAGTAGCCGGTCACCGCGACCGGACCGGCGCCGACCTCGGGCTGGGCGGTGAGGAACCTGAGGTAGGCGTCGGCGTCGCTCAGAACACGTTCGGCGGTGTGCGCCTCGATCAAGGGCATCAGCTGGGCGAAGATCGCGGGACGGGCCTCTTCTCCGATGTGCTCGGGAAGCTCGACCACCGGTGCCGTGCCGTGCCGGTAGAAGAGGTTGGGGACGAGCACGTAGTACCCGTGCCCGGCCAGTTCGCGGGCCATCTCCCGCAGCACGGGCCGAATGCCGAAGCCGTCCGCGTACATCAGCACCCCCGGGTGCTGCTCGCCACGGTCGGGAAAGGTGGCGAATGCATCAGCCTGGCCGTCCGCGGTGGGAATCTGCAACGTCTTGATGGGCATGAATTCTCCTGTCGTGGTTGATGTGTCGAGCCTGTGATCAACACGACGGAGGCGGAGCCCGCGCAGCAGCGCAGGATCCGCGATCGAGCAGCGGGCCCCCACTGGCCCGTACGGCGCTCAGAAGAGCACCGGGTCGCCAATCCGTGTGTGGCGCAATGCCGTCCCGGTCGTCATCCCCACAACATAGTCCACATCTCTGATCATCCGGTACGACGACATGACTACGTGCAGGAGCGGAGCGCAACGGCCGTTACGCTCCACGCTCGCAGAAATGAGTAGTTCTGAGAGATCGCGGACCCCCGCCGGGCGGCGTCCGTTTTGCCCCCGATCTTCATTCTCGTAACCTCTCGCAGAACGGCTTTCGCGCAAAGCCCCTCGCGATGGGTTCTGCGACATGCCAGAGCTCGCCGAACCGGACGCCGCCGTCGAACAGTTCGACTGCCCCACGTGTGAGGTGCCCGCCGGAAGCACCTGCCGCACCCGCGGCGGCAAGGTCGCCCCCAAGTGCCACACTCCGCCAAGAAGGCCGTTCCCCACCAGCGGGTGATCTTCACGGTGCACGGGATGAAACGCCTGGGACGCGGCGCCGCCGAACTCCTGGCCATCGCCGAGAACCTGCGCCACCACGACATCCAGCTCGGACTCCTCACCGGCCCCCTCCAGGGGGTCTACGACCCGTCTCGCACCTGCCGACCGGCGCGGCCTGACCTCGCTGTTCTGGTCCCACGTCCGCCCGTACGGGGAGGTGAACCCCGACATGGACGCCCGGCTGAATCTCACCCCGGGTACGGTGGCCGGCCCCGGTGCCACGGCCGTTCTCTTGACGGAACCAGGGACAACGGCGGTGCGTGTCTGATGGAGTGACGTGGTGAAGGCACCGGTGCAGGTGCAGGTGCAGGTGCAGGTGCAGGTGCGTGCCCAAGTTCGGACTGATCTCTCAGGGGGAAGGGCGAGGATGCTGTCGGAGGCAATGACCGCGCTGGCTGCGGCGGGAGGCACTGCGGTGGTGCAGGCCGCAGGCACAGATGCATGGACAGGGGTACGCCAGCAGGTGGCCCGTTGGTTCGGCCGGGGAGATCCGCAGCGCGAGCACGTCGAGCTGGAGCGCCTCGATCAGACCGCGGGCGAGCTGGAGGCGGCTCGGCGGCCGAGGCGGCGCGGATGCGCATCCGTCAGGAGGCCGCGTGGCAGGGCCGGATCGAGGCCCTGCTGGAAAGTCTGGAGGACATCGAGCGGGCCCGGGTCGCCGATGAGCTGCGCACCCTGCTGGCCCAACAGACCTTCCACCGCAGCGTGTCGGCCGCCAGAGCGGTCTGGCCGTGGGCGGGAACCTGCGTGTCGGGGCCGACCACGGGGGCTTCGCGGCCGGCATGGTTCAGGGGGATGTGACGCTGGGAAACCCTTCCCAGCCGGGTCCGCACCAGGACTGAGCGCACCCGGTACCGCCTCGGCCGCGCCGACTCACCACTTCGACAGCGTCTTCGCCGACCGCGGCGGTATCGCCGTCGGCTACGCCGGGCAAGTCCACCACCACGCTGCGCCCCGCACACCGGCCGCCTGGCCGCACCAGGTCGGCGTGATCCCGCCCCGCGCCCTGTCGTTCCAGCACCGGGCCGAGGTCGACCAGTTGCGGGCGGCGGTCGACAGCGGGGGGTACTGCAGTGCTCAGCCAGGTACTGACCGGGACCGGCGGGGTGGGCAAGACGCAGCTGGCTGCCGATTACGCCCGCACCGCCTGGGACAGCGGTGAGGTCGACGTACTGGTGTGGATCAGCGCGAGCAGCCGCTCAGCGATCACGGCCGGCTACGCGCAGGCCGGTGTGGAGGTCCTTGCCGCCGACCCCAGCGACCCTGAGCAGTCCGCGCGGGCGTTCCTGGCCTGGCTGGAGCCGAAGGCCGGCCAGAAGCCGTGCCGGTGGCTGGTCGTACTGGACAACGTCGCGGATCCGGCCGATATGCGCGGCTGGTGGCCGCCCGCCAGCCCGCGCGGCCGTGTCCTGGTTACCACGCGCCGCCGTGAGGCCGCCCTGACCGGCGCCGGCCGACGCCTGGTGTCCGTGGGCTTGTTCACCCCCCAGGATGCCGCCGCCTATTTCACCGCCGTACTCGCCGCACACGACCGCCACGAGCCCACCGACCAGATCGACAGCCTCGCCGCCGACCTGGGACACCTTCCCCTCGCCTTGGCCCAGGCCGCCGCCTACATCATCGACACCCACGTCACCTGCGCCCGCTACCGCCGTCTGCTGGCCGACCGGCTCAGGAAACTGGCCGACCTGCTCCCCGAGCCCAGCGCCCTGCCCGACGACCAAGCTGTCACGGTGGCGGCCACCTGGTCCCTCTCCATCGAACATGCCGACCGGCTCCGCCCCGCCGGCCTGGCCCGCCCGATGCTCCAACTCGCCGGGATGCTCGACCCCAACGGCATCCCCACCGATGTCCTGACCAGCCGACCCGCCCTCACCCACCTCACCCGCCACCGCACCCCCGACACCCAGCAACCAATCCCCGCGACAACCGAAGATGCTGCAGGCGCGCTGCACGCCCTGCACCGGCTCAGCCTGGTCACCTACGCGCCAGGCCAGCCTGTTCGGGTCCACGGGCTGGTGCAGCGTAGTGTCCGCGAGCAGCTTCCGCCGGAACTGCTGGCCCGGACCGTCCAGGCGGCGGCCGACGCCCTGCTCCAGGCATGGCCACAGACGGAACGTGACTTCGCCACCGGCCAGCGGTTCCGCGCCAACACCGAGACGCTGCGGTCCCATGACGAGCACCTGCTGTGGTCGGACCACGATGTGCACGAGGTCCTGCTCCGGACCGGCCAGAGCCTCGCCCGTGCGGGGCTCTACCAGGCGGCGATGGACCACTACCGGCAGCTCGCGGCCACCTCCGGGCAAAAGTACGGCGCCGGCTGCCCCCGCACCCTCGTCTGCCGCAGCAACTCCCTCCGTTTCTTGAGGGTCACCGCGCACCCCGCAGAGGCCGTGGCGGCGTACGCGGAGCTGGCCGCGGACTGCGCCCGTTTGGTCGGACCGGACGCCCCCGCCACCTTCGACGCCCGCGGCGAGCTTGCCAATGCTCGGGTCAGCGGGGGCGACCTGGCCGGTGCGCTGGCCGACTACGAGGAACTGCTCCTCGACCACCGGCGCGTCCAGGACCCGCACCACCGCCGGACCCTCTCGGTCCGCTCCCAGATCGCCTCCCTGCACCGCGACACGGGAGACGCGCCGCGCGCCACGGCCCTGTACGAGGAGCTGCTCGCCGACTGCCGGACATACCTTGGGCCCCTCGACGACATGACCCTGAACGTACGCATGAAGCTGGCGCACCTGCAGGGTGAGGCGGGCGACCCTGCCGGGGCCCGCGATCGGCTCGGGGAGCTGTTGGACGAGCACCTGGCGGAGTTCGGCCGCGACGACCACCGCACCCTGGTGGTGCGGCACGAGCTGGCCGACTGGCGTGCCGCCGCCGGAGATCCAGCCGGGGCCGCCGCCGAGCTGTCGGACATGATCGACGACGCCGTGCGGATCCTGGGCGCCCACCACATCGACGTCGCCAATGCCCGCTACTCCCTGGGACTGCTGCGCGACAAGGCCGGAGACGCCAACGCGGCACCGGTCGGTATAGACGAGTCGGCCCGCTTGCTGGAGCAGACATTCGGGCCTGACCACCCGTTCGTCATCGGCCACCGCGGCGTGCTCCAGATGTGGCAGCACGGCCTTATGGAGAGCGATCCGGTCGCCGCAGCCGAGGCCCTGAAGGAGATGATTGCCGCCCTGCGCTCCGTCTGGGGTTCCGACCACTCCCAGGTGCTGGAGTTACGCCGTTTTCTCCTAGTGTGCTGCGCCAGAAATCCCAAAGGTTAGTTATTCTCTGTTTTCTGGTT